>AP021858.1:2185023-2497169 GCA_017347465.1 Candidatus Nitrosymbiomonas proteolyticus | reverse complement strand
GCGGGCCTCGCACTGCTCATGCTGGGCGGCGCTTCGATCGGCGGATGGTTCGTTATCTCGGCTGTGCTGAGTTCGATCCGGCTCATGCGCCACGACTCCTACGCCATGACGCGAGCCTACGGCCAGTTCGTTGCCGCAGTCGAGCGGTTTACTCGCCGCTACCGCAGGCCCAGCGAGACTCCGAGGGAGTACTACCTTGCCGTGCGCGACCTGTTGGGTGACGCACGTCCGCGGGCCGAGTCTCTCACGACGGCGTTTGAGTCCGCGTTCTACGGATTCCCGAACGGCCCTCAAGCGGAAGCGTTGGCTTTAGGCGTCGCGGAATTCAAGAGCACCCTCAGATCGCTCAAAAGGCCCACGGTTTCGGGGCACAATACAGAAGCGGAGCCGGACAACTCCGCGTAGCGGTCCACTATGAGTTTCTCGGTAGAAGCGGTCTTCAAGAGCCGAATCGCGCTGTTTTCGGGCGAAGAGCCCTATCTGCGCCTGCAAGCCTTGCGGCAGCTTCACGAGGCGATGGGTGACGACTCTGAGTTCAACATCGAGCAATTCATCGCCGACGGGTCAAACCCTGAGGAGTACATCACGGCGGCGATGACGTTGCCGTTTCTCGGAGACCGAAGGCTCATCATCGTTCGGAACATCCTGCGGGCGGGTCAACCCGCCGACGCGCTCGGGCCGCTTTTCGATCAACTTTCGAAGGTCCCCGATCCCAACACACTGCTCTTCGTAGCCGACGACGAACTCGGCGACGACGATAAGCAACGGCGCCTTGCGACCGTACGGAAGGCTTGGGAGACCACGATCACCAAACTGGGAGGCAAGACGGTCCAGTTCGAATCGGACGAATCCTCGGTCAAGAAGAACCTCAAGGACCACGCGGGTCAGTCGGGCAAGAGCCTCACACCGAAGGCGATGGACCTCCTGGTGGAAATGACCGGAGGCAACCTGAGCCGCGCCCTTGCCGAACTCGATAAGCTGGTCCTTTACGTAGGCGACGACGAGCAAATATCCGAAGCGGCGGTCAAGTCTGTCGTCATGCCCTCGCGGGAGTGGAACGTTTTCAAGCTTGTCGGGGCCGCCGTCGAGGGTAATTCAGGAGAGGCGCTTCGGCAGCTCGAAACGCTGATCGAAGGCTCAGGGAAGATCGAAGACGCCGTGTTTTCGCGTATTTTTCCGACGCTCTCGCGGCAGCTTCGCCTGATTTGGCAAGCTAGGCTTTGCGTCGAGGCGCGGTGCCGACCCTCCAACGCGCCGGTCGAAGTGCTCAGGATGTTTCCCACGAGCCCCAACCTCACAAAGGAAAGGGACTGGATTCAGAACATGGCCCTTCGGCAGGCTCAAACCCTTGACCTCGATCGCCTGTCGATGTGGATGGGATCGATCGCTCAGACCGACGCGACCCTCAAAGGGTTGGGGTCGGCGATCGACGCCAAGGGTGCCTTGGAGATGCTCGTCTTGCAGATGGCGACCCGAGCCTAGGCGCTGCCCAAGGGCAGCTTCAAGGAATCCGAATCGGCGCGCCCGTGGGGAATTCCCCAGACATTCGAAGCGGAAGGGGCTTACGCGGTCTCTTCGGGCGCAGCTTCAGCGGCCTTGGCTTCGACCGGTTCCTCGGTGGGGTGCTCCGGGTCGAACACGAACAATTCGACGGAAGCGTCAACTTGCCGGTGCAGGTCGATCTCGACCTTGTGCCGTCCCAGCCGCTTGATCGGAGTCAACAACCCGATTTGCTTCTTCTCGAGTTCCACCTTGAGTTGGGACTTGATCGCGTCGGCGATGTCCTGGGAGGTGACTGCGCCAAACAGCTTGGTGGTGTCCGCGCCAGCCTTCGCCTCGATTCGGACTTCCTTCCCATGAATCTTCTCGCGTACAGACTCGGCGGAACTCAGCGTTTCGGAATCCAGCTTCTCAAGCTTGGCCCTCCGCAGTTCGAGGACCTTCAACTGACCCTTGTCGGCAACGACAGCCAGGCCCCTCGGGAACAGGAAGTTCCGGGCAAAACCGTTCGCTACGTTGACCACCTGTCCGCGCTTGCCCACTTGGGGCACCGTCTCGTTCAAAATCACCTTCATTTCGATAGGACCTTATCTTCGGATTCCCAGCCCGACCGTAAACGCGTTGCGGTCGAACACGGAGTTCATGCCCACCCAACCCAACAGGCCGTTCCCGAAATCGATTCGGGTGCGCAGGTCGAGCATCGGGTTGTTCAAGTCGTACAGGTCACCCTGAATGCGTAACCTTGGCGCGACCGTGAAGTCTACCCCAGCGCCCGGCTTGCTCGCGTAAACCCCATATCGAAGCCTTACGTTCGATCCAAGGTCCTTGCCGAATTGGACGTTGAGCCGATTCGCTTCGAAGGCGTCGAAGACTCCTAGGTGAACTCGGCCGCCCGAAATCGGGACCTCGGCCTCGAAATCCGTTCGAAAGCGATCGAGAAAGTTGTCCCGGTGCAAGGACATCGAGGTCTCGACGCCCTGAAAGCTCGAACTTCCCGGCACTCGGTCAAAAAAGCCCTTGATCTTTTCCAGAACATCCGACGCCTGGTCGGCAAGGGCGTTCGCCTTCAAAGTCAGTTCTTCGACGTTTTTCGTAATTGCGATCCCGTTCTTCGATATCTCCTCGGCGTTGGTGGCGACCCTCGTGCCCGACTCAGTGATCGTTTCGACATTCTTGATCGAGGCGGTGAGCGGGTTTCGCAATTCAGGATCGTTGACAAACTCATTGACGCTGGTGAGCAACTCTTCTGCCTTGGTGGCGGTTCGGCTGAGGCTGTCGAGAATCTCGCCTGCGCTCTGCTGCCATCGCTCGTCGCCGGCGAGGTTGGCCGCAAGCTCAGCGGTCTGCCGTACGCTTTCCATCGCAGCAGCAAGGTCGCCCATCGCGCTCTTGATCGAAGCCTGGTTCGTCACGACCACGCCCTGAATGTTGGTCGCGAGCCTGCCGAATTGAGCGACTGTTTCCTCGGTCGTCGAAAGCAGGGAAGTCAGCCGATCTCGCAGTTCACGGTCGGCGATCAGGTCTTGGGTGGCCTTGAGAGTTTCGTTGAGCGCCGACACCGACTCTCCAAGCTCGGGGAACATCCCTTCGAGGAGCGAGAGCTTGCTCCCTGCGAGGGTCGAGCCGGGAGATACGTGGCGGCCCGAAAGGCGCGCCGGAGGGAGCACGAGCAGGGTGCCGTCGCCAAATCCGATCAGGGCGGTGGGGATCGCCGCGCGGCTGCCTTCGGGGATTCGGACCCCGCGGTCGATCGCGAGAACGAGCTTGGCCCGCACGTCGTCCGTCAGTTCGACGCGGCGCACCGTGCCGATCGGCACCCCGGCCATCAACACTTTCGTCCCCTCCGAAATGCCCTCGACGGATTCGAGTTCGGCGTAGTATTCGTCTGTCGGTTGCGCGAAGACGCTCTTTCCCAAGAACTGGAATCCCGCGACTAGCAAGACCCCAAAGACGACCACAAGCAATCCGACCTTCCAAGCGCCCTGCATGACCTGATTGAACCTCCGCTGTTCAGACGATTGGAACGCTCCGTCCGGACCGCGAATCGAAGTGGGGCGTTGGACCCACGGCGCGATTGACAAATCCGGCGCAATTTCTACACCAGGTTTGAGGCGTTTTCCCCTGGATGGATGAGAGGTTCGTGCCGATAAGTTGGGTACCGACGCTAAGATATGGGTTCTCGAATCCGAGCCGATGCTGGCGCCAGGCGACGCACGTCTAAACAGGGTGTTCCTACATTCGAAAGAGATGGGTCCATCGTCTGGTTCGTAGAACACGATACGGTTCGAGGCTGTCGAACACGGTACGGACGCCTCGGATAGAGGTAAACAAGAGAAAATCTATGTGGCAACGCTTTACGGAAAGAGCCAGGAAGGTCGTTTTCTACGCCCAAGAAGAGGCGCAGAAGTTCGGTGAAGGATACGTTTCGACGGAGCACCTGCTTTTGGGGCTGGTGCGAGAGTCGGAGAGCGTTGCATCGCGCGTATTGGAGAAGCTCGGCGTTAGCCTGGGCCGAGTCCGTTCAGAAGTGGAGAAGCAGCTCCCCCGTGGCGAGAGCCGAACCGCCCAGGAGATGACTCTCACGCCGAGAGCCAAACGGGTCATCGACCTAGCTTATGATGAGGCTCGGCAACTCAACAACAACTACATCGGCACCGAGCACCTGCTCCTCGGTCTCATTCGGGAAGGGGATGGACTCGCCGGACGCGTTTTGACCAAGCTCGGCGTCGAACTCGACCGCGCTCGGAAAGAAGTCCAGTCGCTTCAGGAGAACGAGACTCAAGGGCGTTCGAGCGGAAGGGCCGCGCACGCCCCGGGCACCAAGACTCCGACCCTCGACGAGTTCGGCCGCGACCTCACCGACCTTGCCCGCGATGGCCGGCTCGATCCCGTTGTGGGCCGTATCAGCGAAATCGAAAGGGTCATGCAGATCCTTTGCCGACGCACCAAGAACAACCCGTGCTTGATCGGCGATCCTGGAGTCGGGAAAACCGCCATCGCAGAAGGGTTGGCGCTTCGAATCATCAGCGGCGACATCCCCGATCTGCTCCGCGACAAGCGAATCGTCGCGCTGGACCTTGCGGGCCTGGTGGCAGGGACCAAGTACCGGGGCGAGTTTGAAGAGCGCATGAAGAAGGTGATGGAAGAGGTCAGGAAGGCCGATGGCCAAGTGATTCTCTTCGTCGACGAGTTGCACACTCTGGTGGGGGCTGGCGCGGCAGAAGGCGCGATCGACGCCTCCAACATCATGAAGCCCGCGTTGGCTCGCGGGGAGTTGCAGTGCATCGGCGCGACCACCCAAGACGAATTCCGCAAGTACATCGAGCGCGATGCCGCCCTCGAGCGAAGGTTCCAGGCCGTCAAGGTCCGCGAACCCTCATTGGAAGAAGCGAAAGACATTCTGAAGGGCCTCCGCGAGCGCTATGAGGCGCACCATAAGGTCGAGATCACGGACGACGCGATCGAGGCCGCGGTCAGCCTCTCCAATAGGTACATCTCGGACCGGTCGCTCCCCGACAAGGCGATCGACCTGATCGACGAAGCCGCCTCAAGGGTTCGCTTGCAGCAGAGCCTTCCCCCGCTCGACATTCGACAAGACCGCGCCAAGCTCAAGAAGCTCGCGGAAGACATCGAGCACATCAAGAAGCGACAGCACGACGAATCGGCCGTCACCAAGATGGAAGAGGAGTACGAGGCCCTCGAACACGATCTCGCCAACCGTGAAGAGAGTTGGGACCAGCAAGAGAAGCCCGAACCGATCGTCAACGAATCGGAGATCGCGTCCATCGTTCAGAGTTGGACCGGCATCCCGGTGACAAGGCTCGTCGAGGCGGAATCGCAGAAGCTGCTCCGCATGGAGGACGACCTGCACGAGCGGATCATTGGCCAACACGAGGCCGTCGCAGCGGTATCGCGGGCGATCCGAAGGTCACGAAGCGGACTCAAGGACCCCAAGAGGCCGATGGGCACGTTCATTTTCCTAGGGCCGACCGGTGTCGGAAAGACCGAACTCGCCAAGGCGCTCGCCGCGTACCTTTACGAAAAAGAGTCGAACATTGTCCGAATCGACATGTCCGAGTACATGGAGCGGTTCAGCGTGAGCCGGCTCGTGGGCGCGCCTCCGGGATACGTTGGGTATGACGAAGGCGGGCAGCTCACCGAACAGGTGCGCCGCAACCCGTACTGCGTCGTTTTGCTCGATGAGATCGAGAAAGCGCACCCCGACGTGTTCAACATCCTCTTGCAGATCATGGAGGACGGACAGCTTACGGATTCGCAGGGCCGCACCGTCGATTTCCGCAACACGCTGCTGATCATGACTTCGAACGTCGGCGTGAAGCCGATCGAACTCGATCAAGGACTCGGATTCCGGGCCGTGAAGCAAGACATCGATGATCCTCGAACCTATGAGGCGATGAAGAACAAGATGATGGATGAGATGAAGAAGCTCTTCCGTCCTGAGTTCCTCAACCGCATCGACGAGGTCATCGTGTTCCATCACCTCAAGAAGGACGAGATCCTTCGGATCGCCGACCTCTATCTGCGACGAGTCAACGAACAGGCCGCCGCGCTCAACCTCACGATCGAGCTCAGCGACGAGGTCAAGGACATGCTCGTGGACAAGGGCTACGATCCGAACTTGGGCGCAAGGCCGTTGCGGCGAGCCGTGCAACGGTTCATCGAAGACCCGCTGAGCGAGGAACTGCTGTATGGACGGTTCAGCGCCGGTGACGTCGTCGTCGCGACGTTGGACGCCGAAGGCGCGGTCGTGTTCAAGAAGAAGGGCGGCGACGGCGGGAGCAAGCGCAAAGAAAAGGCTCTCGCCAAAGGGTAAGCCCATACTGGCAGAATTGCCCCGACGCCCGTGGGCAGTCGAGGCAATTCGTTCGCGAGACCGCGTAGGCGATGCCTACTTGACTTCGACTTTGCCACCGACTTCAGCGATCGCTGCCGCGATCTTGTCGGCTTCTTCCTTCGGAACGCCCTGCTTGATGGGTTGCGGCGCTCCGTCGACGAGGTCCTTGGCTTCCTTGAGGCCGAGTCCGGTCAGTTCTCGTACGACCTTGATGACCTGAAGCTTCTGGTCGCCCACTGAAGCGAGGACGGCGTCGAATTCCGTCTTCTCTTCGGCTGCGGGGGCAGCGTCGCCGCCACCGGCGCCCGGCATCATCATCGGCATTCCCATCATTGGGGCTGCCGCGCTGACGCCAAACTTCTCTTCGAGGGCCGTCTTCAGCTCAGAGAGCTCGAGGGCGGTCATGTTGCTGATCTGTTCAACGATGGTTTCTACTGTGCTTGCCATAGCTTATTCCTTCAGTTCGATTCGTTCGGGGATGCCTCTGCCTCGGGAGTGTTCTCTTCGGCTTCGGCTATGGGCGTGGGCTCACTCGCGGGCTCGGGCTCCGCGGGCGAGTCTTGCGCCGGGGTTTCGGATTCTGCGGCAGGGGCATCGGGCTCGGGGCCGGATGCCTCTGCTTGGGGTTCGGCGGCAGGGGAAGGCTGGCCTTCCATGAGCTTGTCGGCCGCCGCATAAACCGTTCGGATCGGTTGGGCGTAGATCGCCTCCACGACGCCGACGAGTTGACTGAGAGGCGCGGCCACCAGACCGACGACCTGAGCGATCAACTCCTCGCGCGAGGGAAGCTTGGAAAGGAACTCGACGGCTTTTGCGTCGAACGACTTTCCGGAGATATACCCGCCCTTCACCTCAAACGCCTTATGCGTCTTGGCGAAATCCACAAGAACCTTTGCGCAGGCGCTTTCGTTTTCGAAGACGAAGGCGACCGCCGTCGGCCCGCTGTGGTACTCCAAAGGCAGCTCGTTCATCACTTCGCCCACGCCGAGGCGCAAGAGGGTGTTCTTCACAACGTGAATCTCACCGCCCGCGTCCTTGAGCTTGGACCGAAGTTCCTGCAACTCCCGAACCTTCAGGCCGCGATAATCCGTGAAGAGAAGTCCAGCGGACTTCGAATAAAGCTCGCCAACCTCCTCGATGGTTCTCTGTTTTTCGGCCGTGGGCATAAGTTGCCTTGCTCCTTACAAATGATTTGGCGCTCCAGACTGGGCAGCCCGGAGCGCCGCAATTCCCGCCTTCGAAGCGGTCATCTATGGCAAACTGTTTTCCGTTCTACCCCTCGGCCGGAACCGATTAAGGCGATTGCTCGCCGCCGGCTTTCATAGGAGTGCGGAAGGGATTATGGCACAAAGCGATGTCACGTTGCGAGCGAGGTTGGCGGCCGCAGGGGCTCTGATTCTGGCGGCGGCCGCGGGGGCCCAGATTTCGGGGGAGCGGCAGTTCCCCCAGACTCGATCGCTCTCGCTGCTTCCAGGAGGGGGCGTGCCGGTGAGTTCGGACGGGGTTCCCGGATGGGAAGGGGCGCTGACCCTTTCCACCCCCATCGCCTACAGCTTGCGCGCCAAAGAGGGCGTCTACGTCATGGGCAATACCAACTACGCGAGGTGGCCCAAACTTTTCGACGCCAGGAAGGGGGAGGGCGACTCGAACGGGAGCCTTGGGATGCAGTTTGGCTCGCGGATGTTCCGAGGAAATGCCACGTTCTCCTGGATGTTCGTCGACTCCAGACTCAAGAACGTGTACCACATCCACTATTCGCCCGATCTGAAGGGAAGGTGGAGGCTCGGTGCAGGGCTACAAGATGTTTTTGGCGACAGCAACACGCAGATTCCCCTCGACCTGACGAACTCGGCGTCCGCTTACGTTGTGGCGACCTACGAATTCGGCGGCGACGCATTTGCGAGCGTCGGATACGGCGGCCAGCGGTTTTATGGGTACTTCGCGAGCGCGAGCGCCCCCATTGCCGAAGGATGGAAGGCGTATGCCGAGTACGACACGTTTGGGATCAACTGGGGTGTCGCGGCCCGTCTCAAAGGGCTGGTCGCCGGAGAACGTCCGGCGGTCGTGACGTTCGGCTACCTGAAAAACCGATGGGCCACTTGGACGATCGGCGCGCCTTTCTGAAGCGAACGGCAGGTTGACGCTTCAGTCCAGAGGCTATCGTGCCGAAAATCATGTAGTCGGATCACGTTCGGAAGGTCGTCGCATGATAGGAAGTAGTCTAAGCGGAATCTCGTTCAGCGGACTCAGCAGCGGAATCGACTCGGAGTCGATCATCAGTCGGCTGCTTCAGATTGAGGCGATTCCGATCAACCGCTTGGAAAGCCAGAAAGCGCAGTTGCAATCGCGTCAAACGATCCTGCAGCAACTCAAAGGGCAGGTTTCGAACTTGGCCGGGGCGGGTTCGAAGCTCAATTCAGCTAGCACGTACCAGGCGATCAAAGCCGCTTCCTCCGATACCGCCGTGGCGACGATGTCCGCGGGCACAAGCTCGCAAGCGGGGACGTACGAACTCACCGTAAGCAAGCTGGCAAAGGCGCACAAGGTCTCTTCGTCGGCTCAGGCCAATACGACGGATGCGCTGGGATACTCGGGGACCTTTGTGGTGAACGGCGAAGCCGTGGAGGTCACGGCGTCCGACACGCTCAAGACCCTCGCGCAGAAGATCAACGATAAGCAAGCGGGCGTCGTCGCAAGCGTGCTCGATGGGGGAACGAACAACGCGTATCTGACGATCACTTCGTCGAAATCGGGGGCGAGCAACAAGGCGCAAGTGGCCGATCTCAGCGGCACGGTTGCGGCAGACCTGGGGCTGATCAGCGGGGGATCGAGCATTCGTTCGGCAATCACCAACGGCGCGACGAGCGTGGCCTTCACGTCCAGTTCGACCGCCGTCGGGGAGTTGATGGGCGTTTCAGGCTTAGGGAGCTTAACTTTTTCGGTGAACAGCGTCGATGTCACCGTCGACTTCGATGACGACTCGCTCCAAGACATCGCCAACGCGATCAATGCCGCAGGCACGGGCGCGACGGCGAGCGTAAGATCAGAAACGGTGGACGGCACTACCGTTTATCACCTTGATATTTCCGGAGCCTCAACACCCACTTTCACCGACCCAGACTCGGCTCTCCATGCGTTGGGAATCCTCCAGCAAGGATTCGGCTCGGTACTCGTCACCGCCCAGGACGCCGAATACACCCTCGACGGGGTTTCGCTCACCTCGGCGACGAACACGGTTACCGGCGTGATTCCCGACGTCACTTTGACGCTGCTCCAGGCCGACGAGACGACTCCAAAGACCTCGACGCTCACGCTGACTCGCGACGACGAGAAGATCGTCAGCAACGTGAAGGAGGTCATGAACGCGTTTAACAGCCTGATCGACTTCATCCGGGCCAACAGCGCGTTCGATAAGGAGACGTTTCAATCGGGGCCTCTCTTTGGCGATTCAACTGCAAGGCAGGTCGAAGACACCGTATCGAACCTGGTTTTCCGGACCGTAGACGGGTTGACAGGAACGTACACGAACCTTGCCGACATCGGCTTCAGCTTCGATGACCAGGGCAAGCTCACGCTCGACGAAAGCCAGCTAAGCACGGCGATCGCGTCGAATCTCAGCGAGGTGAGTGCGGTGTTCCGGGCCATGGGAAGTTCGACCGCGAACACCCTGACTTACATTTCGAGCACCGACAAGACCGTCGCCTCAGGCAGCGGGTACTACAGCGTCAACATCACCCAGGTAGCGACCAAGGGAGACCTCGTCGCGGGCGTCGCCCAGAGTTCGAACACCGCAAATTCCGAGATCCTCACGTTTTCCGGTTCGCTCTTTGGCAGCACGCCCTATGATCTGCTCGTGCCGAGCGGGTACAGCCAGTCCGCCGTCGTCGATCTCATCAACAACGATTCCAAGCTCCAAGACATCGTTGTCGCGACGGTCGAAGGAGGGTTCCTCAAGATCGCGAGCAAGAACTACGGCACGAGCAACGACTTCACCGTCGTCAGCAACGTCGCCGCTGCGTCCGACAGCACGGGGATCGGGCTCGAAGGCGAAAGCGCCAAGACCGATGCGCTCGATGTCGCCGGAACGATCAACGGAGAAGAAGCGACTGGAAACGGCCAGTACCTGACGGGGAACTCTGGCAACGCGACGACCGATGGCCTTCAGATTCAGTACACGGGCACGACGCTGGGCGATGTGGGGAGCATTCAACTGACGCAGGGGATCGGCGCGCTCCTACAGGCACAAATCAACTCCATGACCGACTCGATCAATGGGCTCTTTGCGGCGAACGATCAATCGATTCAGTCGCAAGTCGAAACCATCGACGACTCGATCGAACGCCTGACGGAAGCGCTCCTTGTGAAGAAACAGTCGCTCCAACAGCGGTTCGCCGCGATGGAGCAAGCGATCTCGCAACTGCAAACGCAGCAGACCCGCCTGAGCTCGATGTTCGGGTAAGGCTAAACACGCCAGACGATCCGCTCTTTCCGAAACATCGTCGTGCAGGCGATGAGCGACGCGGCCGCCAGGGCGACATTGACCCCCATTGTCAATAGATACGGAACGAGTGAGAAGTTGCCGAGCATCCCTTCTCGCAAGACGGTAGCGCTGTTGAGGATCGGAACCAATGAGACCCAAAGAGCTTTGGCAAAGCTCGTATAGCCGATGAACTGGCTGAAGAGCGCGGGCATCAGCACAACGAAGCTGAGCAGGCTGAGATAGCTTTGAGCCTCGCGCATGTTTCTCGCAAAGACGCTCACCGCGAGCAGCACCCCGGCGAAGGCTGCTGCAAGCGGCACCTGCACGGTCACGATCGCAACGACCGAGAGCGGCGAGAGAGGGATCCCTTGGGGGAACATCGACTGCACGAGCGGAATCGGGGTAATCGCAGCCAAGACGACGGCCAACACCGACACGATGCTGCTCACGAAGCAAAGGATCCATAGCGCGACGAACTTCCCGCCCACGAGGTGGTTGCGCGCAACGGGGCTGATGAGCAGTGTTTCGAGCGTGGACCGCTCCTTTTCGCCCGCCACGAGGTCGCTGGCTACGCTGAACCCTCCGTAGAAGGCCCAGATCACGATCAGGTACGGGAGGAGCCCGGCCAAAAAGGAACCGAACTCCTCCTTTTCGACCTTGATCGGCTTTCGTTCCAACCGGATCGGATCGGCAAGTTCCTTGGGCAAGCCTTGTGTTTCCAAGATTCTCCCCGCAGCTTCGCGGGAGGCTGCCGAGACCGTCTTTTCAAGCATTGCCAGGACGATTTCAGAGGCCTGCTGGTCGGGGTCGAAGAGCGCTTCGACCGTGACGGTCTGGCCCGCCGCAAGCTCGGCATCGAAGTCTTCGGGGGGAAGGAGCACGACCTTCGCTTTCCCCGCAGAAAGCAGTTTGCGACCCTCGTCCACGGAGTCAACCTCTCGGATGTCGAGCGTCCCGCTCTTCCGCAATGCCTCCACAAAGAGGTTGTCGCTCCGCCCTGAGACGACGTGGAGAGTCTGGGACTTGGGCTTCGTGACGGTTTCCTTCAGGAACCCGAACAAGAACAGGAACAGGAAGATCAAGATAACGGGGCCGAGGATTGCCGAGTACACGACGCGCTTATCCCGCGCCATCTCTCGGACCTCCTTCCAGCAAACGGTCCAGAGGGGACTCACGACGCCACCTCGACGGCCTCAGGCGACTCGGCGAGATGGAGAAACGCCCTTTCCAACGACGATGCGTTCGTTTGGTCGAGGATTTCAGCGAGCGAACCCTCGCCCCGAATACTCCCGTTGTGGATGATCGCGATCGGGTCGCACAACCGCTCGACTTCGCTCATGATGTGCGAGCAGAAGACGACGGTCTTACCTTCGTCGCGCGATCGTTCGATGAATCCGAGAACCGTCTGGCTGGTGAGAACGTCGAGGCCGCTGGTCGGCTCATCGAAGAAAAGCACGGGGGGTTCGTGGAGCATGGTCCGGGCAATGGAGACCCGTTGCTTCTGGCCAGTGCTGAGCCTGTCGCAGAGGCGATCGGCAAACTCGCCGATGCCAAGTTGCTCGACGAGCGAATCGATCCGGTTTCGTAAGGTCGAACCGCCTAGACCGTACAGTTGTCCGAAGTACTTCAGGAGTTCGAGGGGGGAGAGCCTGCCGTAGAGCGCGGTTGAGGCGCTCATGAAGCCGATGCTCGCCCGAACCTTCTCTGGGTCGGTGGCGACGTCGTATCCGGCGACGGCCGCGGTGCCTGAGGTCGGCTCCAACACCGTCGAGAGCATCCGAAGCAGGGTCGTCTTGCCCGCCCCGTTGACTCCCAACAAGCCGAGAATCTGTCCGGGTCGAACGCGGAGCGACACGTCCCTTACGGCTTCGATGCGGTTGCCCTTGCCATCGAAAAACACCTTCCCCAAGCCCTGAGTTTCGACCACCGCCCCAGTTTGGCACCCAGGAACGTCGGGGGCCCCGCGCGCAGGACGTTCGACCGGTTAGGATTCGAGCTTGGGATCAAGGGCGCGGCCGAACCCCGTTGAATTGCCGATAAACGGCGATGAGCGAAATACCGAGTGACTTACCGATAAGGCTCATCGAGAATCTGCCGATATAGGATTGTGAGACGGCACAATCGTCGCAGGGGAACGACGCTCGCAGAGTTGCTGGTAGCAGCGGTGTTTTTGGGCGCTGCGGCATCGGGGCTCATCGGGTCAACCGTTTACACCGCCAAACGCGCGGAAATCTCCCGGAAAAGGGCTGTCGTGCTCGCGGTGATGAAGAACGAGCTCGAAGCGGCCCGCGCTGCCGCCAAGACGAGCAGCCTATCGCCATCGACTCGAACTGTGACCTACTCCAACGGCGGCAAACTCGCGAACGCATCGGGAACTGCCCTACCGACCGACGGCCTGCCGATGTCCACGATTTCGATCGCGGACAAGGTCACGGTTACGCGCAAGGTGACCGCGATTTCGGGCGTGCCCAAGCTATTCCAGGTCGAGGTCACGGGAGCTTGGGAAGGCGACTCCTCCTACGCCTCCACAGGTTCAAAGACCTTGACGCTCACCGCGCAAGTGAGGGTCGGCGAATGAAGCGCAGGCGCGGGCTTACCATGGTCGAAGTGGCGCTGGCCTCGGTGCTAACGGGCATCGTGGTTTCGGCAGCAGTGGGCGTTTATGGTTTCGTTGTGGTGAGGATGGGCCACGCTTTTGCCCGCGCGGAGGCCGTTCGGCAAGCAACCGCCGTCGCGCAGGACATCGAAGCGACCGTCCAATCGGCGATCAATTGCGAACTTGTCCCCTCGGGCAAATACGTATATCTCAAGTGTACGATGCCTGCGACGGTGTACGACCGGCAAGGCGACGGTACCGCCGACGCGTACGATCTGGATTCGGTCACGACTTACCGCAAGGCATCCTACTCGGCCGGAAAGCGTGTCTGGTACGTTTTGGGCAGGCTCGGTGGAGTTCTTTCGAAGGACTCCTTGGCGGGAATTGACCCCCACAAAGCGATTCGCTCTGACGACACGATTCCGACTTCGGGCGACATCGACATGAATTGGAGCCGGTACTACGGCTCTGCCAACAACAAGTTCCACCTGTTGTCCCAGCTTGAGTTCAAGGTCGATTCGGCGACTAAGACCGTAACGTACACCATTACCGCATCCTCTGCGGCGGGTCGAAACCGAACCGTCAGCGGGTCGGCCGATAGAGAAACGTATTCTTACACGATTACCCGCGTGGTTTGCTGGAGGAACGGATGAAAAAACAACGAGGAAGCGCACTGCTCTTTACCTTATTGACCAGTATCGCGGCCACGACCGTGATCCTGGCGACGGTAGGTTCGATCACTCAAGAGGTCCAGCGTCAACGACTTGCGGAAAGGAGCCACCTCGTCAACTCGTCCTTCGATGCGGTTGCCAACAAGGTCGTTTCCGAGTTCGCCGCTGGAAATCGCGAATTGAGCGCGAGCATGATCACCGTCGCCATCAACGGCGGAACTTGGAACTTGACGCTGACGGATAACTCCGCATCGAAAACCGATTCGATCCTCGTGAGCGGAATGGGAATTGTGAACGGAAAGGTCGAATACGGACGAAAGGTGTTTGCGAGGCCGTACCTGGAAAGCCCCTTTACTTATGGGCTCTCCACGATGGCCGATCTGAACATCTCAAGTTCATTGGTAGTTGGGTCCCTCCTCCTCAAGAGTAACGTTTGGAACGAAGGCAGAGTCATCGGTACCCAGTTGTTTACCGTCAATGGCGAGTTGCGAGCGACGTCCACCGTCACCAACCCTTTGGTCACGGTCACGGACGGAGTCGGCCAAAACCTCCAGACTCGGGGGCTGCCGCCTCTGGATGTGAGCCTGTACGCATCCATCGCGGATCGGACGATTTCCGGCTCTACTCTTCTCGGATTCACGTTCGCGAAGAACTACGAGGTCGTCTATGTGGACGGTAGCCTGAAGCTTTCCGGAACGATCACGGGCAAGGGAACAATCGTCGCCAAAGGCGACATCGAGTTTCAAGGCGATACGTCTTACGCCGACAAGAACAGCCGCGCTGTGTTTCTCGCGGGGGGCGAGATAAGGGTCACGGGATCAACGGCCAACGTCGTCGGAGTGCTCTATTCTGCCAAGAAGCTGAAAATCGATGGGGGGCCGACGGTGAAGCTCGAGCCCGGAATCGCCGCCTCGCTGGACAATCTTGAGCTCAAGAAGGCGTTCATCATCGGGTTCGACCGCTTCCTCGCCGACAATCCCGAAGAGGGACCCAAGTACAAACTTCCCGGTTTTTGGCCATGAGAGGCAAGAAGGATTTGAATTGGATTCGTGGGGCCGCGTTGGTCCGGTGGTGCCTCATTGGCGTCGCCGGGTTGATCACGATCGAGGAGCTTCGGTCATCGGTTTGGCTGCTCGCCATGGGCGCAGCGGTAATCTCGAACATCCTTTTTGTCGCATCGGAGTCGATCGAGTTCCGGTTCAAGTTCGTCGCGTCAGCTCGAAACTCAGTAGCGTATTTGGATGCGCTCGCCATCATGGCGACCTTGCTCGTGCCGAGCGTCGCCTCTCACAACTTGTGGCTTCTAAGCATCCCGCTCATCATCGCCGATTCGTTGGTCCACCATAACTTGCGGAGGATCTTTTCGCTTTCGGGCTGGACGGCCGCTGTTTGCCTTGCGTTCAACATGCTGGCCAACCACACCTGGGTCTCCTTGGCGATGTCCTTGGGGGCCGTCGTCGTCGCTGGGGCGTTTGCCGCCGGTCTCTCGAAGGCGCAACGGCGCGAAGTGAACCTCTCTCGCAGGGACCAGCGCCTTCATGCGGTCCAGCGGGTAGGACTTGCCTTTGCAGAAAGTCAAGATCTGCGCGCTACGATGGAACTGACCATCAAGGCGGCGGTCGTCGAGACGGGAGCGAGCTGTGGCTACATCATGCTCGGCGCAGATGAGTCCAGGGGACCCCTGGTCACGGAGGTCGCGTACTCTCCCCACGGCGAGTTCGATTTCCCGCAAGAGCTCGACTTTGGGTTTGGACTCTCCGGGTACGTCGCCAAAATGGGCCAGCCCGTCTCTGTCACCGATAAGAACGAAGATCAGAGCGGGTTTGACGGCATTACGGAAGGGGTGACGGCAGCGATTTCGGTTCCGTTGCTCACGCGCGGGTCGTCGACGCCGGGCCGTTCGGCGGAGGAGCAAGTGTTGGGCGTTATGACCTTGTTGAGCACCCACAAGGGAGATTCATTCACTGCCGATGACATGGAACTCCTCCGGACCTTCGCCGCGCTCGTCGCTGTGGCGGTTTCGAACGCGAGGTCGGACGAAAGGCAACATTCGACCTTTGTTCGGACTATGCAAAGTCTCGCGACCGCCTTGGAAGCTCGGGACGAGTACACGCGGGGCCACTCCCAAAGGGTCTGCGAGGTCTCGCTCCTCATCGCCGAGCGACTCGGTTTCGGACCTGAAGCACTGGAAGAGCTGAGGGTCGGGACCGTGCTCCACGACATTGGGAAGATCGGTGTGCCCGATGCGATTCTGAACAAGCGCGGCAGGCTCACCGACGACGAGTTCGAGATCATGAAGACGCACCCGGTCATCGGGTATGAGATTTGTAAGCCGCTCGCCCTCTCCGAAGGCGTGCTGATGATCATCCGCAACCACCATGAGAAGCTCGATGGAAGCGGCTATCCCGACGGCCTCAAGGGCGGTGAGCTGCCGCTTTCGCTCAGGATCGTATGCGTGGCGGACGCCTTCGACGCGATGAGTTCGCGCAGGCCGTACCGTGGTGTCATGGACCGCCATACGGTGATGTCGGAATTCAGCCGAGGGGCGGGAATCCAGTTTGATCCGGTCGTCGTCGAGTCCCTGCGCGACCTGCTCAATTCGGCCCGGATGCAAGAGTTGTACGCGCATTATTGGACCGAAGAGGAGGCGGAGGCAGCGTGAGAGGAGCTTCGGCCCGGTGATTCATTCCCTTGAGGAGTTTGGGCTTGGCATCGACTTTGGCAGCCGAGTCGTCAAGACTCTGAGCCTGCGGCGGTCAGCTGGCCGGGTGGATATCCAGGCGGCTGGCCTGCTCGAATTCGACCCAGGAATCGTCGAAGAAGGGGTCGTAACGTCTCCGAAACCCCTCGCTGCAAGGCTCGCGAAGCATCTGGAAGGGGCAGGAATCCCTCTTCATTCGGCTGTTTTCTCGATTCCGAGCCAGTTGGCGACCCTTCGGTGGGTCTCGCTGCCCCCGCTTCTGGGACAAGACCTCCGAGACGCCGCGAGGTACAAGGTCAAGCGGCACATCCCGTTTTCGGTCGAAGCCGCCTACATCGAGGCCTCGACACCCGACGTGCCGGATGGCGCCGAAACAGGTCCGTCCCTCGTTTTCGCAGTCCCCAAAGCCATCGTGGACTCTCGTGCCGAGGTCCTGGAGTACGCGGGGATCGAACCTGTTTCGGCGGAACTCGAAGCGTCAGCTCTCTTGCGAGTCGTCGAGCGCAACCTGAATCAGCGCTCCGCCCTGTGGCGCGACGCGTCGCTTACGATCATCGATATGGGCAGCAACAATGCGCACATGTACGTCGTGCAAAACCAGCGACTGCAATTCATGCGGAGCATCCGATTTGGCTCCGAGCGGATCGCGCGAGCGGTCGCTCTCGAACTCGGAATCCCCCAGGATCGTGCGGAGGAACTCCTCGGAGCCGAACTCACCGAACTCGACGAGAACGGGGTCCTCCATGTCGAGGTCGAGGGCCTTCCCGCTAGGGTCAGCGTGCATTCGGAAGTCGACAAGCTCCATACCGAGTTCGTTCGGTTGCTCAGGTACTTCCGGTCCTTGCACCCCGAGCGTAGCTATGCGGGCATCCTCGACCACGTGATTCTCTGTGGGGGACTGGGGGGATTGCGGGGATTTGCCGAATATGTACAAAGGACCGTCGGCCTCCGCGTCGAGCGGGCTCGACCGTTCGCAGGGATGGTCGGCAAGTTCAGCAAGGAGGCGTTTACGAACATCGTGAACCGGCAAGAAGCCTATACGGTCTCGGTGGGGCTGGCGATGTCGCACTTGGAATCGCGCGACCTCCGGCAGGGAACGGACGATGCTACAAGAGAGTTTGTTTGGGCGCGGGCAAGCTGATCGCTCGATCAACGTCGAGGCGAACCTCCTTTCCGAGCGTATCGAGTTGCGCAGGGCGATAGCGTTGCGATCGGCGCGCTGGTTGCTCCTTCTTGCCGTCGTAATCGGGTCGAGTTCTGTCGTCGTTCCGTCGATTCTGGAGTCCAGGGCGGAGGTCGCCACGGAGATCCGAAAGAGCCGCGCCAACGTCGCAATCCTGGAGAAACAGGTCGAATCGATCGAGAAGCAAAGCGAGGTCACCACGCCCATGCTCGCTGGGCACGAGATGCAGGAACGTATGTCGAGCCAAAGCGAACTGGTGCTCGGCAACCTCTTGTTGGTACTCAATTCAGTCCCCAAGTCGATGGCGGTCTCCTCATTGCGGGGTGAACTCGTCGGCGGCCAGTTGGCGATGACGCTCCGAGGCGATTGCGAAAGCTACGCGAGCCTGCGTGACTTCGTCGCCGCCGCCTCCCACGGGCCCTCGGTCAAGACTGCCGTGCTTTCCTCGACGCGCAGCAGCGCTCTCCTGGGCGACAACGGCCTTGCCTTCGACTTTCTCAAGAAGGTGCAAGTGGCCCGATGAAGTACCGCATCTGGCTCGGAAGGCCCTCGTCTCTCAAGCTCGTCAAGCGAGCGACGGCGACCCTTGCCATCGCCGCGTTCTTGACCGTCTCGGTTCTCGCGCTCGACTACTTCCGACTGCGGGGGGAGGCTGAGGACCTCCGAACCAAGGCCTCCGGATTGCAGGACCGAATCGACAGCTCGCTGGAACTCCTCGACAAGGCCAAGGGAATCGAGGAAACGCCGTCTCCCAAGGGGCTCGAAAGTGTGGCGGCCACGCGAAACTACCTTCAGAATGTCGCCGTCGAGTGGAACTGCGTTCTGCAAGAGTTTCACGCAGGGGCAGAAATCGCCCCCTACTTAAGCCGATTCCGATTCGACGCGGAGCAGAACGGGTGGGGCCAGATCGAAGCCCAGGCGGTGATCCAAGGTACGGCCGCCAACGTCTTGGGCGCGCTGGGCGCCCTCAAGAAATGTGATGTTCCCCTCGAGTTCAACGTTGTCGAAGTCACCAGGCAGTCGGTAAGCCGAACCGGAGTGGCCGTATTAGCCGCTGCGATCCAGTTTCGCATCGTGACGCCGGGAGTGACAGGATAATGCAACTCGGCGACCGGCGCAAGGCGACATGGTTGGCCATCGGGGCGGTGGCAGCTATCGCATTCCTCATGATCCAATTGCTCGGCAATGGTCCCGCGAAGGTGGCCGCCGCCGAGGCCGACGAGACCCAAACGGCGATCGCCGACGAACTGCTGCAACTTCCCATGGCGTTGCAGGTCGATCCGTTTTCTCACCCTCGGCTGATGCTGATCGCTGAGGGAATGGGGGACTTGCCGACCGACCCTGCCGCCGATGCGACCGGGATCCCTCCCGGCTTGATGGGGAACGGCCGTCCGCCGCTACCTTTCGGGATCGAAGACATCCTTCCAAACATACGACCCACCGGGAGTTCGGCCCCTCCGAACCCTGATGAAAATACCGGGACTGGCCGAGAATCAGAGCAGAACCGCTATGCAACGCTGGTTCTCAAGGCCGTCATGGAAGTCAAGGGAAGGGTCGCCTATATCTCGGTCAACTCAACGGAAGACACGCCGTTCCGCGCGAACGACGTGATCCTTGAAGGCATCCGAGTCACTGCAATCGACGACGAAGGCGTGACCCTCGCCACACCCAAAGGCTCTGTGCGGCTCAAAGTGGGTGGCGAGGTTCAAATATGAACGGCCTTCTATTAGCTTCTTTAGCCTATTTTCACGTAAGCTCCGCGACGAGTTCTGCCATCATCCCAGCGCAACTGACGCCGGCGCCGACGACTGCGAACGTCACGGTCCAGAAACCGGCAAAGCAGGTCGAGCCTCCGCAGGCGTCAGCCGAAGTGGAAGCGGACGATCCCGAGACCCCACCCGAGGAGCGAATCTGCTCGCTCAACGCCGTCGATTGGGACCTTGCCAAAATGACGAGCATCCTGAGCGAGCAAACGGGGGCTAACCTCGTACTGCTTTCGAACGCAAGCTCGAAGCTCACGGTGCGTCTTGCCAACGTCAAGCTCGGCGAAATGCTGATGCATCTTTGCGCCCTGAGCGGCCTCAAGGCCCTCAAGGTCGGACAGACGTTCGTCCTAGCCACGCCGGAGAAGCTGAAATCAGGGTACCCGACCGAGTATGCAAAGGCATTTGGGGAAGAGGTCGCGACGCCCGAGCCTCCCGCTCTCGAAGTCGAGGTCGTTCAACTCCGATATCTTCGCGGGTCTGAGGCGATCTCGTTCATCGAGAAGTTCTTCGCCAAGAGCGACCTGGTGGCCGAAGTCGCTCCCTCGATGATTACTCCAGGACTCAGCCGGGCAGAAACCTCGGCAACCACGGGAGTCCAAGCCGGCACTCTCACTGAATCGGGCTCCGAAACCGGAAACGGCAGCAAGCTTCTGATCCTTCGAGGGCCAAGGCAACGACTCGAAGAAGCGCGAAGGCTGCTCGAAGCGATCGACCTCGCACGGCCTCAGGTCGTGATCGAAGTCACGATCCATGACATCAACGAGGACGCGCTGAAGGAGATGGGGATGAGCTGGAGTCTCGGCAATCTCGCGATCTCAGAATCGTCACCCAACAAGCTGAATTTCGGTACTTTCACGAGGGTCCCGCAGGCGTTTTCGGCCGCGATCAAGGCTCTCGAGCAGCAAAACCGCGCCAAGCTCCTCGCGTCGCCGAACATCTCGGTCCTCGAAGGCGAAAAGGCGTTCATCTTGATCGGCGATCGGCTCGTGTTTCCGGTGCTCGTTGGCTACACGCAAGCCAATACCCCGATCTTCTCGCGGGAAGAGGAGCGCGTTGGCATCTACCTTCAGGTTTCGGCCCAAGTGAGTTCTGACGGGCAGGTTACGCTCGTGCTGTACCCACAGGTTTCCACGGTGACCGGATTCCTCGAGGTCAACGGCGCAAGCTACCCGCAGATTTCAACGAGAGAGGCTCAGACGACACTCCGAGTGCCTTCGGGCCAGACGATCGTGATGGGCGGGTTGCTCAAAGACGAGGAGATCGTTCAGCTCGAACGGGTCCCCATCATCAGCCAGATTCCGCTCATCGGCGAGTTGTTTACTCGGCGCAAGAGGACCAAGGTGTCGTCCCAGGTGATCATCTCGATCACTCCGACGATTCTCAAATCGGAAGATTAATGAACCTCGATCGTCCCCTTGCCGAAATCCTTGTCGAAGAAGGGCTGATCACTCGCGATCAACTCGGCGATATTCTCGGAAGTCGTACCGATACAACCGAGTCCGTAGGCGAGTTGCTGGTTCGCAAGAACCTCATCACACAGAAGCAGATGCTCAAGTGCGTCGGCTTGCAAATGGGTGTTCCGTTCGTTGACTTGGCCAAGATGGAGATCGACGCGAACGTCGCCCAGATTTCTCCGCATTCTCTGGCTCTGAGGCTGCTGGCGATTCCGATCGAGGCGACCGAAACAGCCGCCTCAGTTGCGATGGTGAACCCGCTCGATCTGGCTGCGATCGACGAACTGAGCACGGTCCTCCAACTCGACATCGACCCCCTGCTCGCTACCGAAGAGGACGTCCGCGACGCGATCTTTCGTTGCTACGGGGCTTACGACGACCTGGGCGAGATCATCGGTGAGGCGATCAAAGGCGTAGATACCGAGGACGTTCGGCTCGCACAGGCCGACGACGAAGACGAGAAGGTCAACGTCGTCGAACTCAAGGAGGTCGTCGAAGGGGCGCCGGTCATCAAGCTCGCCAACGCGCTGATGACGCGGGCTCTTTCCATGCGGGCAAGCGACATTCACATCGAGCCGATGTCCCGGCGCGTTCGGGTTCGCTTTCGGATCGATGGCATGTTGCAGGAGGTCATGATTGTCCCCCGCGACCTTCAGCAGGCTCTCGTTTCGCGCATCAAGATCATGGCGAACCTCGATATCGCCGAGCGCCGAGTTCCTCAGGACGGGCGCTGCACGCTGATCTCGGCTCAAGGGGAGTTTGACTTCCGCGTTTCGACCTATCCGAGCACCCACGGCGAGAACGTGGTTATCCGCATTCTCGACAAGAACAGCTCTGTGCTCGATCTCGGCAAGATTGGATTGGACCCAACGCCGCGCGAGGTCTTTCGGACCGCGATCGAAGAGCCGCAGGGTTTCGTGTTGGTTTCGGGTCCGACGGGCTCAGGGAAGACGACGACGCTGTACGCCGCCATCAACCATCTGAACGCGGTCCACCGGAACATCATCACGATCGAGGACCCGGTGGAGTATCAGATCGACGGCGTGGTTCAGGGGAACGTTAACCCCAAGGCGGGAACAACGTTTGCGAACGGCCTGAGGTCGATCCTACGTCAAGACCCGGACGTAATCTTGGTGGGGGAGGTCCGAGACGCGGAAACTGCGTCGATTGCGGTCGAGGCTTCGCTGACCGGCCACCAAGTCTTAACGAGCGTTCACGCCAACGACAGCGCGGCGGCCATTACAAGGCTGATCGATATGGGAGTCGAGCCGTTCCTCCTCGCTTCGAGCGTGAGTTGCTCGGTGGCGCAGCGCCTGCTCAGGATGGTCTGCCCCAAGTGCTCCGAGCCCTACGACCCGCCCGAGGCGATGCTAGCCCGACTGGGGTTGGAACGGGACGTCGAGTACGTTCGGGGCACGGGCTGCGAGTACTGTGCCAGGTCGGGTTATCGCGGCCGAACGGGGGTCTATGAGGTGCTCGACATCTCGCCGTCGGTTCGCAAGATGATCCTCGCGGGTGCGAGCGCCGCCGATATCCGTGAGCGGGGGAGCGAGGAGGGCATGACCCTCTTACGCGAAGACGCCTTGCGAAAGGTGAAAGAAGGTTCGACGACGGTCGAAGAGGTCATTCGGTCGACCGCTGGGGAGTAAACGCATGAACGCGTTCAAATATCAGGGCGTCAACAGCCAAGGCAAGCGGGTCACCGGCGAGGTGATCGCCCACCACATCGACGAAGCCGAGCGCCGCGTCGCCGGCATGGACATTACGATCATCTCGATCATCCCGGCATCGTTCCGAAAGAAGGAGTCTGAAGCCTTGACCGAGCGCGACGCACGCGCAAGGAAGAGCGGAAAGGTCAGAGACGCCGACGTTTGTCTGGTGCTTCGGGACCTCTCCGTGATGGCGGAGACGGGAGTTCCATTTGTGGAAGCCCTCGATGCCGTCATCGGCTCCGCGAAAAACTCGACAACACGGGGCGCGCTCCACCGCGTCAAGTCCGAGATCGTCGGCGGGAAGAGCCTGTCTGCCGCGATGAAGTCTGCGCCTGAGATGTTCCCCTCGGTCGTTTGCGAAATGGTCGCCGTGGCTGAAGAAGGCGGCCGCCTGGATCGTGCCCTGAAGGGATCGGCTGCGTACCTAGCTCGGAGCGCCGACCTCAAGCGGAGAATCGCGAACGCAATGCTCTATCCCGCGGTCCTTACATTCATCGCTTTTGCTGCGATCGTGGTGCTCGTGCTTTTCGTTCTGCCGAGGTTTGGCTCGATTTTCGAGTCCATGGGCTCCGAAGTACCGAAACTCACGTTGTGGCTGCTCAGTGTCGGAAACGCGGGGCGCGAGAACCCGATTCCGTTGGTCGTGGGCACTCTTGCCACCATCGCCGGGATTGTCGCGTTGGTCCGAATCCCAGCTACACGCTTCGCCCTCACCAGATTCGCCGAGCGCCTGCCGCTCCTTGGCGAGGTTTCTCGCAAGTTGGCCCTTTCGCGGGCGTTTCAGTCCATTGCAACGCTTACGGCAGGGAACGTGGCTCTGATGTCGGCGCTGGAGCACTCCGCTCGCGTGGCTGGCAACGGGACGATCTCGAAGGCGCTGAAGGAGGTTCGTGACTCGGTCGAGCACGGCAAGTCGCTCTCCGAGTCCCTGGCGGCCGCTCGCGTTTTCCCTTCGATGCTGACTCAGGTGGTGACTGTTGGCGAACGGACGGGCCGATTGCCCGCGCTGTTGGCTACGACTGCGGAGCATCTCGAAGAAGAGGTCGACGGCAAGATCAAGTCGCTGGTATCGATCGTCGAACCCGTCATGATCGTGCTCATGGGCGGCATTATCGGGTTCATCACGATCTCGATCATCGGTCCGATTTATTCTGTGGTGCAAAACGTAAAGTAATGGCAAATCCCTGCCGACAATGTCCAATAGACCTGGCCAGAACGGGGCGAGGTTCCTTAGAAGGGGTAACAATGGGAATGGCATTCGCTAATCGAAGTGGCAACCGTCGCGGCTTCACGCTGGTAGAGTTGCTGATCGTCATCATCATCATCGCGGTCCTCGCCGCTATCGCGATCCCGAAGTTTGCGAACTCCGGTGTTCGAAGCAAGGAGTCGGCCCTAAAGGCGAACCTGAAGCTGTACAGGAATGCAGTGGAGTTGTTCCGAAACGACACCGGAGCGTTTCCTGACAAGCTGGCGGATCTGACTGTCACGACCGCGCCGGCTGCTGGCAAGGACGAAGCGGGAACCGCGAAGTCCATCAACGCAGCCGACTACAAAGGGCCCTACGTAGAGAAGATCGAGAACGATCCGGTCTCCGGTGCCGCTTTCACTTACTCGACGACCTCCGGGTCCGTTGGAAAAATCACGTCATCCGCCAGCGGCAATGCGTCCGATGGCACGGCGTACTCGAGTTGGTAGCCGCTGATTGAAGTGCTGAACTGGATTTAGCGAGCCGACCAATAGGGGAACAGGCGACCCGCCGCAAGGTGGGTCGCTTTGTTCTGCCTACATCCGAAACACGCTGAAAGGCGGAGGTCCGAGGGGCGCTTCCCGGGCCGCCTCGATCCCGAGCGCCAGCACCCGCCGCGTATCGACGGGGTCGATGATTCCGTCGTCCCAAAGCCGCGCGCTGGAGAAATAACAGGACGACTCCCAGGCGTACCGCTCCAACACCGGCCGCTTGAACTCCTCTTGCTCTTCCAGGCTCATCGTTTTGCCCTGCAGCGCGAGTTGGTCCAGCTTTACGGTGAGCAGGACGTTGGCCGCCTGCTCTCCCCCCATGACCGAAATCCGGGCGTTGGGCCACATCCACAATTGTCGGGGCCCGTACGCTCGGCCGCACATCCCATAGTTCCCCGCGCCGTACGATCCGCCTACGATCACGGTGAACTTGGGAACGTTCGCCGCCGAGACCGCGGTCACCAACTTCGCGCCGTGCTTTGCGATGCCTTCGTTCTCATATCTCTTGCCGACCATGAACCCCGTGATGTTTTGTAGGAACACCAGCGGAATCCCTCGCTGGCAGCACAGCTCGATAAAGTGCGCGCCCTTCTGCGCCGACTCGCTAAAAAGGATGCCATCGTTGGCGAGCACGCCTGCAAGGTGGCCGTAGAACTTCGCAAAACCACAAATCAGGGTCGTTCCGAAACTGGCCTTGAACTCCTGAAACCGGCTGCCGTCGACGACGCGAGCGAGGACCTCTCGCATCCTCATCGGTTGCGAATGCGCCGAGGGGACTAGGGAATAGAGGTCCGTAACGTCATAGAGAGGGTCTTCGGGCGCGTCGGGCTGGGGCTGGCCCCAACCGAAACTGGGAGGCGCCTGTCCGCCAGGAATCGACCCCAGTGAACCCACGATGTTGCGTACGATCTCGATTGCGTGGGCATCGTTCTCCGCAAAGTGATCGGCCACTCCGCTGATGCGGGTGTGAACGTCCGCACCCCCGAGTTCCTCAGCCGTGACCTCTTCGCCTGTGGCGGCTTTGACCAAGGGAGGACCGCCCAGAAAGATGGTGCCGTTGCCCTTGACGATAACGGACTCGTCGCTCATCGCAGGAACATAGGCTCCGCCCGCCGTGCAACTCCCCAGAACCGCCGCTACTTGCGGGATGCCTCGGCTGGAAAGGACGGCTTGGTTGTAGAAGATGCGCCCGAAGTGATCCCGGTCGGGGAATACCTCGCTCTGGAGCGGCAAATAGGCGCCGCCCGAGTCCACCAGGTATACGCAGGGAAGGCGGTTCTCAAGGGCGATCTCCTGGGCCCGAATGTGCTTCTTTACGGTGATAGGGAAGTAGGTGCCGCCTTTGACCGTCGCATCGTTCGCAACGACCACGCAAAGCCGGCCCGCGATTCGCCCGATCCCCGTCACGATGCCCGCGCACGGTGCGTCGCCCTCATACATGCCGTTCGCCGCCAAGGTCGAGAACTCGAGGAAAGGCGCCCCATCGTCGAGGAGCGAGTCGATCCGCTCGCGGGCGAGCATCTTTCCGCGCGACCTGTGCTTCTCAATCGCCGCCTCGCCTCCTCCCGCAAGCGCAAGCGCCATCGCCCCTCGATACTCGTCGAGCGCCTGGTTCATCTTCGCCAGGTTCTCGGTGTGTTCGGGGTCGCGCAGATTGACGCTTGTGGGAAGCAACTCCATGGCGCTTCCCATATTACCGATGAGGCGGCGGGACTAACTACGCCCCGCCCAGAAGCGACTGCCGTGAATCCGGACTAAGCGGCATCGAAAGCGGAAGTTTCCGAGAGCAGCTCGATGATGTCCCTTCTCTTGGATCGGGGGAACTGCGCCAACCTCGAAAGGACCCAACCTGCGAACTCGATATCCGAAGCCTGCGTGACCAAGTCGATCCTCTCTCCGTTGAGCGTGACCGAGAACTCACTCGGCTGGTACGCCGTGTCGGGATCGCAATACAGCGAGACCCCCTGCGGGGCGCGCTCCAAAAGCGGCCACCTGTCCAACGAGTCGATCTGCCACTTCTCACAAAAAAGTGAGGCGTTGCGGGCGATGTTGGCCTCGTAGTCCACGTTGAGAGACCTGAACGTCGAAGAGCCTGCATGGTGAAGGAACGCGCCATCGGCCCGCCAAAGCGTATATCCCGCAAGCCGGGCCCTCAGGTTGTAATCATCGTCCTCGAAGTTGCCAATCCCGAACCGAGGGTCGAACCCGCCGATCTCAGAAACGAGTCCCCGGTCGAGCCACAGGAGCAGGCCCCGAATCTGCATTTCCTGACTCACAGACTGGCAATTGTCGCGGTGATACGCCGTCGCGCGAGCCTGCATCTCGTCCGCGCTCGCGTAGATTCCGATTTCGACCTGCTGTCTGCCGTTGATGTTGTTCGAAACAGGGCCGACGATCCCGGGCCGCAGCCCCCGCTCCTTGAGTTCCCTCCAACTGGAGGCGATCTCGGCCATGCACTCGGAGTGAGGGATCACGTCGTCGTTCGAAACCACTACGATGTCCCACTCCTCAAGGTCCCCCAACGCGGCGAGCCCAGCGTTGACTCCGCCCGCGAACCCCCGGTTTTCGGGAAGCACGGCCAGTCGCACCGAATCGGGGCGCTCCTGGGCGAACGCTCGCAGGGTTTCAAGAAGCGGCTCGGCCGTCCCGTTCGCGACGAGCACCAGCTCCATGGGGCCAGGGTAGGTATTGAGGAACGCCTCGGCTGCCGCAACGGCCATTTCGACTTGGCTTAGAGTCGGAATGACCCCGCATACCTTGGGCCAAACAGGAGTTTCGATCTCGCCCCAGAACCCGATCCACTCGTCGGCGTGGGGGTCGATCCCTTCTGAAAAGCAGCTTGGGGCGCTTGTGGACCGAGAAAACCACCTGACTCCGCTCCCTGAATCTGCAACGGGAGCCGAGTCGCGGACGAGAAGCACTCCCCTCGGACCCAACGCTTTCAGGTCAGGACGCGAGGCTTCGGCGGCTTTGAGTTGGAGGAGCGCCCAGTCCCAACTGCCGGCATCGAGATCAGCGACGAGCCGACACGGAATCGAGGGACATTCGATCAGGAACTCGCCTCTCAGCTCTTCAGACTCCACCCACGCCGTTATGGACTCAGCGTAAAGCGAGGCGAAGTGGGCGGCCTCTGCGGCCTGTTCGCCGACGATCGCAACGCGCGAATCGACGAACAAGGGCCTGAGAAAGCGCAAGCTGGAGGCCAGCGAATCCGGCCGAGACCAATCGACAGACGAAACGAAAGAGGGAAGCGTGCTCATGGTATCCACCCTTCTCTAATGTCGGGAGGTTGGGTTCGACCCGTTAGAGTTACCGGCCTACGTGGGGGTCGCCGCGGACTCCGGACTCGCAACAGGCAAACCCAGCGAAGCGTACTCCTGAAACCCTCCAGGCACGTTGAACACCTCTCGGACTCCCATCAGCTTGAGGAGCGAACAAGCGACCGGCGAGCGCCCGCCCCCCGTGCAATAGGCGGCGACGGGCTTCCCTAGGGGGACCTCGTCGCGACGATCCCACAGGTAGCCGTAAGGCACGTGCTGCGCGTGCGGAATGTATCCGCCTTCGAATTCGGTGGCTCCACGAACGTCCAGGAGGCACAAGTCCCCTCGCGCGGCGCGTTCGGCTGCCTCGACGGTCGAGAGGCTCCCGATCGACCCTAAGGTCTCGCCGTTTCGAGCCAATCCGTACACCGCATCGACTCCAAACCACGCGTCCACGCGATCGAGGCCGATCAGCGACAGATCGCGTACGGCTTGGCGCACGGATTCTTGGTCTTGCGCGATGAGGACAATCGGGCGATCGTACGGCAAGACCCACCCCGCGTAGGTGGGGAATCCGCTGTAAAGGGGGATGTTGAGCGAACCGGGCACATGAGCTTGAGCGAACTCGGCGTCCAACCGAATATCGACGGCGATTGCCCCCTGCTCCATCGCCTCGCGGAGCGCGCTGCCGGGCTTGCGTACGGGGAAAGCGCGCTCGCCGAACGCGTCGGGACCCAGCTTATTGAGCCTCTTCATCTGCGCGAAGTACTTGGGAGGTTCGGGCTGTCCGGCAAGCACCTCCGACACGAAACCGTCCTCCGTGCTCGCACGCAAAGCCCAGTTCACCCTTCGCTCATAGCCAAGCGTGCTGAAGGGAACGCCGCCGAGACTCTTCCCGCAAGCCGAGCCCGCGCCGTGCGCCGGAAGAATCAACAGCGAATCCGGTAAGTCGCCGAGTTTCTGGAGGGAACGGTAAAGATTGCGGGCGCCCGGCTCCATCGTTCCCCGGTAGTGTGCGGCCCGTTCGAGGAGATCGGGCCGGCCCACGTCCCCCACGAACACGAAGTCGCCCGTCAGGAGCGCGACGGGGGTTTCAGCGCTGGCGGAGGTGTCGGTGACGAGAAACACCAGATGCTCAGGAGTGTGCCCCGGCGTGTGGATCGCCTGGACCTGGATCCCCCCGACCTCGATTCGGCAGCCGTCATGCAAGAGGGTGACGTTGGGTTCGGATGCGAAATCGTATTTCCACTCCTCGCCGCCTTCGTTGGAAAGGTAAAGGCGCGCGCCGGTCCGATGCGCGAGCTCCCGGCTGCCCGAAAGGTAGTCGGCATGGATGTGGGTCTCGGTGACTGCGACGATCCGCATCCCCTGTGAGGCTGCCTCTCGGATATATCCCTCGACGTCCCGACTCGCGTCCACGACGATAGCTTCGCCCACGCCCGGACAACCCAACAAGTAGCTGTACTGCGCCAGCTTCGGCTCGAAGAATGCTTTAAGGTACATGATGACGGCCTGCTGTACGTTGTACCGCAAGGCGTCGCTGCTGCGGGGGTTCGAATCCCTCGGAGGCGTTTGGCGACCGCACGAAGGGCGGCCCGCTCGGGCTCCTCAGGCGGGCCGGGAACAGGAAAGTTCGCACGGCCAGCCCCGGGCTTCTGCTTTCCAACGCGGCTGCAGGTTCAGGCGCACAATGGTGCGCCTGAACCGCGGTCTATCGGAGGGCGTCCGCTTGTCCGAGCTTGCCTCGGGGGGCCAGACCCATCCCCCAGCCAGAGCGAAGGCGAAGGTCGGGCATACTGCGAGGTTGGCGGATAGCCATCGCCCGTGTATAATACGCCATATGAGCGATAGGCGAATGTCTACCTCCTCTGGCAACCGCACGCTCTCCAGCGCGAAGGCGGCCAAGCAGGACGAGTTCTACACCCAGCTCGCCGACATCGCCAACGAGCTGAAGCACTACAAGGACCACTTCAAAGGCAAGGTCGTCCTCTGCAACTGCGACGACCCGTACGAAAGCAACTTCTTCAAGTACTTCGCCGCAAACTTCAACACTCTTGGCCTCAAGAAGCTCGTCACCACCAGCTACGAGGGCTCGCCCATCGTCGGCGGCCAGCTTCCCCTCATGGTGATGGAGGGCTTGAAGCCGTATCTGAACCCCCTCGCCCCGATGAATGGCGGGGAGAGGGGGCAGGGGGTGAGGGGCAAGCCGCGTGGTTGGGACGGGGCTCACCTGGTCGAGATCAACGAGGTCCCCGATCTCAACCAGGACGGCGCGATCAACCTGGAGGACGTCGAGCACCTGCTCCGGCACGACGCCAACACGTCCCGGCCCCTCAAGCAAGGCGGCGACTTCCGCAGCCCCGAGTGCGTGGAGATTCTCAAGGCGGCCGACATCATCGTTACCAACCCCCCGTTCTCCCTGTTCCGCGAGTACGTCGCCCAGCTCATGGAGCACGGCAAGCAGTTTCTGATCATCGGGAACAAGAACGCCATTACGCTTAAGGAGTTCTTCAGACTGATCAAGGAGAACAAAGTGTGGGCGGGCTGCAGACCCTTCTCGGGAGGGATGTGGTTCATTGCCGACTACATGGGCAAGTACGAGAAGGTTGTCGACGGAGTGAAGCTGATCAACGTCCCGACGACTTGGTACACCAACCTCGACAACCCAAAGCGCCACGAGTTCATCCCGCTCTTCAAGAAGTATTCGCCCGAAGCGTATCCAAAATACGTCAACTACGACGCGATCGAGGTAGGCAGGGTCGCTGACATCCCGGAGGACTACGCCGGAGCCATGGGCGTCCCGATCACCTTCCTCGACAAGTACAACCCCGACCAGTTCGAGATTCTTGGTTCGAGCATGACGCTCGGCACCCGAATGTCCGAGATCGCCCCGAAAGGAACCTTCCTTCAAGGCGGGCCGCGCTTCTACCTCGCCAAGGGCGACGGAACCTACCAGCGCCAATACGACCGCATCGTCATCAAGCAGAAGTAAGTCAAGAGCGGTCGAGAATCGTTTCGGCGAAGCTCCTCGTCTTTATCTGGTTATGGCCAAAAAACAGCCAGAAGCGGCAGTACCCGCTGAACCCGCGAAGAAGCGCACGCGAACCACCGGCGCGGTCGGCTCGCCCAAGTACCCGTACACGATTTCGCCCGGATCCCTGAAGAAATTCCTGGAGCAGGTTCCCAAAAAGCCGAAGCCGCCCAAGGTGAACCTAGCGCAACTCAAGGGATGGGATATCAAGGATAACAACGCCCCGACCATCGTGAAGGTGCTGGCTTCGGTCGGAGTGCTCGGGACGGACGGGGTTCCGACGGAGCTCTATGAGCGGCTCATGAAAGGCGGCGTGGGCGAAAAAGAGCTCGCGGCGAATATCAAGAGCGTTTACAAGGAGTTCTTTGAAGCCGAACACGAACCGTACAAGGATGAGGGCACGGTTACCAAGCTGCTTCACATTCACGGCGGCACGGAAGCCAAGGCCACGATTGGCCGGATGCGGGAAACGTTCCTGATCCTGTGCCGAGCAGCTGACTGGTCCGGAGCGTCGAGCGCCAAAGACAAGAGTGGCCCTAGCAAGGGTAAGGAAACGACGGTTCGAGGGGCTGATTTTGAACAGAACTGCGAGCTCGCAGGACCCTCCGTTGTGATCAACATTCAAGTTACGCTTCCCTCGGGCGCAGACGAGAAGTCTTACGACGCTTTCTTCGCGTCGATGAGGAAGCATCTGTGGCCAAGCAAGTAGGATCGTTCAAAACCGCCGCTGAATATGGGCGGAAGGCCTCCGCCTTTCTCGCCGATGTGCAGAAGCAGTTCGCGAAGTTCGAGGGCTCAGCGGCTCGGGTCATCACACTCAGTGAGACCTATGACGACCTAGTTGGGCTCTCCCAATATCAAGAGAGCCTCTTCTCCCAGTCGGTGACGGCAATCGAAAACCGCCTCTTCCGAGCCGCTATCGTTCTCGCCTGGGCCGGGTTCGTCGATGTCTTGGAGACGAAACTGGCATCGGATGGGTGGGCGAAGGCGAACTCCGTTTGGTCGACGTTCCCCACCACCAAGACCTTAGAGGAAGTTCGCGAGTCGTACACCGAGCACGCGTTTGTAATGCTTGGGAAGGAATGCGGGCTTTACACGAAATCAACGATGAACACCCTCCACGGCGCTCTTGCCGAACGGAACCAGTGCGCGCATCCCGGGAATCCAGACCCCGGCATGAATGAAGCGCTTGGCTACGTGTCGAAGTTGCTCAAGAGAGCGAAGGACCTAGAGGGACGCACTCTCTAATTCGCGTCCTAACAACAGCTCCCGCAGCCCCAACAACGGCCCCCGCCACCCGAGCGGGAGCTTCCGTCGGGGCGGGAATCTCGGCTGTCGGGGTTAAAATAGACCTATGGCAAGAATCAAGCGCGACGGGCCCGGGAAGCAGGAGTCCGACCGGGCGAGCCTGGAGGGTCGGATTTAGGAGATGGCAACAGTCGGAGACGCGAGCCGCTGGCCGGAGTCACTCTGGGACTTGGCCTTCTTTCCGAGTCGGGAACAGAGGCTACAAAACTTGGCTGATACGGCCGAGCGAGAAGATTGGGAATATCACAACAGCTATGCTCCTGGCCCGCTTCCGGTGCTCTTTAATTTCCTCGAATACACGTACCGGCGTCTCGCTGAGGAAGAGAAATTTGTCATGACGCCTCAGGGCGATGCTCTTGTGTATAACACTGGCTTGGTGACGCCTTATCAGGAGCCGATTTTCGCCTACTTCGAGCTGAACCAGAACCCGGATCAACAACAGTGGTATCACAACAACTGGCTGAAAAAGAGCGATTGGCTACTAGGCAAGTTTCCGCAACTCCCGGATATGGCGAGCTACATCGACGATCCCAAGAAACTTGTTCTCGACCTCAATAAGGAGTTGCAAGTGAACGTCGAGCACATCGTCGCGGACAATAAAGAACGCTTCCCTGAGCCTTACCGCAGCATGAACGATTTTCAGTTGGTTCAGGTGGTCAAGGGAGCTCTGGACACCGCTAAAGAGCGTGTCCGGAGGAATTATAAGACTGCAGTACCGCAATACTATCGCGGTCGGATTCAGTTGCTCCTCCCGCTCTGCTTGAGCGATCCGAGTAAGGCGGACCTGGCAATCACAATAGAGCAGGGGGAGTATGCCTATCGAGCGGCTACGTGCCTAACGTTGGACATGGCTTACAACAACGCTCGGCAACTCGCTCGTCCCGACCGGGATTGGCTTCAACCCTAAAACGTACATACGCGATGCACATAGACACGAAGAGAAGGATCACCGTCCGCGAGCTGGTCGAGGGCTACGTGGACCAGGCGGAAGAGGGCGTGCGCGGGTATGGCGGGAAGCTGAACATCCGCCCCGCCTACCAGCGCGAGTTCATCTACAAGGACAAGCAGCGCAACGAGGTCATCCACACCGTGCGCAAGGGCTTCCCGCTCAACACGATGTATTGGGTTGCCGTCGAGGACCCCTCACCCCCCGCCCCCTCTCCCCCGGAGGGGCGAGGGGGTTACGAGCTCATGGACGGGCAGCAGCGCACGATCAGCCTCTGCCAGTACGTCGCGGGCGACTTCGCCATCGAGATCGAAAGGACGCCCTACTTCTTCGGCAACCTCACCGCCGAGCGGCAGAATCAGATCCTGGACTACGAGCTCCAGATCTACGTCTGCGAGGGCACCGACCAGGAAAAGCTCGACTGGTTCAAGATCATCAACATCGCGGGTGAGAAGCTGACCGACCAGGAGCTGCGTAACGCGATCTACACTGGTCCCTGGCTCGCCGATGCCAAGCGATGGTTCAGCAAGACCGGCTGCCCCGCCTACGCGATCGGCGAGAAGTACGTGAACGGCTCGCCCATCCGGCAGGACTTCCTGGAAACGGCCCTCGAGTGGATGAACGACGGCGACGTCGAAGGCTACATGAGCGTGCACCAGCACGACGCCGACGCCCAACCGCTCTGGCAGCACTTTCAAAGCGTGATCAACTGGGTGCAGGTGCTATTCCCGAACTACCGCAAGGAAATGAAGGGCCTCGAATGGGGCAGGTTCTACCGAGACCACGGACAGAGAAAAGACCTGAACGCCGCCACGCTCGAGAGCCGGATCAAAGAACTGATCGACGACGACGAAGTGCAAAGCGTCAAGGGAATCTACGAGTACTTGCTGACGAACAATGAAAAGACCCTGAACCTGCGCACCTTCGACGACAAGATGAAGCGGAAGAAGTACGAGGAGCAGAAGGGCATCTGCCCTATGTGCAAGAAGCACTTCGAAATCGGCGAAATGGAAGCCGACCACATCCTCCCCTGGCACAACGGCGGCAAGACCGTCCTGGAAAACTGCCAGATGCTCTGCAAGATGGACAACCGAACCAAGAGCGGGAAGTAGCGGAACTGCCCGTCCTTCGCTCCGCGAATCGCATCGCCCCCCTGCGCGTGAGGAGCGACCACGAGAAGAAGCAGTCAAAGCTACCGGGTTTCGTGCGGAAGCTGCTTAGCATTTGAGTGGTTCCCGTTTCTCGACCGGGCTGCCCAAGGAAGAGCGGCTGCGTGGCCGAGTCTGTTCTGCGAGCCTGACACGGGACACGAAGGCGATGGAGGGATGGGAAGGCTCGGTGCATCGTCCGTCCGAAACGGAGAGGCCGGGCGTGGTGGGCAAGGAGGGACTCGAACCCTCACCCCTTTCGGGACTGGAACCTAAATCCAGCGCGTCTACCAATTCCGCCACTCGCCCGGCGCTTCGAGGGAGTGAGTGTACCGCTGGCCGCGCGTCAGGGCAGGGACGCTCGGCCTCGAAGCCGGACGCCTTCGGCGGAGATCGCGACCGAAGTGAGCCGCACCTCAAGCGGAAGCGAGGAGGGATCGAAAAGCGGGTTCATCGACGCCAGTTGGTTGTGGAGCATCGGGCGGGCTGGCGCGGGCACTTGCGAATCGTCGATCCCATAGACTTCCAGCCGGTTTTCGGCGATGCGAAGGCCGAGCGTAGCCGAAGCGGAGATATCAAAGATCACCTTCACGGTTACGATCGCCCGAATCGCGCCCTCGAGGAACTCAAGCTCGATCTTCTTGACTTGGGGGGGCGCTTTGGCCCCGACAAACGCCGAAACGTCTTCGGGCGCGAGAACGACCTCAGCTTCGAGGGGCCCCCGAGATGCGACTGCGAACGGCTCGGACTCAACGCTGAGTTCCCGCCCGTCGATGACGATCCGGTCGACCACCAGCCCCATCGGCGTGGTGACTCGGGCAAGCTCCAGGAGGCCCATTTCGACCTGAGTGGCTCGTGGCACGGCTCAAGAGGGTACCCAACGCCTTCCCTTGAGCCTGGACTTTTAGTACACTAAGAGGATGTTCGCCAGTATTCTTGCGGTTCACTTGGTGATTTCCGGCCCGACGATGGAGACTCCACAGAGCGTTCAGCGGATTCAGCGGGAGTTTCGCGCCGCATGGATCGCGACGGTGGACAACATCGACTGGCCCACCCGCCGTGACTTGACCGTGGCATCGCAAAAGGCCGAGCTTCTCGCGCTGCTCGATTCCGCTCAGAAGCTCAAGCTCAACGCCGTGATCTTGCAGGTGCGGCCGAGTTGCGATGCCTTGTACGATTCGAAGCTCGAACCCTGGTCGGAGTACCTCACGGGAGCGCAAGGGGAGGCGCCCGAACCGTTCTACGACCCGCTCGAATTCGCCATCAAGGAGGCTCATGCGCGCGGGATTGAACTCCACGCATGGTTCAACCCCTATCGAGCGAAGCATCCGGCGCAAGAGGGTCCGCTCGCCAAGAACCACATCGCCAACACCCATCCTGACGCGGTCGCGACGTACGGAACGTACCTCTGGCTCGACCCGGGACACCCGGCCGCCGCCCAGCGATCGCTCGACGTCTTTCTCGACGTGGTGCGGCGCTACGACCTCGACGGCATTCACATCGACGACTACTTCTATCCCTATCCGGTGCGGGACGCTTCGGGGAGGGAGGTCCCGTTTCCCGACGACAAGAGCTACGCGAAGTACCGTTCGGGGGGCGGCGAGATGGGCCGCGACGACTGGCGGCGCTGGTCCGTCGACACGTTCATTCAGAAGGTCTTCGTGGAGAAGAACAAGCTGAAGCCTTGGGTCAAGTTCGGGATCAGTCCGTTTGGCATCTACCGGCCTGGGCGCCCTCAAGGGATTCAGGCGGGAATCGACCAGTACGCTCAACTTTACGCGGACTGTCTGAAGTGGTACCGCGAGGGTTGGTGCGACTACCTGACGCCCCAACTCTATTGGCCCATCGAACAGGCGCCGCAAAGCTACACCAAGCTCCTCGCGTGGTGGTCGGAACAAAACGTCAAGAACATTCACCTGTGGCCGGGGAACTTCACCAGCCGGCTGCTGGAATCGAACAACAACTGGAAGGACGACGAAATCGAGCGTCAAATCCGAGCCACGCGAGGGCAAAAGGGCGCAACTGGCAACGTTCACTTCAGCATGAAGGCGCTTTCGCGGAACGCGCGCGGGCTCGCTGATCGGCTGGCGAAGGGACTTTATTCGGAGCTGGCTCTCCCGCCCGCAAGCCCTTGGATCGATCAGGTCCCGCCTGCCGCGCCCAATGTGACCCGGCAGGGCAACGCGCTGAAAGTCCGCCCAGGTTCGGGCCGGAGCGAGGACCTCAAGTGGTGGGTGCTCTACGCCCGAAAGGCGGGCGTGCTCCAAGCGGCGAAGGTGATTCCCTTCAGCGAATCCGCCGAGTTCGACTTGCGAGCGTTGGCGTCGGCGGGATGGGACATCGGGGCGGTGGCGGTGAGCGCGGTCGACCGAGCCGGGAACGAAAGCCCGGTTGCAAGGAGCTAAAGGGAAGTGAGGATGCAAGGTAAATCATTCATCGCAGTTGGGATCCTGATCTGCTGTCCGCTGTTGGGCGCCGCCCAATCGGCCGACGTGCCTCCCCCGATTCCGAGGGAGTTCCGGGCCGCCTGGGTGGCGACCGTCGCCAACATCGACTGGCCCACGAGCCGCTACCTAAGCTCGCCTCAACAGCAGGCGGAGGCGATTCAGATTCTGGAAGTGGCTCGCCAACTCAAACTCAACGCGCTGTTCGTGCAGTTCCGACCGGCTTGCGACGCGCTCTATGCCAGTTCCCAAGAGCCTTGGTCGGAGTACCTGACGGGCCTCATGGGGCGGGCACCCTACCCCTATTACGATCCATTGGAGTTCTGGATCGACGAGGGGCACAAACGCGGCATCGAGATTCACGCTTGGCTCAACCCCTACCGAGCGCGGCATTCGACGGGAAGCTCTCCCATCGCGCCGAACCACGTGAGCGTCACGCACCCCCACATCGTGCGAACCTACGACGTCTATAAGTGGCTCGACCCGGGCGAGCCCGATACGCCCGATTACACCTTGGCTGCGGTGGCCGACATCGTGGGCCGCTATGACGTCGATGGCATCGTCTTCGACGACTACTTCTATCCCTATCCAGTTTCTGGCGTGCCGTTCCCGGACGGAACCAGCTACCAGTCCTATCAGAACAATGGGGGAACGCTGTCGCTCGGAGATTGGAGGCGCGACAACGTCAATCGCTTCGTTCAAAGATGCTACGCGGCCATCCGAGCCCTCAAGTCCGACGTGAAATTCGGGATCGCCCCGTTCGGGATTTGGCGCCCGAACAACCCGCCTGGAGTGCAAGGGCTCGATGCCTACGCGAGCATCTACGCCGACAGCAAAAAGTGGCTCCAGAACGGTTGGATCGATTACTTCAGCCCCCAACTCTATTGGAAGATCAGCGCGCCGAACCAAAGCTATCCGGCTCTGCTTTCTTGGTGGGTCGCCCAAAACACCCAAGGCCGCCACATCTGGCCGTCGAACTTCGCAAGCAAGGTCGATGGAACGTCCTCGTCGTGGCCTGTGCAGGAGATTCTCGACCAGATTCAAATCACGCGAGACACTCCGGGCGCGACCGGAAACGTTCATTACAGCATCAAGCCGTTCAAGTACGACCGGCTCGGCATTCGCACGACTTTGGCCTCGGGGATGTATTCGTACCCGACTCTTCCCCCGGCGACGCCTTGGCTCGATGCCACTCCGCCACCTGCGCCGGTCGTTCGATTTACCGAAGAAAGCGCGAACATCGTGTTTCACATCGCACCGAATCGGGGCGAGCAACCGACCCGGTTCGCGATCTACACCAGGTACGGAGACGCCTGGCAGCACGAAGTGATCTCCAGCCAGGTTCGCGAGTTCCAGCGCCCGAAGACCTCGGGGGGCCAGGCGCTGCACACCGTCTTGGTTTCGAGCGTCGATCGGTCCGGGAACGAAGGCCCGAAGGCGCGAGCGGCGTTTCGGGGCGGGTGGGACGGATAATCGCTGACAAAAGAGTACACGAACAAGGGATTTTCGTCACAAAAGCCGCCCCAACTAACAATTCCCTAGTAGTTGCGATACGCCTAAGGGCCGCCATGGTCTTTCCGCGGAGTCAAAGCTAACGCACGAAAGGAGGTCTATCGACCATGCGAACCCCGTTCCTTAGGAACCTCATCTGTGTGGCAGCGCTTTCGGCAGTTGCTTCGAGCGTCTTTGCTCACGACGACCACCCTCCGCCTTGGCGTGGGCAACCCGGAACCACTTACCAGCATTGGCAGTTTGGGCAGCCCCCAACACCTGGGCAACCCTACCTGCCGGATGGCGGCTGGCAGCAGAACCCTGGGCTAACCGCGCCCCCGCTTCTGCTCCCCGGTGCCTACGAATGGCTCCCCACGTTCGAGGGAATGACGGGCGTTATTTGCCTGCCTCCGGGCAGCCGCACGACCTTCCGGATTCCCAACTACGACGATTCTGGGCACGACAAGGAAATCCGAGTTCAGTTCACGTGGTGGTCGGCAGCGGCCGACACGATCGTCGAGGCGTTCAATAGCGATCACAGCCCCGCCCAGATCACGACGGAAGGGATCGGCGGCGGTTGGTACAACTCGGTTGCTACGTTCATGCTCGACGGGTGTCCTGACTTCGAGAACGTGCACTTCGATAACCGAACTTCTGATCCGATCTACCTCGATCAAGTGGTGATCGACACCTTGTGCGGCGTTCCTGAGCCTGCCACAATGGCCGCTCTCGGCCTTGGGCTCGCCTTCATGGCCCGGCGCAAAAAGAAATAGTCGGACCCCGTTCTGTCGTCAACCGTCGGAAGAGCCGCCGGCCCCTCGCCTGATGGGGGGTGGGCGGCTACTTCTTTTTGAGTTCGGCCTGCGTGGTCGGTGGAGGTGATGGGCCCTCGGCTCGAATCGGGAGGATCGCCCGAAACGTCGAACCCTTGCCTAGGGTGCTCTCTACCTCGCAATACCCGCCGTGGGCTTCGACGATGTGCCGGACGATAGAGAGGCCCAGGCCCGTCCCCCCAGTCGCGCGCGACCTGCCGGGGTCGACCCGATAGAATCGCTCGAACACACGCGGGAGTTGCTCGCTGGGGATGCCAATGCCTGTATCGCTGACTTCGAGAACCGCGTTGTCCCCTTCTTGGCGAACCTCCACGCTCACCTCGCCTTCATTCGTGTAGTTGATGGCGTTGTCGATCAGGTTGATCGCAACCTGGGAAATCTGCGCCGGGTTGGCTTCGATGTCGAGCCGCTTGGGCGACTTCAGAGTGAGCTTCAGTCCCTTCTTTTTCGCTTTGGCCTCAAGCTGTTGCAGCACGGCTTGCGTCAGAGCGCTGAAGTCGCAGGCCTGCTGCCGGACGGGGTTGGACTCGGCGGAGGAAAGCACGAGCAGGTCGGAGGTGAGTTGAGAGAGCCGGTCGACCTCGGCGATGATCCGCTCGAGGTATTCGAACCGCTTGGGAGGGTCGAGAGTGTCGTCGGTTTGGAGGGTTTCGGCCATCGCCCGGATCGACGAGAGAGGCGTACGGAGCTCGTGCGAAACGTTGGCGACGAAGTCTTTTCGAATCCGCTCCAGCCTGCGAAGCGCGGTCATGTCGTAAAGGGTCAAGAACACCCTCCCGCCTTGAGGATCGGGCCACGCTTCGGCCAAGCACACGCGCGATTCGGGGTAACTGAGCGACACTTCGCATGTCCGGGTCTCCTCGCCCTGACCCGCCGACAAAACCAGCTGTTCGAGGTCGTAGGAGAGCGTGACCGCTATCACCGAGCGCCCTCTGACGGAATCGTAGCCGAACATCTCCCTCGCAGACTTGTTCGCAAAAACGATTGTCCTCTTGGTGTCGCACACGATGACCCCGTTTTCGAGGCCGTCTGCAAACGCGTTGATGGCATTTCGCTGGACCTGCAGTTGAGAAAGATATCTTTCTGATCGGTCTTCCGCTCGCTTCGACCTCTTCAACTGGACTCCGATGAGGGATTGCGCCTTGCCCCCCACCAAAGCCAATAGCAAGGCGAAGGAGAGCACGAGGAGCCGCGTCGAGACCGGGACTCCCGGCACGAACCACAAATAGACCCCCGTCGCGCCGAGCAACACAGCGCCACCGAAGCAAACGATGTTCGTCCAGAGGGAGCCTTGGTTCATCAACTATCAGTAAGACGTAGCGGAGCCCGAATACGAACGTCCGGGGCGTCCGGCGGCCCGTCAAGTACAATCCGCTCATGACTCGAAGCACAACGGTGGTGGGGGTCCTCAAGGGCGGGTGCGTGGCCGTCGCCGCCGATGGGCAAGTGACGATGGGCGATGCGACGATCCTGAAGCACACGGCCAAGAAGGTGCGGAGGCTCTCAGGAGGAAAGGTCCTTTGCGGGTTTGCGGGCGCGGTGGCGGACGCCCAAGCCCTTCAGGATCGGTTCGAAACCAAGCTCGACGCGTTCAACGGCAACCTCAAACGAGCCGCCATCGAATTCGCCAAGGACTGGCGGACCGACAAGGTCCTGAGACATCTCAACGCTCTCATGATCGCAGCGGACGCAGAAGCTCTGCTCGTCATCAGCGGCGACGGAAACGTCGTAGAGCCTGACGATGGGGTGGCGGGAATCGGATCTGGGGGAGCCTTCGCGCTCGCGGCGGCGAGGGCGTTACTCAAGAACACAGACCTTTCCGCAAGGCAGATCGCCGAACAGTCGCTCCAAATTGCTTCAGAGATCTGCGTCTACACCAACGACCAAATCAACATCGAGACTTTGGGGGCCGATGAAGCGAATTGAGGCCGTCGTCCGGGTCAGCAGTCTGGAAGCGGTCAAGGAAGCCCTCGAGGCAGAAGGGATCTTCGGGCTGACCGTCGAACAGGTTCGAGGGTACGGCAGGCAGTTTGGCCGTACCGACCGATACCAAGGCAGCACCTATGCGATGAACCTGCTTCCCAAAAGTAAGATCGTGACGGTCGTTCGTGACGAGGACTGCGAAACCGCGATTCAGGCGATCGTCTCCGCTTGTCATACGGGCGAAATTGGCGACGGCAAAATCTTCGTCTCCGAAGTTCTCGACGCGATCCGAATTCGAACCGGAGAGACTGGCGACGCGGCCTTGCAGTGACGTAAATGGCGCGATGGGACAACTTCCACGTTTGGAGGGCGCGACTGCCCCACTGGCGCGCGGACGGCGTCACCTACTTTGTGACGTTCCGACACTCGCGGCCCCTCACGCCCCCTGAAGTCCACGTACTGTTCGCTTGCCTGCTTCAACCCGAAGGCAAGAGGTGGAATCTGGACTGCCTCTGCGTGCTGCCCGAAAAGACCGAGCTTCTTGTCCGGGTGCCGAAAGGGTCCGGAGGGAAGCAGGCCGAACTCAGCGACGTCGTGGAGAAGGCAAAGAGTAAGGCGGGGAAGGCGATCCTCAAGAAGTCCGGCGAGCGCTTTCCGCCCTTTTACCGCGAGAGTTACGACCATATCGTTCGCGATGACGACGAGTTTCATCAGTTCTGGGAGTCGATTATCTTCAGCCCGGCGGAGCAGGGACTCGTCGAGGAAGCGGAAGAGTACGATGCCCTCTACGTCGCGGGAGCCTGAGACGTAGGCCCCTCCAACGTCCCATCGCCGAAACCAATGATGTAAAATAGACGTAGTTCAAACAATATGAGTGCATGAGGCTCAAATGACTTGCCTCCACTAAACTAACGTATAGGTGAAACAATGTCGCGAACAGTAGGAATCGATTTAGGAACAACGAACTCCGTCGTGGCCGTGATGGAAGGCGGAGAGCCGGTCGTGATCGCCTCCGCAGAAGGGGGACGCACGATCCCGAGCGTGGTGGGCTTCAAGGCCAATGGCGAGCGCCTGGTCGGAGTGGTCGCCAAGCGCCAGATGGTGGTCAACCCAGAGAACACCGTGTACTCGATCAAACGGTTCATGGGCCACAAGCTGGACGAGGTCAAGGAAGAGGCCGGACGGGTGACCTACAAGGTCAAGGCCGACAAGAAGGGCAACGCCGTTGCGTATATCCCCGCTGCCGAGAAAGAGTTCACGCCCGAAGAGATCAGCGCCATGATCTTGCAGAAGCTGAAGGCCGATGCCGAGGCCTACCTGGGCACGACCGTCGACAAAGCGGTGATTACGGTCCCGGCTTACTTCAACGACGCGCAGAGAACCGCGACAAAGAACGCGGGAGAAATCGCCGGCCTCAAGGTCGAGCGGATCATCAACGAGCCGACCGCGGCTTCGCTGGCCTATGGCCTCGACAAGAAGACGAACGAGACGATTCTCGTGTTCGACCTTGGAGGGGGGACGTTCGACGTGTCGGTTCTCGACGTGGGCGAAGGCGTGTTTCAGGTTCAATCGACGGCGGGCGACAGTCACCTTGGGGGCGACGATTTCGACCAGCGGGTCGTCGATTGGCTGATCAAGGAGTTCAAGAAAGACCAAGGGATCGATCTCTCGAAGGACCGGAATGCCTTGCAGCGGCTGCGCGATGCGGCCGAGCGCGCGAAGATCGAGCTGAGCTCGCAGTTGACCGCGGAGATCAACATTCCCTACATCACCAGCGTCGACAACGACCCCAAGCACCTGGACTACACGCTCACCCGGGCAAAGTTCGCCGAACTGTGTGAAGACCTTTTGGAGCGTATCCGCAAGCCGTTTCAGCAGGCTCTCGACGACGCCAAGCTCGAAGCAAAGGGTCTCGACGAGGTCGTGCTGGTCGGTGGCTCGACTCGGATGCCGATGGTGCAAGAACTCGTGAAGAAGCTCACGGGGAAGGACCCGAACCGTTCGGTGAACCCGGATGAGGTCGTGGCGGTAGGCGCCGCAATCCAAGCGGGCATCTTGGGCGGAGAGTTTGGGAAGGACATCGTGCTTCTCGACGTGACGCCGCTCTCGCTCGGAGTCGAGACCCAAGGCGGGATTTTTGACAAGCTGATCGATCGCAATACGACGATCCCCACGCGCAAGGGCAGGACCTACACGACTGCCGTGGACAACCAGTCCGACGTCGAAATCCACATTCTGCAAGGGGAGCGCCCGCTTGCGAGGGACAACAAGAGCCTTGGCAAGTTCCACCTGACCGGCATTCCGCCTGCGCCTGCCCGCGTCCCGCAAATCGAGGTCACCTTCGACATCGACGCGAACGGAATCTTGAACGTCAGCGCAAAGGACCTCGGAACCGGCAACCATCAGAAGATCACCATCACGGGTTCGGGCAACCTGAACCGGGAAGAGATCGACCGGATGGTGAAGGAGGCCGAGATGAACGCGGAGTCCGACCGCGAGGCTGCGGACCGCGCCGAACTCAAGAACAAGGCCGACCAACTCGCTTATTCGGTCGAAAAGACGCTCAAGGAAGCGGGGGATACGATCGCGGAGGCGGATCGATCGCGCATCGAAGAGAAGATCGCCAACCTACGCAAGGCCGTCAGCCAAGACGAGGCGGCCGAGATCGAGGCAGCGTACCGCGACCTTGAGTCCGAGAGCCACACGATCGCCGAGCAGATGTACAAGCAGGCTTCCACCGAGTCGGCTTCTGAAGAGGAACCGCCCGCTGCGGGAGTCGGTGCGGAAACCGGTGGCTCGGGAGGCGACGACGTGATCGACGCTGAGTTCAAGGAAGAAAAGTAGTCTAGTAATACTAGGGGACGACCCACTTCGTCAAGGAAAGCTCGTCGAACGACAACAGGATTCTTTGCCTCGTCGATCGCTTGGCTTCGATCCTTGCCCGAACCAGGCCGCTTGAGCTTTGGTACGCCGAGCCGGTGCCAGGGGGCGAAAGGGCAAAGGTCCGTCCGGACGGGTCTGCGGACGCCACTCCCACCCAGTCCCATCCGCCGAGGGTCCAGTTGTAGAGAAACACCATCGCCGCGCCGCCGGGGTTGAAATGCGCCTTGAAATTGAGGGTGATTCCTCCGAGACTCTGCGCTTGGCTGCCCTGAAAATTGAACGTTGCGATGACCCGGCTCGTGCGGCCCTCGAGCGTCCCTTCAAGCGTCAGGTGGTCGCCATCGCTTTGGGCGAGACTGGCGGCACTACCTGAAACCTCGCTTCCGACGTCGACGACGAACGAGTTGGGCCCGCTCAGGTTCGGCTGGGTCGCTGCTTCTCCGCCATTCAGGCTGCGGAACGCGTCGATGCGCCCGTAGGCGACCCAGTCCCCGACGGGTTCGCAGTGCGTTCGAATGCGGTCACGGATTTCGGCGACCGACGCCGCCGGTCCCATTCGCGCACGCAGCAACCCCGCAAGCCCCGCGACATGGGGCGTCGCCATCGAGGTGCCGCTCAGGTTCGTGTACCCTCCGCCCACATAGGTACTGAGGATGCCCTGCCCCGGAGCGGCGACATCGACCCATGCGCCGTAATTACTGAACGAAGCTCGGCCGTCGCCTGATTCGCTGGCAGCCACGCCGATCACGCTTGCGTACGCGGCCGGATACTTCGGGTTCTGGTTGGCGTCGTTGCCCGCAGCCGCCACAACCACAACGCCGCTGGCGACCGCCTGATCGACGGCAGACTGAAGGACCGAGGACGTAGCGGACGAGACCAGGCTGAGGGAAACTACGCTCGCGCCTTTGACCACCGCATAGTTGATTCCTTGGCTGACCGTAAAGGTCGTCCCTCCTCCCAGGTTATTGAGGACTTTGACCGGCATGATCTTACAGAGGTACCCCACGCCTACGATGCCGGTAGCGTTGTTCGTGGCCGCGCCCGCGATTCCGGCGCAGTGAGTGCCATGGCCATTGTCGTCTTGGGGGATTGAGTCGTTGTTGACGAAGTCCCAACCGTCCAGCATCTTAGCCCTGAGGTCCGGGTGATAGAGATCGACGCCTGTGTCGACGATGGCGATGATTGCCGTCGGCGCTCCGATCCCCAGGTCCCAAGCCTGAGGAAGTCGGATCTTGGCAGGAGCCCATTGCATGCCCAGCAGTGGATCGTTCGGGACGAACGCGGCAGCGCATATCGCGTTCGGTTCTGCGAACTCGATGTCGGGATGGGCGCGAAGCGCGCCGATCACCTGGTTCCGTTGGGAGGCGTTTCGAACCCGCCAGAGCCTCGCGCGCGTGCCCTCGATGCGCCCGATCTCTCTTGCGCCAAACCGGACCCGCGAAAGGGTCTCCGCAAGCTCCCCGCCAGGGCGAAACTGAACAACCACTTCGTCGGGGACTACGCTTTGTGCCCATGCCGCAAAAGTCAGAACGAAAGCACCCACGAGGGTCGGGCCGATTCGGGAGATGCGGATTCCTGGGGCGTACTTTCGGTAGCTCTGTCGCACGTTCAGTCCTTACCTTACAATCGACTCATTACGACCCGACCGTCCAAGCCGTACTTCCATTCTCGGCGATCCGGCCCGCCTGCCCAACCCCTATCGAGTCGATGGGTCGGCACGACGGCTCATATCGTAGACGAGCTCCAGACCCAGCCAGTCGAGGTCCTTCCACGGGAAATTCTTGGGGTCGGGCTTCCTTCCCTTCGGGACCGCGATGAACTCGTGGCTCGTAATGTACTTGAGCGGGAAGCGCTTCTTCAGGTGAGAGATCAGGAACCCCACCACCGCGACCTGCTCTTTGGTCCAAGGGTCGTTTCCGTCTCCGACGTTCACCATTTCAATCCCGACGGAGAAGTTGTTTAGGTTCTCCCTGCCAAGGTGATCCCGGCTCACCCCCGCGTGCCAAGCCCGTTCGAAGGTCGAAACATGTTGAACGATGGAGCCATCTTTGCCGATGGTGAAGTGAGCGCTCACCTGGCTACGTTCGGCTCGGAACCAACTGACGGTCCCCCAAAGTGTCGGCCCCGCGGTGTGATGGAGCACTACGGTGTCGATCAGCGCGCTTTCGGGGCGGCGATTGAAGTTCGGAGATTGGTCCCAGACGAGCTTGGCGTACCCGGGGTCTTTCCACTCTGTAGGTTCCTGCGCCCAGAATGCGCCGAGGATTCCGAGAGCGAGCAATGGCGTCGGCATGGCTTCTTTTTACCCCGCTGCGTCAGTTGGGCAGTCCCACATAGGCGGAAATCGCGAGCAACGGGGAGCAAGAAAGCAGCATAGGAACATGGGAGGCGACCGCCCACCAGATCGCGAACCGGCGTGGGCCCGCAATTGCCTCGATCCGCGCTACCCTTTGAGGCTCGCGAACCAGCGCCAACGAAAGGGCGAGGAGAGGGAAGAACGCCGAAGCTGCGGCCACGTGAGACGAAAACAGCAGGATTCCAGGGTCCTTCACCCTTATCAGACCTTCGATCGCCGCCACTCCTGAGCACCAAATCACCGCGCCCAGCGCCCAAGTCTGCACGCGCAGAACCGCCAGCATGGCAAGCGACCTCCCCCGAAGCTCGCCCTGGGCGGCCAGCCTTAGCCAAGCGAGTCCGACGTGAAGCGGCAACCACACAAGGCCGATCAGGACGATCAGTTTGGCGGTTTCGAGGGTGAGCCAAGGGAACTCGTCGCGAGGGAAGCTCAAGGGATCGAGCAGCCGTTCAAGCCACTTGAGAACCTCCGTCATCGCCTACTACTCGTGCTTGGGGCCGGTGCGCGGGACGAACGCCTCCATCACCAACTCACCGGTCTCAGCGACGAACCTACCGCAAGGTCCCCCCTCAGGACTCACAGCCAATTGGGGCTCGGCGCCGTCGAACCGGATCGCCGGATGATAGAACCCGGCGACTTCTTCGGACATCTGGTCGATGTAATGTCCGATCAGCGAACGGCGGAAGCGGTCCGAAGTTCGGTTCGGGTGGCTTCCATGGATGAGGTTGCCGTGGAAGAACAAGCAGTCGCCCGACTCCATGACCATAGGAACCTCCGAGGCTCCTGGGGGCAGGGGCGCGGCGACGTCTGTAAAGCTCTCGGTGAGATCCGCCTTCTCCGTGCAAAGCAGCGGCAGTCGGTGAGAGCCCGGGACGACCACGAGGCATCCGTTCTCTTCGTCGCAATCGTCGAGGGCCAGCCAAGCGGCGTAGCAGGTTCCTGGCCGGGCCCGCAGGTACGTCTGGTCTTGGTGAAGCGCCTGACCCCTCGCGCCCGGAGGCTTGAAGTAGAGCATCGTTTGAACGGCGATGGGGAGTTCGTCGAGCAGGTTTGCGAAACAGCCGCCGATTCGGGGCTCGACCACCCAAGCCCGGCTCAGCGAGTCCCACCGGTGCATATGGATCATTCTCGGATACTTGAGCAACGGGTCAGAGAACGAAGGATCGACTCCGGGGAAGTCTCCCCAATACTCGCCCTTCCCCCGCAACTCCATGAAGTGATCGATGAACGAGGAGCACTCGTCTTTCGTGAAGAGCGCACGCTCGACCCAGTAGCCGTTTTCCGCCCAAAACTCGCTGCGATCGACACTCGAATTCATGGCTCCAGTATGGCAGGGCAAGCGGAAAGTCCGAGCGGGCCAGCGTGGGCGTGACAAGCTACCCGGCTTGAACCCAAAGGCCCTTGAGATAGAGGCTCTCTGGGAATTGCAGGAGGTAAGGGTGGTCGAGCGGCTGGAGCGTAATGCGTTCGACGAAGAGCCTTCGGCCTCGGTCGCTCGCCGCCATTCGCACTGTCTCCATCAGGGTCTGCAAACTAAGCGCATAGGAGCAACTGAAGACCGCCAATCTCCCACCCTCGGCCAAAACCGGGAGCGAGTGGTACACCAGCTTCCAAATCGCCCATTTGAGGGAGTCGCTTTTTTCCCGGCTCTTGGAGATCGCCGGAGGGTCGATGACGATCCAATCGTAGGTCTCCCTTGCGAGGCCCCCCTCGAGCCAATCGAACACGTTGGCTTCGATGAAGTTCGCTTCGATCCCGTTCGTGTTGGCGTGCGCCTTGGCGAGCCGGATCGCCTCCGGGAGAAGGTCGATCCCCGTAACTCGCGCGCCGGCAGCGGCGGCTGAAATCGCGAACGCACCAGAAAAACAGAAGAGATCGAGGACCTTGTCATTGGGTCGCACGCTCGCCCGCAGCAAGGCGCGGCTCTCACGCTGGTCGAGGTAGAAGCCGGTCTTCGGCCCCGACCGGATCTGAGCGCGGAATTCGAGCCCACCTTCCGTAAGCGGAACCTCATCGGGGGAGGTGCCATAAAGGTCGGCCACCAGCGGCTCCAACCCTTCTTCGAGCCTCCCGGCCATGTCGCTACGCTCAAGGATCGAATCAGGTTCAAACGCCTTGAGCAACGCTGGCATCCAGGCCTCGCGGAGCCTCTCCATACCCATCGAGCGCACTTGCACCACCAATCGCTTCCGATAGACGTCCAGCACCAAGCCGGGGACGCCATCCGCCTCCGAAAAAAGGGCGCGATAGGCGTCCGTGTTCCATTCCGTGAGCGGCCGGCGCTTGAGGGCGGATTCGAACCGACCTAAAAAGAAGCGCTCGTCGATCCTTTCGTCGCGGTTCGTAAACAATCGAACCGGGAATCGACCCTCGGGGAGGTAGCTTCCGATCCCGACGAATTCGCCTTGGGACGATTCGATCCGCACGAGGCCACCCGGTTCGAGACCTGGGTCGGCGGATTGGAGATCGCCCTTATGCGCCCAAGGGTAGCCGTTCAGCAGCTTCTTGTGCCGATCCGGCCGCAAGCGAACGTTCCCTTGGGGTTCAAAAGCAGATCGAGTCATGGGAGCCTCACGGCCGAATGAGAATCGTACCTAGGCGCGCCCCACCCGTGCTGAGGTCGGAGCGTCCCAGGTAACCTCCGCTCCGATTCGAAACCGGAGAAACCTCGCATGTCCCGTGAAAACCACCAAGACATCCTCATTGGAACCATCGCTCCACCCAAGCCCGATTACCTTCGACAGGTCGTCGAGCACGGCTTTGAGTGCTTCGAGCTGACGTTCGGCCCTGAGGTCGTCGACGCCGATCTGCCTGCTTTGGCGCAAGAGCTTTTGGGCGTGATCGACGGGAGGGCCGTCATCAGTAGCGTGGGCATTTACGGCAACCCGCTGCAGGAAGAGAAGTGGGTTCGGGGGTGGGAGGCCCTGCTTCGGGGCGCCAAGCACTTCGGAGCGAACGTGGTGTGCGGCTTTGCCGGCGCCCTCGAAGACCGACCCGTCGACCAAAGCATGGACAAGTTCCGGGAGGTGTTCGGAGAATTGGCGAGAATCGCCGAAGGAGAGGGCCTCAAAATCGCCTTCGAAAACTGCGATATGGGAGGCACTTGGAACGCCCCGAAGTGGAACATCGCCCACTCTCCGAGGGCGTGGGAAATGATGTTTGACGCCGTCCCGAGCGACGCGTTAGGCTTGGAATGGGAGCCTTGCCACCAGATGGTGAGCCTCATCGACCCGGTTCCTCAACTGAGAAAGTGGGTAAGCAAGGTTCATCACCTTCACGGCAAAGACGCGACCGTGGCGTGGGACGTGATCGAAGAGCGGGGAACAAGGTCGGGCGAGACCTACGTTTGGCACCGCACCCCAGGCTTCGGCGACACCAACTGGAGCGACGTGATCACGATTCTCCGACTGGGAGGCTTTCGGGGCGCGATCGACATCGAGGGATGGCACGACCCCGTGTACCGCGACGAACTCGAAATGACCGGCCAGGTCTATGCGCTCGATTATCTAAGGGCGTGTCGGGGTGGAGAGTTCGTCCCCAACCCGACACAGTAGGTTGCTCCGTTTGCGGGTTTAGTGGTCGTGCTCGTCCGTCTTGGTCTCGGGTTCGAGCGCCTTTCCGTCCGAGTATTTCGCCGGGTCGGCCTCAAACAACTCCGGGCAGCCGCCGCAGCAGAAGTAGTACCGCTTGCCTTCGAAGTCGTAGGTGCCGACAGCCTTGGACTTGTCCTTGATGATCGTGCCCATCACGGGGCAGACGATTTCTCCCTTGTCGTTGGTGTAGTCGGCAAGTTGCATCGACCCGCCCGACGGATCGGCGGTGCTTGGGGCGTCTGTCGTTGTCGAACTCGGCGAGGTCGAGGTGGTCGCCGTACCGTCATCGGTGGGCGTGGACTGGGAACTGCATCCAGCCGCGATCCAAAGGGCGAGCGTCGCAAGGGCTGCGATCGAAAGAAGAACTTTCATAGGAATTCCGTATACCTCCGGTGGGAATCGATGAGTCGGGCCAACGCCTGAACTCTGGCTACCGAAACGCAATTCTCGCTAATCGAGTTCCAACGTGCTGAACCGCTTGATCGTGACATCGACGGATTCGGTTAGCACTTGGTAGGCCCAGTGAACCCTTTTTTGAATCTGCTCGGCCTGGCGTTGCTCCTCGGAACGGTCCGGGAACTTCGAGGGATCCGAACGGGAGTTGAGGCGCTCGAAAGCCGCGCGGATTTCAGGGAAACCGTCCTTCTCTGTGATGCCGAGGAGCCTGCGAGCCGTGGCGATCCGGTCAGCGGCAATCTGTTCGGGAGTTCGGAGTGGCGGCGCAGCTACGGGAGGAGGGTTCCTCATCGACTCCTCCAATTCCGATTCGGCCAGGTCACGCTCGATCTGCTTGATTCGATCCCACTCACGGGAGAGGTGGCCCCGCAATAGGTCATAGGCTCTCTTGGCTGCGCTCATCTGATCTCTTGCCTTGTCAGCGACTCCGCTTCGTCGAACGACTGTTGGAGCGACTTCAGCCTTCGAATTGTATCCGCAAGATCGGAGTCGCCCTCGACAGCCGACCCATCGCGGCTTGCGGAGACGAGGATTCGCGCCTTGGCCTCGGCCAGCGCGGCTTCGGCAAGCCTGAGTTCGGCGTCGATCCTTTGGAGGGCGGATTCCGCCCCTTCATAATGCTCGATCTCCTGCCGATGCGCCCGAACGGCAACTTCGATCGCCTCGCGCTCCGGCCCTCCGGCTTCGGCCAGTTGCTGTTCGGCCAGTTCGAGCCGCCTTCTCGCATCCTCCTCGCCCCGAACCGCGCTCAAGACTTGATCCCGCAAGTTCAGCAGTCGAATCGCGTGCTCTCCCACCCTTCGCGCCTCCGAAAGCGCCTCGCCGCCTACGACCTTCACGACGGGTTTGTCGGAATGCTCGGACACTACCTTCGCGATGTCGTCGTGCAGGCGCTTGATCGGCAATAGTCGGGTTCGGTTCTCATTCCGAACGGAATCCAGCGACAGAACGGGGAGCGCGGCCGATTTAGGTCCCGAACGGATCGAAAGCCACGCCGTCACCGCGACCCATCCCACGACCCCCAGAGCCAAGAGGTCGATGCGCCCGAGCAACACCCCGACGAGCGCGGCCGCCTCGCTCAAAATCGCCATCGGGTGGAGGAAGTACTTCACAGCCTTACGTGAACCGTCAACGCGAAGTCGAGAGTCCTTCCCCCTTTCATACGCACTCGGGGTTCGATCCACGTCGCGGGGGCGACCTGAAACTGGCCCGAAGCGGAATAGAAGTCCGACCCGTCCTTCCAATCCCGGCTCCAAGCGAGTTCGAACGACTTGGCGACGTTGGGCGAGAGTCGCGCCCGAAGGTCCGTCACCACGAGGTCAGGGTCGGCCGCTGTGTGACCCCGATCGAACCACGCCGCTTCGAGTTCGATTCTCCAAATCCCCAGCTTGGCCGCATAGTCTCCGCCAAGCGCTTGCCGGTAGCCCTCTCCCCGCGACTTAAACTCCGTCGGGAGCCGCAAAATCGCAAGCGACCCCACATCGATCCCAAAGTGGCGGCCCAACGCGAAGCTGAACCCGACCTTCGACCCCAACCGCCCGATCAGCCCCTCTTGACGCCCCGGTAACTCGTCGCATCCGGCAACCACGAGGGGGATCCCCGCGCCGCTGAACTTCGTATGCAGCCTCACTCCCATCGCCCGATCGTCGAGGATCGCTCCATTGCCAAAGGGGAGCGCCTGCTTGCCAAACCGCCAGTACCCAGGGTCCTCGACGTACATCTCATCGACTTGGCTCGTATCGCTCGACCCGCTGGGAACGTCGAAGCGCTGCGAGAAGAACGCTTCCAGGCCCGGTTCGAGAAAGAACTGCAGCCCGACCGTACTCAGCCTGCCCAAGCTGTCCCAAGCTTGGAGTCGCCCGTCCCCGCCAGGTTGAACGTAGTACGTGATTCGCAGGTCCACATGGGCGACCACGTCGGGAACCTGCGCGAAAGACGCTGCGGCTGCGGTGAGAGCAACGCCAGCCGCAAGGGATCTCAAAGCCCGAGCCAATTCGCGACCTCCTCGACGAAGCAAACCCGGGAGACCCTCTTCTGCTCGCCGGATTCCATTTGCTTGAGGGTCACCGACCCTTCGGCGGACTCTTCGGGCCCCAAAATCGCCACCACCCGCGCGCCGACCTTGTTCGCCTGGTTGAGCTGCGACCGCAGACTCCGAGCCTCCACATCGAGCTGACACGCGATCGAAGCGCCCCTCAACTCGCCGCAAAGTCGCCACGCTTCCTCGCGCAACGAGTCTTCCGCGCACGCCACAAACGCGCTCGGAGTCCCCACTGGCGGCGAAGCGCCCATCGACTCCAAAACGATCAGCGCCCGCTCAACTCCCATTGCGACCCCGACGCTCGGAGCTTCGGGTCCCCCAAGCTCCTTCATCAATTGGTCGTACCGACCCCCGCCGCACAGCGAACTCTGCGCGCCAAGGCGCTCCGAAACGACCTCAAAAACCGTGTCGGTGTAGTAGTCGAGCCCCCGCACGATCCTCGGCTCAACCCGGTACTTCACCCTTTCGAAGTCCAGCAGAGACTGAAGCCGAGCGAAATGCGCCGCAGATTCAGGCTCCAAGAAGTCCAAGATCGAAGGCAGCCCTGCAATGACCTCCGCCGCCTTGGGGTCCTTGCTGTCGAGCAGCCTCAGAGGGTTGCGCTCGACCTTCGCCCGGCTCTCAGCGTCGAGCGACCCCAAGTACCCCTTCGCATGGTCGAGGATCGCGCCGCGATAAGCCTCCCTGCACTGGACCCGCCCGATTGAGTTGAGCGAAACCACAACGTCCGACAGACCGAGCCGTTCGTAAAACCCGACCGTAAACAGAATCACCTCGAAATCAGCCTCGGGCGAGGAACTGCCGATCAATTCGATCCCGACTTGGTGCGCCTCCCGCAACCGGCCTTTTTGCGGACGCTCGTAGCGGAAGATCGGGGTCACGTAGCTCAGTCGCAACACGTTGCCGGGAGCATAAAGCCCGTGCTCCATCACGGCTCGCACGACCGGAGCGGTGCCTTCGGGTTTCAGGGTGATGTCGCGGCCCCCTTTGTCGAGGAACGAGTACATCTGCTTCGAAACCACCTCGCTCGTCTCCCCCGAACTCCTCAGGAAAAGCTCGGTGTCCTCGAACGTTGGCGTGCGGATATCGCCGTACCCGAACAACCTGCATTGCTCCCGGAACTCGCCTTCGAGCCAAAGCCACCGGTCGGAGGCGGGCGGAAAGACGTCTTCGGTGCCTCGGGGGGACTGAAACCGCATCGGATTCCCATTTTGCCCCATCCGACGCACCGAGCGATCAGGAAGCCTATTCGGTCCCAGAGTCGCCGCCTGAGATTCGCTGGCGAAGGGCGCGCAAACGGGCGACCGCGTCGGCCGGCAAGGGGTTGACCTTTCCCAGCGCGAGCGCCCCAGCCACCACCACCGCGACCCTCTCCAAGGTCTCCATGCGGAAGTACGCCTCCTCCAAACTGCCGCCGATCGTCACTGCGCCGTGGTTGGCGAGCAGAATGGCGTCGTGGCCCCGCGCAAAGGGACGAACCTTCGCCGCGACCTCCTCAGACCCGGGAAACGCGAACGGCGCGAGTGCGACCGGACCCAGCACGAAAACCCCTTCGGGCAACACGTCGTCGGGAATCGAAACTCCCGCAAGGGCGAAGGCCGTCGCGGTAGGCGGGTGGGCGTGGACCACCGCCCGGCAGTCGGGCCTCTCGCCATAAAGGCAAAGATGCAACCCGAGCTCGCTCGAAGGTTTCGGCCCGGAGACCCTGGCGCCGCTTTCGTCGACGATCGTAAGGTTTGCCGGATCAAGGTGGCCCTTGCTCGCCCCGGAAGGCGAGCAAAGGATGCGCCCGTCGGCGAGCCTCGCGCTGAGGTTTCCCTCGGCGGCCCCGACGAGCCCACGCTCCCAACACAGCCTCCCCGTCCGGCAAAGCTCTTCCCGCAGCGCCCCCTCATCCATCCTGCCAGGATTATGGCAGTCCGTTCTCCCAGCTAGCGCCCGGATCGGTGGCGTTGCCGCAAGCCGGTCACCCCAAACCGGCAACGGCTCCGATCAAGCAACCGGATCGATCCGAGTGGGGAGCCCCTGCGAAGAGACTATCGCCGCGCTCGTCGTCTGGCGATCCCGGCCACGCCCAAGAGCAAGGCAGCCATCGTCCCAGGCTCGGGCACGACCGCGTTGTACTCCACCTCGTATGCGCCTCGATTGTCATCGTACCAACCGGGCGCGCCAGAGAACGAATAGGCGTCCGCGATGCCCAAGAACAAGCGCGTCGCGCCGGTGGGAGCATGGAACTTCTGAAGCGTGCCCGAACCCGTGCCGGTAAGACCGTCGCCGATCCAGAACGTCTGGTTGAGGTCCGGGCTCAGGTCGCTGAAGCTGGTGCCGATCGAAGTGAAGTCGAGGATGGCAGGGCCCGCGCCTGCGGGTTCGGTCGCATCCAGATACACGCCGACAAGGAACATCCGCTTCGGTGCCTTGATGCCGGAAATCCCATCGGTCGATGTGATGTTGGTGCTGCCAGACCCGCCGTCGGGTCCCGTGTTCGGCGTGGACGAACAGCAGTTCGTGAGACCGGTGACGCTCGTGAACTCGAAATAGGCGATGCCCGCTGCGGAGATTTCTACCGCAGGAAGGCCGCCGCCCCCGCCCCCTGGATCGGGCTGAAATGCGTGCCCGGCCGAAAAGATGTTGGCCTGGCCGCTCACCGTTACGGCGCTCGCGATGATCCCAATCGGGGCCAACAGCGAGACCGCGGCCACAAGCCGAAAGAGCCTTTGATTCATGTTTTTCTCCTTTAGAGCCAGTAAAAGCCGGACTGGAACAGGCCGGTCCGAACGATCTTACAATAGCATAGACCGCTTCTTCTCGATGAGAAAACCTCCCAAACCCGCATTCTTGCGAGGTGGAAACCGCCCCGGCCCCTTGGCTTTTGACAGGCTCGGGTTTCGATTCCCCGGAAAGCCAGTTTCATCAAAGAGCCATGCGTCTGAGATGCTCAGGAAGGTGCGACGGCGAAAAGCACACGTGATAGACCCACCTTTGCTCGCCATAAAAGCGATTTACTGCATCCGCCCACTTGAGGCCGGCTCTAACCTTCAGTTCGTCCAACTCCCGCACCTGTCCCTTGACTTCGAGCGCTACGAGAAGCCCGTTCGTGAGCCTCAAAATGAAGTCCGGCCGATGCATGTGCGGATTCCCGAACGAATCCACGTACGGGATCGTGAAGTCCAGGTGGTCGTTCCGAACATAGCACTCGACCACGTCCGAATGCTCCAACGTAGCCGCCGCCGATCCCTCCCAAACCGGCGCATCCAGCACGACATGGCTCACATGGCTCTTGACGGTCTCCCGAACCGGGCGCCCTGTTCGGAAGAACACTTGCCCGCTCGATCCTTCTCCCCGATACCGCTCGATCCTCGGCATCACCACCACCGACCCATCCTCCCCCTTCTCGGCGATGCACCCGTTAAGCACGTTCACGATCTTTGCTTGCCACTTCTCGAAGGTGACCTCCTCTTGAGGCACGTTCTCGAAGACCAGGTACTCGGATACGTACTTCCGCACGATCTCCAGAACCTGAGGAAAGAGCTTGCTTCGCCGTGCGCATTCCACATCAGATTCCCCGGGGATGCGAATTCCGACGATGTCCGAAGCCATCTTGAAACAAGCGGAAGACACACGTGCCAGAAGATAATAAGGAACTCGGTCGTGTTTCTCCAAATCGCCCGGGCCGCCGATATCTGGTCTCCCAACGCGAAACCCGGCCACTCCCTTTACGTAGGTCTCTGCTGGTTCGTCCCGCCCGATCACCAGCGAAGGGACCTTGTCCCAGGCGCAAACCGCCGTATCCCGAATCTCCGTGATGTAGCCCTCGACTCTCGGGAAGGTCAGCTCGAAGTGCTTTCGGTCTTCAATGGCCCGAATCAAAACCGAAGGCGGGGGTGGAGGCGGCCCCGCCTTTCCCTTCGCCTTGACCGGGATCACCTGGAACGGCACGCCGTACACGTCCGCATATTCGGGCTGAAGCATCCCGGTCTCAGGGTCCACTTCGTATGAGCGCCGCCGAAGCGCACGACCAACAACTTGCTCGCAAAGGAGCTGAGAAGTGAACGCCCTCAAACCCACGATCTGCGTCACGTTGCTAGCGTCCCAGCCTTCCGTCAGCATCGAAACGCTCACGATGCACCGCACCTGCTCGCCCGGCTCTCCCTCTTTGCCGACCGAGAGCATGATCGCTCGTTTGCGAAGCTCGCTCTTTTTGGCCTTCTCGCCCTCTTCGACCTCCTTTAGCTCCTTGCTGTCGTAGAGGTACGTCACCTGCTGCTTCTCGGTGTTCACAAACTCCTTGAACTCGAAGTCTTCGCGCGTCATGCGCTCATAGAGCAGCTTCGAAAGCGTCGTATCCTGAGTCACGACGATCAGAACGGGCGGGACCTTGGAGCCTTCCCCCGCCCACCGCTCAAACTCCTCCAGCCAGTTCCCAATCATCGTCACGACGGCAGGCTCGGCTTCGAGAACCACCGCTTCGGGCTTGGCTTTCCGGCGAGCCGTCTCTCGCGACTCGGGCGGCAGTTTCTCGTTAATCCATCGCCAAAGGTGGAAGTAGGCGGGTGGGCTTCCGCCCAGGCTGTCGTCCACCGGAATCTGCGGGATCTTCACCAGGCCGCTTTCGATCGCGTCCACCAATCCGAAGTCGCTCACGATCCAAGGGAACGGCCGCCCGACCGGATACCCGCTGCCATGAATGTAGAAAGGCGTCGCGGAGAGATCAATGCAGGTGAGGATTTCTCGGGCGCGATTGATCTTCACGAGCCCAAGAAGCCATTTTCCGGCAAGCTCGTTCTCGTCCTTTTCCTCTCGCGTTGGGGCGTCCTCGTCCACCGCCTTCTCGCGCGGCCTATAACAATGGTGTCCTTCATCGTTCAATACGAGAATTCGCCTCTTTGACCTTAGCTTGCTCAAGATGCGATTGGCAAATGCGCCGTCCGATTCGGGCCCGAGTTTGCGGGGTCCCTTCGTGTTCGTGTCGTCCCGAACTGCCATTTCCTGTCGATGGATGATGTGCAGCTTCACCGCGCCGGATAGCATGGTGCGTAAAGCGCCGGGCACCAACTCGAACTTGTCGTAGTAGTTGCCCGGATTCTCGGGATAGAGCACCTGAAGACGTTCGCGGACGGTCAGGCCCGGCGCGACGATAAGGACCGCATCCGAAAATCGCGTATCATGCGGGTACTGCGCTTTGTTCAGCGCGGACCAGGCGACGAGCATCGCCATGACGATGGTCTTTCCCGTCCCGGTAGCCATCTTGCAGCAGTAGCGGAGGAACTCGGCGTGGGCTTTTTCCAGCGGGACGCTTTCGCCGTCGATGGTAAGCGTCATCAGGCCTTGACGGTCGGCGGCGTGGGATTCATGAAGCCAGATGATCGTCTCAACCGCCTCGCGCTGGCAAAAGAAGAGGGGCCTGTCGCGCTCCGGCTTGCCGAGGGCCCAATGCTCGAGCAGACGGCGGGTAACGGGCGTGACGCCGCGATAGCCCTCTTGCCGCCAAAGATTCACGCGTCCGCGGATTTCATTGACGCATTCGAGGGGGACGAACTCCTCTTCGAGCTGGCTGCTGTCGTACTTCGCGCCCTTGGGGGAGTAGAAGTACCCCGCCGGCCGCCGCTCGCCTTCGATCAGCTTGGGCTCGGTGCGCTCTCCGGTCTCGAAGTCCACGACCTGCCAATAACTGCTCGGCTCCTCGTAGGGCCGGTTGCAGATGGGGCTCTCAATCGCCGCCGCGCCAGCGGAGCGAGCTTGAGCGATGGGGTCGAAAAGGGTGCTCAACGATTCGCCTTCCTGACTCCGTAGAGCCTTTCCGTGAAACCGCCTTCCCTCTCAAAGGAGTCCGCTTGAGACTGTAGCTGTCGTGTCAGGAGAGCGGTCGCTACAGCAACCAAGGCGAGCGCCCCATTGGCGTGAATTTCGGCTTCGGGGCATGTGGTGGACGGGGTGGACGGCGTGGACAGGATCCAGGCTTCGACGTCCTCCAAAGAGCGGGGCCGAGCGTCAATCAGGCTTTGGCGCCGGGTGTCGTTTCGCTCCCATTGGGTCAAACTTCGATGGCGCAAGAAGTCCTCGTAGTCCAGCCGCAATTCCTCCAGGCTTGCCCTTGCCACACTGGTGAGTTTCATCTCCATCTTCTTGGAAGTCACGCTCACCTGGCTGCCTTCGGCGATGTTCTGAACGCCTGAGCGAGCCGCTTGCACCATTTGGTCCCTCGTTCGGCTCTTCGGGTCCACATATCTATCCACAAACTCCACCGTCAAGTCGTATGCCAACTGCGCAACCTGGAATGACTTCAGATTCCTATATCCCCCGTGCTTCGGAATCAGACTCTCACCCATTTGTCCACCCCGTACACTTAATCCACCCTCACCGTCTTCACCACCGCATTCCCACGCTGGTCGATGACTTTTATCTGGACTCGGCCTTCCTTTCCGAACTCTCGGTCGAACGACGTTCCCGGCTTGAAGGGCAGCGAGACCAGCGTCCGGAATGCCGAGAACGCCTCCTCGTCTATCGTCCCCTTCAAGTTCTTGGCGATCTTGGTCCAAGAGTCCTTCTTGTTCGGGAAGAGGGCTTGGCAGATGCAGAAGCTCTTGCCGTCGTAATCCTGGTCGATCAGCAGCGCGTGCACGTTCTCGCCGGCGTCGCTCTTCACCTCGCCGGTCACCGGGTCGTAAACGTCCACGCCGCGAAGCTCGACGAACAGTTCGCCTTCGGCCAGGTCTTCGGCGCGGAGCAGAACCTCGTAGGCCGACCGATTGCGGATTTCGGATTGTGGATTGCGGATTGGCTCGGAGGGGCCGAGGCCGGCACGCTCGCGCGCTTGGGCGAGGAGCGTGGGAAGATTCGGATCGCCCTGCCGATACACCACCACGTCCGGCTCGCCGATCATCGTGAAGAGCTGCGAGGCTTTCGTGTCCTTCAGCAGGTCGGTCATCACCGTATCCGGTGCGACGTAGGCCAGAAGCACCTGCCAATCGTCCTTTGATGCTGCCTGGGCCATCTCCTGCGCGGTTGGGGTGAAGTCGTAGCCGCAGAGCAGCAGGATGTCGTACTTCTTCCCCGCGTGCAGGGCGTCCTTGACGTGCGACTCGCTGATGCTGCCGTTCTGCGGGCCGAAGACGACGGCGATGCTCTTGGGCTCGCCGTTCTGGGTCTCGCCGTCGGCGTGGAGGGTGGCGTGGCCGAGCGGGCGCAGGGATTGGAAGGAGAGCTTTTGGCCGCTCTTGGCGACGACGCCGGTCTTGCGGAGCTTCTCGATCATGTCGGAGATGTAGGCTGAGACGTTGCCTGATTCCACTTGCTCTGTAGGGCTGAACACCGTCACGCTCATACCGTCCACTGCGTCCACCGTCTCCACTGCCATGCTCATCTCCGCCCCCACATTCGGGACCGCTTCCATGGTGAACGGGCCGCTGACTCGGACGATTCCAGTTTCTTTCTGGGGCTGGTCGACAAGTTCCTCGGTCGGCGCGTTCTTGGCGATGGAAGCGTCGATGCGGGCTTGCATCTCGCGCTTGAGCTTCCAAAACTCGCCCAGCTCTTTTGTGGACGCTGTGGACGGAGTGGATGGGTCGAACCGAGGTACTTCCCACTCCTTATAGTCCCTTCCAAGGGCGCTGTTCACCTCTTTCAGCGCCGCGTCCAGCCCCGGTCCACACTCGTCCACAATCCTGTCGATCTCGGGGTTTTGGGCGATGGATTTGAGGGTGACGTGGGGGACGGTTTTGTAGACGAAGCCGCCGGAGACGCCGCTGGTGGGATGGCGGAGCTTGTAGTAGTCGAAGGCGGCGGTCATCAGGCGGTTGCGGGCGATGGCGAGGGCGACGCGGCTGGTGTCCATGGTGATCCACCGGCGGCCCCACTGCTCGGCGACGTACGCGGTGGTGCCGCTGCCGCAGGTAGGGTCGAGGACGAGGTCGCCGGGGTCGGTTGTCATGAGGATGCAGCGCTCTATGACGCGCTCCGCCGTTGTTACTGCGTATGTCTTTTCGGTTCCGAAACCGCTTTGCCTTGTGTCCTCCCAAACGTCATTGTCGTCCTGGTAGGGAAAGTCGTCGATAAAACGAATGAAGGTCAGAGTCTGCCCGACACCCTCCAGTCGTCTGGCTGCAGCAAGGCGGCTCAGCCCTGTTGCATTGGTTTTCCATCCGCCCTTCTTAGGTCGATAAGTAATTCCAGCGTACTCGTAGGGCACAGTCGTGGATTCGCTGCCTGACTGAGAGGTCAGTGGATTCTGACGATAAATTCGATATTCGTCGGCCAGTCTATCCACAACGCGCATCTGGGGCTTCGTAAGCGCAAACCTGGAACCGTCTTTATCCTCTGCAAACCGGAAGTTAGAATCATCTGACGGGAAGCGTCGCTTGGTCGTTTGCCGAAACTTTGTCTTTGCTTTGTCTTTGGCAAACCACAGCAGAAAGTCGAATGTGTGATCGAGGAGTCCGCTCTCTTTACCTGTCGTCTTCAGGAAGACGATCTGTCCACAGAAGTTCTCCTCCCCAAACACCTCATCCATCAGGCACCGCACGCGGTGGACGTTCTCGTCGCCGATCTGGACGAATATCGATCCGGAATCGGCCAGCAACTCGCGAGAGAGCAGCAGCCGGTCGCGCAGGTAGGTGAGGTAGGAATGCACGCCCAGCTCCCAGGTGTCGCGGAACGCCTGGACCTGCATCACCTCGCGCGTAAGGTCCTCGTCCTTGCCGTCCTTTACGTCGCGCTGGTCGATGCGCGGCTGGAAGTTGCTGGCGTACTTGATGCCGTAGGGCGGGTCCATGTAGATGCACTGCACCGCCCCGCGCATCCCCTCGCGCTCCAAGAGCGAGTTCATGACCAGGAGCGAATCGCCCAGGATCATTCGGTTCGACCAGTCCACGTCGTGCTTGTAGAACTGGATCTCCTTGGTGAAGTCGAGCTCGGGGTCGGCGAAGAGCGAACGCTGGGCGTCCTTGCGCTGGACGCTTCTTAAGATCGCCTCGGTGGAGACCCGCTCGTGGATGTGGAGGTTGACGAGGGGGACTTCGAGGCTCGTCTCCTCCTCGACTTCGACCTTCTTCAGCCCGGCCTTGCCCGCCCAGACGAGCTGGGGGGACTCGCGCGGGTCCCAGCAGTATATGGACTTTGCGGACTTGGTGGACTTGGAGGACGGCTCCGCTGAAACGTAGTCCACCATGCCGGACTCAGGGTTGTTCTTTCGGGTTGCCTCGTCCTTCGAGTACTTGTAGGCTTCGGCGTCTTTGGCCCTACCTGCCGACTTCTTACCCCTTGCCATGACTCTTCAGTATAAGCCAGGCGGAAGGCGATTGACAATGCGCTGTTGCGGGGAGTTTTGAGGCGCAGGCGGGCGCGCTCGGTAGCCTTGCGCGAGAAGTTTTTCGCCAGGCCCCGCGTTTTGTGGCTTCGATCTGCGAAACCTGTCGTATAATGGTCTTACGGCCACGTGCCGTTTCTGCTGGGGGAGCCCGAAAGGGCTGAGAGTCCCGCCAATCGCGGGAGACCCTTCGAACCTGAACCGGTTAGCACCGGCGTAGGAAAGCGGGAGGCTCGACGCGCGAGCAAGGGTCGTTCCGCCTTTTCGCGGAACGGCCCGCTTGGCTTTTTGGAGGAACGACCTATGAAAAGCACAAGAGAACGCTCGGCATTCACCCTCATCGAGCTCCTCGTCGTCATCGCCATCATCGCGATCCTTGCCGCGATTCTGTTTCCAGTCTTTGCATCGGCCAAGGAAGCCGCCCAACGCACCGCTTGCCTGAGCAACTCGCGGCAGATGGGGATGGCGATCATGCAATACCTCGCCGATTACGACTCGACGATGCCGATTCACTACGCTTATAACAGCGTGCCGCCCGCTGGGCAGCCCGGGCACAAGGGGGTGGAGGTGATTCTGGACCCTTACACCCGAGGCGGGGGACGGGGGCTGGCGGTTTCGCTCAACGCGATCTTCCGTTGCCCGCTCGATGCCGGGGGACCCTATACGTCGCAGGACGTACCCGGCAGCACGAGCTATTGGGACGCTTATGGAAGCAGCTACAGGTTCACCAAGTGCATGCTCTCGGTGGTTGCGGGCGAGTCCAGCAGCAACAACGTGCTTCGGGACTATACGGCGATCGTGAACGAGAGCGCCATCGAGTTTCCGGCCGAATCGCGGGTCTTGCGAGATGAGATGTTCGCGGTGTTCGATCGGGGCAACACGCCGGACGCTTGCGACAGGTACGGCTATGACTGCGATCCGCCTTACAATTACTATCGGAGGTGGCATTCGACTGGGGGGAACATGGTGTTTGCCGATGGGCATGCGGCTCATGTCTCCGGGACGGCGCGGTTCGACCAGTCGAGGGTTTCGCCCAGCGGAGAGCGTTCGGGCGACCCCCATCCGTCGGAAGGGACTTGGTATTGGGCTTGCGACTAGCGCGCGTCTCAGGAGTCGAGCGTCGCGCCCCTGCAGCCTCGGCGGCAAACGGGAGCTAGACTCGAGGGCTCTTTCCATCGCTCGGACCCTTTGGCCCGTCGTGCCTCGGGAGCCGATTCGTGAGATCGCTCCTGACTCCTCGTAAAAATCGTCGCCGCGCCTCTTGACAGATGTTTGCGGGCTCGGTATGATGCCATCGTCTCCAAAGGGATCACTTTTTGTCTACTCTTTGGAGCGAGGAGTGTTGCGATGAGGTATTGGAGATTCGTAGTTTCTTTTGTAATGGCGTTCAGTGTTTGCGCCGGCGTGTTGGCTCAGGAAATGGAGCCGCCAGCCGAGCTCAAGAAGCTGGAGTGGATGGTCGGTAGCTGGGAAGGCTCGACCAAGTACAACATGGAAGGCATGGAGATGGAGTCGAAAGACACCATGGACATTCGCTGGGACGGCCAGTTTCTCCGGATTACGAACGTGGGCGATATGGGCCCGATGAAGATGACCGAGACGATGTTCATCAGTTGGGACGCGGGCTCGAAGAAGTACAAGTCGTGGTCGTTCACCAACTTGGCGCCCATGCCCCGGATGGAGACGGGGGAGTTCTTAGGCGACAAGTTCGTTTCGGTGAGTGAGCCCTGGTCTGTGCCGGGCATGGCGGAGGCGACGGTGAGCCGTTTCACGCTGACGAGGAAGAGCGCTACCGAGGTGTCGTTCCTTCTTGAGTTCAAGGAAGGCGACAAGTGGACGAAGGTCGGTGAAGGCTCAGCTAAGAAAAAGAGCGGTTAGGGCGGGTTAGGCGACGGGTTCGTACGGAACCTGCGAGCACGGACAGCGCACGGAGCGTGTGTTTCGGGCGCTGTCGTCCTCTCAGCTTCGTTTTCAAGAAATCCGTGATAAGATGTAGCAATAACATTCACATTTCGTTGCACTTCTTGAGTGAGATTGGGACATCTCAGAGCAAGGGCACCGTTGGTCATCGTAGGTCCGGCACATGGCGGTAGTTCTTGGGGGGAGGGACTCAGTTGATTCGGTTGTTACTTGCATTAGGCGCGATTTTGGCTTGTTCGATAGCCGGGGCGGCCGTCCTGTGGGATCAGCCCTATGACGGCGCAAGCGAAGCGGCGCTTTCCCAAACGATGTCGGACGCGCCGACGCTTTCGACGTATGAGTTCGACGACTTCGAGGTCGGCTCGCTTGGATGGCGCATCGCGCAAATCCGAATTCGAGGCAGGGAAGGGATTTCTCCGCCTGGAGACCCCACGCACAACGTAACGGTCCGCTTCAGAATCCAGTCAGCGGCGAACGCCGTCTTTCCCGGAACGGTCTTTGCCCAGTTCGACTCCGCCAGTTCGTACGAGGGTCCTGACCTGCTTTTTGGGGGCCTGGACATCGAGTTGGCTCCGGGGACATATTGGCTGACGGCAAGCGTGGATCGCCCCCTGGTTCCAGGCGGCCAGTGGTTTTGGCTTCGGACCGCGGCGACTCAGAACGGCTTGGAGCATCGTTTTCATAATCCGGGCGGCGGATTTGGCTTCGGAACCGATCCGATCCCTGGATCGACGGTCTTTGGCGATGCGAGCGACCTGAGTTTTCGAATCGAAGGCGCGATCGTTCCCGAGCCAACGGCCCTCACAGGCTTGATGCTTGGAGCGGGCTGGCTCGTGAGGAGGAGGGCAAGATGAAGTTTCGGCTTGGCTTTGCGCTGGTTTTTGGAGCGATCGCTGCTTGCTCGAACGCTTATGACACGGGCCACCACGCCAACCTGACACGTTCGGCGATGTGGGATGAGGGCTTTTCCGTGGACGCTCGGGATAGCGTGATCGTATACAACTGGCTAACGGATTACTTCTCGAACTCCCCCACGGCGGGGCTGAAACCGCATCTTGGAAAGCTTCACTTCGACAACCTGTTCTCGACGCAAGAAGTAGCCAACTACTGGGGCCGGTTGGTGCAGAACACCGCGGCCGCTTGTAAGGCGTATGGCAAGGCAGGCGACATTCTCTCGCTTTTGGCGATTATGGGAATGTCGCTTCATGCGGTCCAGGACTTCTATACGCACTCCAACTGGATTGACTATTATCCGCAGTGTCCTGACGGGGGACTCCATACGGTCACATGGTTCGATGATCCCGATCGGGTGAAGAAGGCGGTGTACACGGGGGGTTATCCAAGTGACCCGGTTCCGACGGGCGCGATTGAGCTTCATGGCGCCTATTTCGATGGACTTAATAAGGATTCCTATTTCAATCCCTATTGGATGAACGGATACGTCGCCGCATATAAGGCGTCAAGGCAATGGATCAAGGCGATGAGGTCTTGGTTCAACAACGAGCCTCGCTGGCTGGCAATGTTAGGCTACACGATCACTAACGTAAACCTTCGCACCGAGTTGAACGCCGACTTGGAGGCTACCTACGGAATATCGGCCTGGGTCCTCCTGCCTGTGGGTCCTCATCGACATGACTTCGCTCATGGGAAGTGGAAGGGGTACGGCAGCGGCGATGCCGCGCTCTTTGCCGAGTTGTTCGGAAGGTGGGGACCTTCGACTTCGTTTTTCCAGGCTGCGTTCACTGCTCGCAACACGCACCGCAAACTAACGGACGGGCTTCGGGGCGACCTGCCACCTACTGCCGCGCCGACACCGCCCCCAGCGTTTGCCGTGGGTGCGAGGGGGGTATTCGTCCGCACCAAGTTTGTGGCCGAACAACCGGGTGGAAGGGGAGATCCGCCCACGGATCCGTTCACTAATCCCGACTATCGAGGAAGCGTCTCGTTTAATGGGTTTGAGTTCATAGAGGCAACCCAGGTTAATTCCAGGTACGTCGAACCAGCCTGGAACTCGGTGGAGTTCTACAAGAACGCGTACCAAACGGCGAAGATCGAGTATTGGCTCTACGATGAGGACTTGGGGCCGTTTTCAGCGGACGATCTGGTCGATATTCACCCGACGGTGGGGAAGTACAACGCGGCTTTCAACATTGATCTAGCAACTTCGCGTATGTCCGGGGACATCGTAGGGCTTCATTACACCCCCGCCACCGCAGCCGTGTTGGGAGGAGTCCGGCCCGATCGCCCTCGGGCGACGATCTCGTTGTATGGGGGCGCTTTCCCTCTCAAGGACACGAAATGCGAGGGCTACAGAACGGTCATCATCAATATCGAGCGAGTCTTGGCACTCAATAACTTCGATGGACCATTCGGAAGAGCCGACTTCTACTCGCGGGTTGTCGGGCCCGTCCACGACGCAGGGACCATGTATATCCTCGACAACAACGACGCACGCCCGATGTGGTTCCTCAGGTGGCAAATCCCCAACGGCGTTCATTCGTTCGAACTGAGCATCTTCGACCAGGACGGCGTGGAACCGAGGCCGAACCCGACGACCGACGATCAAGCGGACATCAACCCGAAAGCAGGGCGGTCCTTGAGCTTCAAGGTGGATACATTGAATGGCAAGGTTAGTGGCGATGTGTCCGGTGCCGTCGGGCGAACCTTCGTCGTCCGAGGTAACACTTCGCCGAGGGCCGAAGTGACGTTTCGAGTGATCGTTCGATAGTGGGTTCCGGAAGAATTCGGATGAATCCCCGCGAAGTTCGCCTAAGCGCTTCCCCTAGACCGCGTGAAAGTCGTATGCTAGAGATTGTGCGGGGCAAAACGCGATGATCCACGAAGTCGATGTCACCCTCAGGGAACTCCTGCTTGGCGAGATGAAAGCGGCGGGCGCGAAGCTGCTCAAGGACGCCGCGCAGGTGGGATTCGGGCTGCCAGGCGAGGTCAAGGGCGATTCGGCGAAGTCGCCCCAGGTGAACCTGTATCTGCACGACGTCAGGGAGAATTTGAGCCTGAGGGACGAGTCCATCAAGGTCGTTCGCAACGAATTCGGCGGCGCGATCGGCAAAGTCCCCGCGCCCATTCGGCTCGATCTATCCTATTTGGTCACCGTCCATGCGGGAGGCGATTCCTCCGTCGAGCATGAGCTTCTTGCCGAGGTGATTTCGGTCTTCATCCGCAACCGGTGGGTTCCGGAAAGGTATCTCACCGAAGGTCTGAAGCCGTTCGGCAATTCCGCCGTCATTGTGAGCGTCGCCCAGTCCGACCACCCGAGCCAGTCAGACCCCTCAAGCCTGTGGTCGGCTCTGGGAGGGCAGGTTCGCCCGATGCTGGGGCTCGTGGTGACGGCTATGTTCAACCCGTTCGAAACCAAGCTCGTGAAGATGGTGCGGGAAGCGATCGTTGGGATCGGAGTCGGAACCCCGCCGCAGGGTCCGGATCGCCCCCTCGACCTCAAGACTACTCGCGTAAGCGCGGCGGGCATCGTTACGAGGGGCGAAGACGATCTTCCCGAACCGGAGGTCGTTGTGTCGGTTGCGGGCAGGGAAGAGAGGACGACGACCGATGAGCGCGGGTTCTTCTGCCTACTCAATCTGCCACCGGGCAAACACACGCTCAGTTTTTGGAAGCGCGGCTTGAAGGTGAAAGAGGTCGCCGTCAACGCTCCGCCTCCGGGAAGGCCGGACCTGCTCGACCCGATCGGGGTCTCGCTCGACGAGATGTCGGATAAGGAGCGGCAGGACGAGCAGAAGGAATTGGCGCGCGCGGCGCAAGGCGGACCGGGGATTCACGAAACTTTGCGGAAAACCTCGGTCACCATCACGGGCCGCCTCCGGTACTCCGACGGCCGGCCCGCGGCGTATATCCCGGTCAGCGTGGGCGACAAGTCGTCGATGACGGATGGGGAGGGCTTTTACAGGTTCACCAACTTAGCGCCCGGGCCTCACAAGGTGCTCGCGCAGGCTCCCGGCCAAGACCCGGTCGAGGTGGCCCTCAAGGACGGGGCGGCGACGCTGCCCGCAGCCGCAGGGACGAAGTAAGAGCTGGGAGTTTTCGACGAATTGATAAAATGTCGGCGATTCCTCCTTTACTTGCTGGTAAATACGCTGTAGAATGCAGTAGGAATCTTCCTCGAGCCAGGCGAACCTACCCGACTCGAGGCAACCCAAAGAGGAGGGATGAGACATGCCTGAGTATCTAGCACCAGGCGTATTCGTCGAAGAAATCGACGGCGGCAGTAAGCCCATCGAAGGGGTGGGAACCAACACCGCCGCGTTCGTTGGATACGCAAAGAGCGGCGAGTTTAACAAGCCGATTTTCATTACCAGTTGGACCGACTTCTGCCGGGTTTTCGGGGAAGACGACGAAGCGATCTTGAAGGCTCTCGCCGATGAGACGGGTCGCAGCGCGAAGGAGCTTCTGCAAGCGAAGCGCGTTGCGAGAAAGGGTCTCATCGAGTTCGCCCAACGGACCGTCGACGAATTGGCCAAGGAAGCGAAGCGCACGGGCCGAGACGACGTGGTGAAGGGTTGGGCCGACTTCGTTCGGAAGTACTCGATTCCGCTTTCGAGTTCGCCCTACATCGATGGGAGCTACCTGGCGTATGCCGTTCGCGGTTACTACGACAACGGTGGCGGCCGAGCCTACATCGTCCGCGTGGCGCGCAGATCGGACCTCGACATCTACAACTACGAGCCTTCGCGCAAGGCGATCGCAGGCGGCAGCCCCGCAACGACCGAAATCGGCGGGTACGGCTTCAAGGCCATCGAGCCCGGTGAGCGCGGCAACGACATCAAGATCGAGGTCACGCACGTCGGGGAGGCAGACGGGTTCACCCTGAAGGTCACGCAGGGCAGCAAGTCGGAATCCCACGGCTCGCAGAAGGACCCGTTGACGCCCGCTTCGGCGGCCCAAAGCGTCAACGAGAAATCGAGGCTGATCGAACTCGACGCCACGACCGTCACCGCGACTCGTCCGGTTGCGGGAGAGTTCCAAATGTCCGGCGGCGCAACCGCTTCGGCGACGGCGCTCGCCTCGCTTCCGATCCACGCCGAGCTTGCCAAGGTCGTCCCTGAGGACTTCGTGGGCAACGAGGCCGATCGAAGCGGCTTCAGCGGTTTGGAGCAGCTCGAAGACGTCAACATGGTCTGCGTGCCCGACATGATGGCGGGCGTCTGGCGACGGGAGTCCGTCGATGGTTCGGATGCGGGCATCGAAGTGCTGAACCTCGACGACAAGCGCAAGGAGCAGATCATCAACCTGCAGGCGATGCTGATCGGCTGGTGCGAGCGCATGGCCGATCGAATGGCGATCGTTGACCCGCTTCCTGGGCTCACCCCGCAGGAGATGAGGGACACGACGATGAACGCGCCTTTCAGTTGCGACCACGGCCAAGCCGCGATCTACTACCCGTGGATCAAGGTGATGGACCAGGTACGGCCGCAGTCGAAGAGCACGATCTTCTGTCCGCCCAGCGGGCACATCGCTGGCGTGTGGGCAAGGGTCGGGGTCGAGCGTGGCGTTCACAAGGCGCCCGCGAACGAGGCTCTGCGAGGCACGACCGCCCTTGAATGGGACGTCACCAAGCGCGAGCAGGAGATCCTCAACCCCAACGGAATCAACTGCATCCGATCGTTCCCCGGAACCGGAATCCGAGTCTGGGGCGCGAGGACGCTCGCAACCGTTGGCAACCCTTCCTGGAAGTACGTCAATGTTCGGCGGCTCTTCAACTACCTTGAGAAGTCGCTCGAGCGCGGGATGCAGTGGGTGGTGTTCGAACCGAACGACCACGATCTGTGGGCTCGCGTTCGCCGAAACATCTCGGCGTTCCTCTGGACCGAGTGGAAGGAAGGCAAGCTCTTCGGGACGGTTCCTGAGGAAGCGTACTACGTCAAGTGCGACTCGGAAACGAACCCTCAGGAGATGATCGACCTCGGCAGACTCTATGTCGAGATCGGCGTCAATCCGGTCAAGCCCGCGGAGTTCGTCATCATCAGGATCGGCCAGTGGTCGGGCGGAGGCGAAACCGCCGAGGCGTAATCGATTCGTACCAAGGCCCCGGAACAATTTCCGGGGTCTTATGATCCTAAAGAACAGTGAGGCAATAACATGGCAGAAGGCGTAGGCGCACTTCGTTGGTATCTGGAAATCGACAACATTACCGAAGGCGTGTTTCGTGAAGTGACGGGTCTCGATTCCGAGACGGAAGTCATCGAACACCGCGTCACCGGCAAGGGCGGGAACCTTATCGTGCACAAGGTCCCGGGGGCTCTCAAGTGGTCGAACATCGTTCTCCGCAGGGGCATCACCGACGACAAGAAGCTGCACGAATGGCGTGAGAAGATCGAGCAAGGTATGGTCGAGGCCAATCGCAAGAACGGCAGCGTGACCCTTTACGCTCCGAACGGCGACGAGGTGGCTCGGTACAACTTCAAGAACGGCTGGCCGTGCAAGTTCAAAGGCCCAGCACTCGATTCGTCGAAGAACGAGATCGCCATCGAGGAACTGGAAATCGCGCACGAAGGGCTCGAAAGGGTCAAGTAGGACTGGACTAAATGGCAAAGGCGAACCAATCAGGGGGACTTCAAACCGAGTTTGAATTCACCCTGCCGGTCGGTTACGTCGCGCCGGATGGCACAGTGCACAAAAAGGGGCGAATGCGTCTGGCGACCGCCATCGACGAAATCGCCCCGCTGCGCGATCCTCGCGTCAAAGCGAACCAGGCATACTTGGTAATCATCCTCCTTGCGAGGGTGGTTACGAAGATCGGCACCGTCGAGAGCATCGACTCCGGGGTCATCGAGAACCTGTTTTCGGCAGACCTTGCGTACCTGCAGGAGTTCTACCGAGACATCAACGAGGCCAGCCTCCAGCCGGAGGAGCAGGAGGGAAACTGATCGAAGGGGGGCTTGCCATCTACCCCCCAGAAGCCATCTACGAAGAAGTCGCGTTCATCGCATACCACTTCCATTGGTCGCTCGACTATATTCTGAACCTCGAGCACCGGGAGAGACAGCGGTGGGTTTCTGAAATCAGCAAGATCAACCGACGACTCACCGGGGGCGATTGAACGCAAATGCGAGCGGTCGATCGTCCCCTTTTCGCATTCAATGAGCCCGAAAAAGCGAAATCGTGGAAAAAACAGGATGCAGATGTGAGTGTATTGTTATAAAATGATGTGAGCGAGTTACTATGAATAGCGTTGGGGTGCAGGCAAGAATCAAGCTCGAAGCGCCGCTGTTTCGTTCGCGGATCGCCGTGGCTCGCGCCCGCCCCAGCCGAGTCGAGAGGTTCTGCGAATCGGTCCGAAGGCATGCCCTCCCGGTCCCTCGCCCCTCGATCCAACCGACTCCAATCCGCCCGCCCCATGCCGTGCCGGTCGGCAGGGCCTTTGCCCCCGTATCCAAAGTGCGAGTTTTTCGGACCACCCGCTTGGCGTTGCGGATGTTCGAGCGCGCTCGGATAGCGCTCCGACGATTTGCGCGGACGGTCCGCAGCTTCTTGCGACCCGTATCCGAACGAGGTTGCAGTTCGGCTTCCAGGGCGTGCATTCAGGTCGAAGCCGGTTCTGGAACAGGCGACGAAGCGCCAGACGGCGAGGCTGACTCAGATCCTCCTTCGGCGGAGTTGGGCCGCGGCACCAGAATTGGAGGACGCGCCGCATGAGCGACGGCTTCATCGGATCGATCGGCCGCTCCGCATCCGATTTCGCTTCTGGGATCGCTTCCCGCGTGGGGAGCGGGATCAGGACCATCAAATCGATGGGAGAGAGGGCGCTCGACTTCGCGGCGGAGCAGGCGGCAAAGGCAAAGAACTTCATTCGGAGCAAGGCGAGCGGCCTCATTTCGCGCGTCAAGACCGGGGGTTCGCGAATCGCCGAAGCGGCAAAACAAGCTCGCAATCGCGCCGCAGCGGGCGCCCGCCGGATTCTTAGCCGCCTCGGGCAGTTCGAATCCAGCCTCAGGGCGCGCGTCGAGCGCATCATTCTCAACGTCAGCCCGATGACAAAGTCAGCGGCCAAGTTGTTCCGTCAGGCTCGCAGCCATCGGAAGCAAGCGAACAAGGTCGCGGGGAAGCTGATCAAGCGCGCAGACCGATTCAGGCGTGCTTCCGACCGAATGAGGAAGTTCGGTTTTCGGGGGCATCATCCCGCGATGCTCAATACATGGGCGAACATCTTGACCTCTCAAGGGGTGCGGATTCGATCGACTGCGACGCTTATCCTCAGTTTAGCGGGGAGCAACCTGGCAAGAGCCGCAGCCTTCCAATCCGCGATCTTCGGTGCCGCAAGGCACCAGTTCGTGGTTGGCAGGACCTTAGCGCGGAGCCTGAGAACGCAGATCGCGCGATGGGCCCTTGCGTTTCCGCTCAAGGTTGCAGAAATGGCTACCTGGGCCGTGAAGGAGGTTGCGTCGTTCGTGAGCTGGATCACAGAGAAGGTTCGGCAAGCGCTTGCAATCCGCAACCCGCTCCAGATCGTCCCCTTCATCTCGTCAGCCGTATCGGAGGCCATATCCCGCGCCGGTTCGACGGTTCAGCGGCTTCTCGACAAACTTGGTGAGCTGCGATCTTGGGCCGCGACGCAGCTCGCGATACCTCGCACTTGGCTCGCGCACATCGAGAACTACATCGCCAATCTGAAGTCGTGGGCAGTCACCGCTTGGACGATGGTGCTCGCCAACCGGCAATTCACCGCGGCTTATAGGCTTCAACAGCGCTCCATGATCGCGAGCAATAAGCTCGATATGGCGCATTCGCTCGCGCTGAACTCGCAGGCCACACTTCATTACGGAATCGCCTGGGCTGCGTTCGGACAACACCTCATGGAGCGAGCGCGAGAGGCTCTACGCGAAGAGGCAAAAGCTCCGGAGGAGCGCATTGACCCCCGTCACCCCGAAGCCGAGGCGCCCTTCGAGGAACTAGAAGCGAAGTCGGGGACTGGAGAGGGCGGCAAGAAGAAGGACGCTCATGGCGTCCAAGATGCGGATGAGGCCGAAGGTGGGGAGGGCCAAGCCACCGAAGGCGAATCGAAGCAGGAAGGCCCAGGCGGATTCGCTTCTTCGATCCTCGAAAAGGTCGGCAGCTTCGCGGTCGGCATCTTGAAGAAGGTCGGCTCCCGCGCGATGGCGGTAACCCGGGGAACCGTCGAGGCGGGCAAGTGGGCGACGAGGAAGGCGATCCAGCATCTGTCGCCGTTCGGAAAGGTCGCGAGGGACGGAGACATTACGGGACCCTTCATTGCCGGCGACGAGACGGATTGGTCTACGAAGAAGCCAGAAGACGTCCCTGCGTCTCCGTTTGACGATGCGACGGAAGCGCGGGCGGTGCTCGCCGCGGGTGCGACGGTGTTCATCAATGGGATCGACACCGATCTAACTTCTCACGCCGTACGCGCTCAAGCCCTGGCTAATGCCAGGAAGAAACCGGTCGTCGGCGTATACAACGCAACTGCGGGCTTTGCCCGCGACTTGCTGCAGGCCGGGGGCGATATTCTCGGCATCAGCCCCAACCTCGCCACAACGGCGCTCACCAATCTACTTCTGACCTATGGGGGCGAAGACGGAAAGCGGATCGACGTCTTCGCGCATTCGCAGGGCTCGATCATCCTCTCGAACGCCCTTCAGGCAGTCAAGGCGAAGAAGGGAAAGATCTCGCAGTTCGACGTCACCACGCTCGGCAACGCGATGCCGTTTTTCCCCTCCGGCACGACCTACAAACACTACGCGTTCGACTCGGACATGGTCTCAGGATTCTCGGGAACCAATTCACTTCTTGGGTATGCCCTGAACGAGACGATGATAGGCAAGGCCTTCCGCAGACTCTATTACGGCAAGAGCGCGGACACGACTGCGGATACGGTGACATTGCACGATCGTAAGGGTGGAATCAAGCCGCACGACGCTTTGAACTACTTCAAGTCGCTCGACGCGTTCGACGCCAAGCACAAGCAGAAGCTGCCCGTCGACCGGTCGATGCTCAAGGGCGTAACCAATACAATGTCCTGGGTCAACGCTCTGGTGCGCGGAGGAGCGAGCTGGCTTTCAAACAAGATCGCGAAGGGCTATGACGCCCTCGACCTCCAGATGCGGAAGCCGATGAAGCCGGCGATCCCCCTCGTCATGGACCCCATTACCCCGACGGTCAACGCTACCAAGCTCGCTTGGCCCATGCTCGATCCCGTGTTCCGAGGGACGGGGCGCGGCCTTCAATGGCTCGGCGAAGGGATGATGGGTCTTTGGGATCGCGCAATGGAGAACCGCGCAAAGGTCCAGCGAAGCGAAGACGGCGAGGGGCTTCAAGTTCAAGACCCCGACGCGGCGTCGCTTCTGGCCGAACTCCGGCAGTCTGGAGGCTCAGGCCAGACGCTTCCGACCGATGTGCGAAAGGACCTCGGACCCTACGTCGGTTTCGACCCCAGCCGTGCAAAAGTCCATGTCGGTCCGGCAGCGGACCGCGCTGCGAAAGAACTCGGTGCGCGCGCGTTTACGATCGGTTCAGACGTGTTCTTTAAGGCGGGTGAATACAACCCCCAAGGAACCGAAGGCAAAGCGCTGCTGGCTCACGAACTGACGCACGTCGCCCAGCAAACCGGCCAGCACGGGCAGCGGGTCGATAAGCACACCCGATCCGGGGGTCAGCGCATGGAGCAGGAAGCGCAGCAGACCGAGTCGCGCGTCCTTGCCGGAGTCGGAAGCCAAGAAACCCGCCTGAATGTCCGCACCTTCCAAAAGGACATCGAAGCCGAAGGCGCAGAGGTAACGGCCGAACAGCACGCCCGCGTGACGCGGATCGGCGACGTCGCTCTCGCGAGGGTCGGTCAGCTCTTAGACGACCGAGCGCTGGGCGGCCCGATTCGTCTGATGGAGATCGAGGTGAGCCTGGACCTCGATTCCATGACCGACGACGAAGCCGCCTCGATGTGGGCGCAAGCGATCGCGGACAGACTGCGGGAATCCGCCTCCTCGCCCTCTGCCTCCAACGCCATACTCTTGCAGCGCGCGTGGCATCTTGCGGACGGGCGATTCAACGTCGCCCACATGAACATGCCGCCTCCCGTCGCGCGGCAAACCGAACCGCTGCCGGACGACGAAACCGAACAATACGACCTCAACATTCGCGTAATGGGCCAGTGGTACGGCCGTGTCAACAAGTTCATGGCGCTGGTTGCGCTCCGCAACTCCTACCGGTTCCTGAGGGGTCAGATCGAAGCCGGAGCCGAGAGCCACGACGACTACCGCAGGATGCGCGATCACCACTGGTTTACTGGTGGAGTGTCGGACCTTCTGAGCGGCGCACGGATGCCCTCCCTTGACATCTGGCTTGTCCCCGCGTTCTGGATTCGAATCGCTCACTCGGCCCTTGTAGCAAGGAATGTTCCCCAGGCGTTCCGAGCGCTTGCCCAGGCCCAGCACCATCTCCGCCAGTGCCAGCGCAGGATTTATGAGTACCGAGAAGGAACGATCAGCGGCGCTGAGCGGGCGGTTTACGGTCTTGAGATCGTGCGGGACGTCAGCGCGATCACGGTAGGCGTCATCGCCACCGTTGTGACTGGCGGAGCGACTGCGACGGTAATCGGTGTGGGGTATGCCGGCGCGCAACAGGTCGCCCAACAGGGAACGGAAGTTTCGTTGGGACTACGAGATCGGATCGATTGGGCCGGAATCGCGTTCGACGCGTTGATCGGGTTGATCATCGGCAGGTTCATGGGTCGTCTGGGGAATCGATTCGCGGCGCGCTTCCTCCAGAATCCTGCGGTCGCTCATTGGGGCCGCGTGGCCGTTGTACGGGCCTTTCAGTACATCGTCATTCAGGGTCGGGGCCAAGCGATCTTCCAGCGAATCGCTCGGAACATCTACGACCATGCAAGAGGCTCTCGTGAGGCTATGACGGTGGATCAGTTGATCGATGCGATCGTCCGCGACCTCTCGGACCCGAGAAACTACTTCTATGACCTTCTGAGTGGCCACCTCGGTACGAGGGCCGACCAAGCAAGGCAACGAAGGACCGCGACTCCTCCGCCGCCGGATGCTCCCCCGCCTCCGCCAGACGCGCCTCCCCCGCCTTCGCCTGACGCGCCCCCTGCGCCCGCTGCACCGGACGCCGCCGCGCCTTCGACCCCTCGCGCGCCTGCGCCAGCCGACGCTCCTACCCCACCTCCGGCCGACGCGCCCCCTGCGCCCGCTGCACCCGACGCCGCCGCGCCTTCGACCCCTCGTGCGCCTGCGCCAGCCGACGCTCCGACGACTCGCCCCGCCGACGCTCCGACGACGCGTCCGCCCGAAGCACCGACGACTCGCCCAGCCGATGTTCCAGAGGGAGCCAGAACGAGCGATCCCGGCCTCAGTCAGCGCGGGGTCAGGCCGGGCGAAGGCGAGCGCTCCATGACCCGTGAGCAGTACCGCCAATCCGAAAGCCAACGAAGAGCGCTTGAGAGGTTCCAAGAGACGCCCACGCCGCAATCCGCCGAAAACCTCATTCGGTCGATCCGTGACTGGCGCGGCCACCTCCAGGAACTTGGGACCAGGCTCACGCCCGAACAGCAAAGCGCGATCGATGCAGCGAGGCAGACAATTCGGTCACAGGCAGAGCAGGCGGTCTTACAAAACCCTCAATTCCAAGGGCTCACGTTCGACGCTCCGGGCACTCCAGGTTTCCGGAGCGACATCGATATCGGCGTTCGTCCGGCCGACACGAGCCGCCTTACCACTCCCGAAGCCGTGGCCCGCGAGATACAAAGGGCTGGAGAAGCTGCCGACGCCCTTAACCGTGAGATCACTCGGCGCACGGGCGGCGAACCCGACCGCACGCTGGACGTCAACGTCTACCCTTGGACCGGGATCGACGCGCCCCTTCAAGTGCCGGCAGGCCAGCAGGGAAGGGTCACTCGAGCCTTCGACGTCGCAAGCCTTGTCGAACTCCGGCGCACGATGTCCCCCGAGGCGTTCGCCCAGTTCCGAGACCAGATGCTCGCGCAATTCAACCCGAACGATCCGAACTCCCCCGCAGGCCAGCGCAGATTCGAGGCGCAGTCGCGAGCGCAATTGGAGGCCCAGTTCCGAGAGGCCCTGCAGATCGCCGACCGACTGACATCGGCGGTCCAAACCGAGGCCCAGAGGCTGGCGACGGCCGAACCTGGGCTTTCTGAACGCGGACGCCAGATTAGGGCCCAAGAAATGGTGATGCAGAGTATCCGGCGAAGGCTAGTCGCGGCCCTCAGGCAAACCCCGGTCGACCATGCCGAGGTCGCCCGACTCCAAGCAGAGATGCTCATGATGCAGCCCGGAGCTTATGGCACGAGGGCCGGCATTGCGGACGTCGTTGGGTTCCAACAACCCCTTGCGCGAGCGGCAGACTCGACGACGCACTATCCGGTCGATACGATGGACGGCAGGCAGATTCAGATATCGGAAGGCGCAAGGCAGTATATGGAGCGGACCGGCGCACGGGGGCTTGCCGAACAGGCTCAAAGCGCGACGAGCAGCCTCGCCCAAATGGAAGCCCACATGCACCAGCCTACATCTCAAGCGCAGGCGATCGAACTGCTGAGGCAAACCTACAAATACAGCCGTCGGATCGAGTACGCGAGCACGATGGCGGGCGCAGGCGATTCAGTGCCTGAAATGTCGCGCCACACCCGCGAGCCTGCTTCTCTGCAACGGATGGTCGAAGGCTGGGCCCGGCAAAACGGTGTGGGCGGGACCTTCGAGCAGCAGGCGTGGGCCTATGCCCAATCGCGCTTGGGATGGGCTCGTCAGGCAGTCGTCAACCTGCGAACGAGGTCCCTGACCCAACAAGTTTCGACCGGCTCGTTGCCCCCGGCCCGGGACGACGAACGGAGACAGTAACGAGAGGAACCACATGGCGATAGAAATCGACACCCTGATCTGCAAAGTTCGAGTCGTCAGCCGAAGGCGCGGACACGTGGGGGCGGACTCCCCACAACCCGATTTGCCGCGTATGCAGTTCGCTGCCACCCCGATCACGGCGGAGAGCAACGCAGAACCGCCGCCTTCGCAGGTCGAAACCGAAACGCGCGATCCCGACCACGCGGAAGACCGCAGACCGACAGACGCGGACCCGAAAGCGGTGGCCGACCGCGTATTCAAGCTCTTTCAGGATGAAGTGATCTCTGGACGGAGCCGCACGGGCGTTTTCAAGAATAGGAGATAACACGGGAGACGATCAATGGCAAGTTCACAACGTTCGAAAGACCCCCATCTGGGCCTCAGATTCTGGGTCGAGGTCGGAGGAATCGAGGTCGCCGGGTTTTCGGAGTGCTCGGGCTTGAGCATCGAAACGGAGATGCACGAGTACGTCGAAGGCGGGCTCAACTCGTATACGCACAAGTTGCCGACTCGGGTGAAGTACGGCAACATCACGCTGAAGCATGGACTCGACACGCAGCAGGACCTTTTCAAGTGGTTCAAGGAAGGCCTCAACGGCGAGCCCGCGAAGCGCAAGAACATCTCGATCATCGTTTACAACTCCACCGGTACCGCAGTGCGGCGTTGGGAGCTCATGCGGGCGTACCCCGTGAAGTGGACCGGCCCGGACCTCAAGTCTGACTCAGGAGCGATCGCCGTGGAAACGCTGGAACTCGCGTTCGATCGCCTCGATCCGAACAAGTAGCGAAGTAGGGAACTCATGCCGCTCTCAGAACAACGCGCAAAGGAACTGGCGGAACTCGAACCGCCGAAGTCGATCGACCGAATCGTGCGATTCGTCGAAGACCTCGGCTTGGCTTTGATGGGTTCAGGGGACGAAACGCAGGCGGACGCCGTAGCGCCTGAGTCTGCTGAGGCGCCAACTCAACGCAGGGAAGTTCCCAAGAAACACGCCGCAAAGCGTACGATCCTGGGGTCCCTAACGGCCGCGAAGTTTCGAACTCTCATTCAACGTCACGCCGTGTCGCCCGTCGAGGTGATCGACTTCGCCCTTTGGTTGGGAAGGTGGAACCGGAAGCGCACGGAGGTCGAGACGATTCGGCTTCCGGACCAGGTCTTCATCCCCCCCGCAAGCCCCTTGGGTCCGGAGCCGGGGGTCGAGCCACTGACGCCCATTTGGTCCCGCAGGAGAGCTCGCAGCGTTGCGCCTGCCACCCTTGAGTGGGACGAATCGGGCGAAGCGACCGAGGCCGTAAGGCGACCAGAGCGAAAGAAGGCGCCCGCGTCGACGGCTATGGAAACGGACTTCGAGCCGGACATTGAGGCAGAACGGGGCTCATGGGTCGCGGCGTCGAAGCCTACGGTTGCTCGAAAGGCTCCCGCCGAGCCAACGGAACCGGACCGTGCTCCGGAACTCGCTGAAGGCCGCGAGCCTGCGCCGAACGATCCTCGCGTCGCCGTTCGAACTGCGAGCCGGGGCGTCTGGACCGCCAACGTCGGCATGGGCGGGCTCGTTGCCGGAATGCTGGTCAGCCAGCGGGCCTCCCTTGCCGCCGCCACGATGGGTCCGGGAGTGGCCGGTGGCGCCATGATGCCCGGCGCGGTAGGCCCGAGCGGAATGCTGTTCCCCCCGCCCGAAGTCGCGGTTTCGGCGGTTCCTCTTCAACCGACAGCCCTTCCTCCTCTTTTCACTCATGGCTCGACGGGCCTGCAAACGCTCGACGGCTCTCTGGTGAGGGCTTCAAGCGCGAACGCGATGGTGAGTCCACAGGTTCTCGACGCAAGTTCGGGCGTGGCTGGAGGGGTCCCCGTGCCAGTACCCCAAGGCGGCGGACCGATCATCGGTTACCTGCCAGGGGGAGGTGTGATCAGCGCCCCGATTTCGGCGGTTGCGGCGGCGAGGGCACAGTCGGCCCTGTCCGGCGGTACCTTGGTCCACGAGACGGTAGGAGGACCCTCTAGCTACATCGGCCCTGCTCGAGCCCCCGGCGCTGTTCTCACGCCGGAAATGGGCCAAGTCACCATCGTCGCCCCGCCTATCCGAGTCGCGTCGGAGCAGATGGAGCAGAAGGGTGGGGCGGTGTCCCTCAAGCCCCAAGACCTGTTTCGGAGCGGGAAGCCGCTCGACGCCGCGACTTGGGCTGAACTGAGCCGAACGCTCCCTCCGGGGTCGCAGATTCTGTACCCGGCTGCGCCCCAGGGTTCGGTCGAGGGGCGTGCGGTCAACCTCCAACTCAGCCGTCCGCTCCTTGGCGCGCTTCTCGAACAAGGCTACGGCCCAGGCGCTTCGATGTACGCAGGGGCGATTTCGAGCCTTGCCGCGTCGTCGCTGACCTCCGCCCCTCCGGCTAGCCCCAACGTCCCTGCCGCAATCGTTCCCGGCAAGCGCCCGATGGGGGAGCCCGCGAATCTTTTTGCGCCGACTCCTGAAGCTCCTGAAGGCGCTCTTGCAACCTCGGGCGGGGCAGCGGCAAGCCGGGGAACCCCCCTGGACTTCTTGGGAGTGCCCGTTCGAATGGCGCCTAGCCTCTCGGGGCGATCCGAACTCAAGCAGGAGGTCGAGCTTCAAAAGGCCGCAGCCCCCGAAACCAAGGGCGCGCCGCTTCGGCCCCACCAATTCCAGCCCTTGCGAGACAAACTGTTCGGCTCGTCGATGGGTATCGAAGCCGAGCCTGACCGCGCTGAATGGCGCAAGGCCGCGCCTTCCATCGGGCTCAAGGGCGACCGCCCTGAGGAGATCCTCTCTCCGAGGGCGATGGCCAAGCCCCCGACCGCTTCGGAGCCCTTGCCGCAACTGCACGGGGATGACGCCTCGAGTGTAGGACCCGTCGGTGGCGACCTGACCCAGCGTACGGCTACGATTCCTTCCCAAGCGCTCGCCAGGCAGCCGTTCCCCTCGGAGGGCGCAGACGCCGAAACGCCCCCGCCCAGCCGCATTTCCTTGGCTCCGGGAGCACTTGGGTCGATGCCTCCGCCCACAAGAAATGTGGTCCCAACTTCCGAAGCCGTCCCGCCAACGACTCCGGAGCTCGGGGCGGAAGTCAGAGGTGAATCGCCTCAACCTTCACCCCCCGCAACAGGGACCGGCTTGAGCCTTGCGAGTTCCTTTGTGGGCACCCCACAACCGTCAATCAGCGAAGGAAGCGTGCCCGTAGGTCTGCCCATTTTCGGGGGAAGGAGCCGCCCGCCGCTCAGTTTGCCGACTCGCAAAGCCGCCCCGATCCCCGCATCGGCGGTTGCGCCGAAGCCAACGCTGCCGGTGGCCGCGAAAGCGGACCCACCTGGGCGAGCCCCGGCGCGATCTCCGTGGAGCCTGCCCCCTAAGCCCACGACCGGCCCGCGCTCAATGCCCACCGAACCGCCCTTCGGATCTGATGCGGATTCGACGCTGCCGGCGGTCCAGTCGCCCCGGAGACCCGCATTGGAGACGCCGCTTTCGACTCCGACCCCGGGAGCCGTAAGCGCGCCGACCCCTGCTTTGCCGGACCTGACCCCTCAACCTGCGACGCGCGTCGGCACCTCGATCTCAAACGTCCGCCAGCCCGATCGGCTTCTGCCGAACCTCTCCGAACTGCAAAAGCCCAACCAGCCCCCGACTACGCTCGCCATTCAGAGGTCAGAAGCCCGGGCGTCCACCCGAACCGGTGGCGCGACGCAGGCTCGGAGGCAGTCCCAAGGGGAACCGCAGCAACAAGGCGCCCAAGGCGCGGACGTCAACGCTCTCGCCAACGAAGTGTGGATGCTGCTCAAAAGGCGCATCGACCAAGAGAAAGATCGTTTCGGAAGAAGATAACCTGATCCAGTTCACCCAAGAGGAAATCCATGGCACTCACACCAGCAACACTGACCAACGTCGACACGAACGAAAAGCTCAAATGCCAGTTCAACCCGACTGAATACACGGTCCAAAAGTCGAACTCCTGGCAACCGAGGAGCGTCGTCGGCAAGAACGTCCCCGACGTGACCTTCACCGGGGGCGGGCAGCGCACGATGACGGTCGAACTCTTCTTTGACGCCAACGAAGGCAACGGCAACGTGATGCGCGACCTTCGGAAGCTCTGGAAGCTAACGATGATCGACGAATCGAAGAAGAACCAAACGACGCAGCGTTCGCGGCCCCCGATTGTGCTGTTCGAATGGGGCAGCCATTGGCAGTTCCGAGCCGTGATCACGAACATGTCGGTCAAGTACACGCTTTTCAAGCAGGATGGAACGCCCGTGCGGGCGGTCGCGAACGTCACGCTTGCCGAAGCCAGGGACGCTTCCAATCAACCTGCTCAGAACCCGACTTCGCACGCCAAGCCGGGCTACAAGATGAGGGAGGTTCGCCCGAAGGACACTCTCGCCCTGATCGCCTATGAAGAGTACGGCGACAGCACGCGATGGCGGGTCATCGCGGAAGCCAACGGCATCGACGATCCCGACGCGGTCTCAGCCGGCCAAGTCTTGGCGATCCCTCCGCTAACCTGATTTGAGTTTGAGACCCTTTCCTGCAAACCACGGAGACACCTGCCATGCCCAACAGTGAACAAACCCTGCTCTACGTGTTCGCCTTCAAGATCGACGGCGCGGATATCCCTCAGGAAATGATGGACAACGTTCTCGAGTGCTTGGTCGATCAATCCATCAACATCCCCGACCTGTGCACCGTCCGCATCGCAGACGAGCGCTTCGAGTTCTTGGACAGCTCGTTGCTGGCTGCTGGAAAGAGGCTCGAGGTCTCGGCGGGCGAACAGGGCGGAACGATGACCAAGGTCTTCGATGGCGAGATCGTCGGCCTGGAAGTCGATATGTCGGCGCACGGAACGCCCTGCGTGGTGGTGCGCGCCTACAATAAGCTCCATAGGCTCCATAGAGGACGAGTTCGGAAGACCTACGTCGACGTGACCCTCAGCGATATCGCCCAGCAGATCGCAAGTCGAAACGGACTGTCCGCCGAGGTCGAGTCGACCAGCCCAGTCCATAAGTGGATCATTCAAAACAACCAAACGGATTTTGAGTTCTTGGTGCAGATCGCCTTCGAATCGGGCCACGAATTCGCCGTGGACGGATCGAAACTCCTTTTCAAGAAGGCTGTACCCACTTCGGGCCCGACCATCGAGTTGAGTTGGGGGCAAACCCTCGCCGACTTCCGGCCCAGGCTGACCGCCGTCGAACAAGTCAAGAAAGTGACGGTGAGAGGGTGGGACCCCACGCGCAAAGAGGCCATTCTGGGGCAGGCTACGTCGACGACCACCCATCCCCGTGTGGGTCTGGGAAAGGACGGCGGCACGTACGCAGAACAGGCGTTCGGCGGGCAAAAGGAGTTCAGCGTGGTTACGGCCCCGGTGACGACGCAGCCCGAAGCCGACACGCGGGCCAAGTCGATCCTCGACGAGATTAACGGCTCATTCATCGAGGCGTCCGGACTTTGCGACGGCCGCGCCGAGATCAAGGCCGGGGGCTACGTGAAGATCACGAACATCGGCACGAGGTTTTCAGGCGAATACTACGTGACCCACGCTACCCATGTCTACACGGCGGGCGAGGGGTATACGACGAGGTTTACCGTCACCGGCAAGAGACCCTCTTCGCTGGTCGCGCTGCTCGACTCCACTTCCGAGGAGCGCCATGCTCCACTGGGCGGCAATGTGGTGATCGGCATCGTAACCGACGTTCGAGACACCGAACAAGACTATGGGCATGTCAAGGTGAAGTTCCCGTGGCTACACGAATCCGAAAACAGCCACTGGATGAGGCTCGCCGCGCCCATGGCCGGGCCGGAACGCGGGATGTACTTCATGCCCGAAGTCAACGACGAAGTCTTGGTGGCCTTTGAGCATGGCGACATGCGCCGAGGGTACATCATCGGAGCACTTTGGAACGGCAGGGACAAACCGCCCCGCCCGATCAGCGAAGTCGTCAAAGACGGCGCGGTCAAGAAGCGCATCATCAAGACTACCTATGGGCACATTCTGGAGTTCGATGACGGGAGCGACCCTTCCGGTCCCTTTATCCACGTCACGACGAAGAACAGCAACCAGATCAAAATCGACGACAAGGACAACAAGATTCACGCGGCGACCCAGAAGGGGCACTGCATCACGATCGACGATGCTTCGGACTCGATCACGGTCAAAAACTCCGCAGGTACCGCCAAGGTGACGATCGATTGCGGCGGCGCGAGCATGAAGTTCGAGTGTACGGGCGACTTCGTTGTCGATACGAAGGGGCAGTTCAAGGTCGATGCAGCCGCGGGCGTTCAAGTGAAGACTCCGGCAACGATGAACCTGGAGGCCACAGGGACGGGCACGCTCAAATCGACCGGGCCGCTCACGGTTCAATCGAGCGCGATTCTTACCGTGCAAGGCTCGCTAGTGAAGATCAACTAAGCCGTCGAAATCGGGACCCGATCCTTTGCAAAGCGGCGATTCCCCGGCTTTTGCGTCAAAGTGCTTGACTTGCGAGCGGGAACGTGGGACAATCCAACCAGGTGGCCACCCCGGTAAGTTTTGTGGGGGGGCGGTTGTTTTCGGTTCTTTGAGTGGGGGATATGGCGGAACGAGTTAAGGACTTTCTTGGAGCAGGTTGGAAGTTCCCGCCCCGGCTGGACTCCCGAGGCCGCATCGAGTTGGTGCGCCAAGAGCAGGACGTCGAAGAGGCGATCAAGATCATCCTCCTGACGCGCAAGGGGGAGAGGCCGATGCGCCCCGAGTTCGGCTCGGACCTGCACAGGCTCGTATTCGACCCGAACGACGCCACCTCTGCCGGGATGGCAAAGAGATTCGTCATGGAAGCCCTCGCTCGATGGGAGCCCCGAATCGAAGTCACCGACGTCGAGGCTTGGGCCGATGTGGCCGACCCCGGCCGCTTGATCCTTTCGATCCACTACCAATTCCTTTCGACCAATTCGATCCGCAACCTCGTGTTCCCGTACTATGTGATCCCAGGAGAGGAGTGATCCATGTCTCTGCCCAGTCCCAACCTCGATGACCGCAAGTTCCAAGACCTTGTCGACGACGCGAAGCGGCAGATCGGTCTTCGGTGTCCGGACTGGACGGATCACAACGTTTCCGACCCCGGGGTCACGCTTATCGAACTGTTCGCTTCGATGGTCGAGCAAGCTCTGTTTCGCCTCAACCAGGTCCCGGAAAAGAACTTCATTCGATTCCTCGAGATGATCGGGATCAACTTGGAGATGCCCGAACCGGCCCGGACCGACTTGCTGTTTCGCCTAACTCGGCCCGTCGAGGACCGTCAAGGCGAGGAGGCCTACGAGATCGTGCTTCCAGCCCGTGATACCGTCGCCGCGACCGTGCGTACGGAGACCGAAGAGGCGATCGAGTTCTCGACCGACGCCGAGCTCCGCATGGTACGGCCGAAGCTGGCCCACGTCTTTGCGATTCCCGGGACCGACGACGGACTGGCGCAGGACGACCGGGTCGCAGGAACGCGCGACTTGAACCGCGAAAAGGGTCGGCTCCCCGATTCGGAGTCCTTCAAGGTCTTCAGCGAAGTCCCGCGCCAGGGCGACTGCCTGTACCTTGGGTTCGAGGCCGACGTCTCGGGCAATCTGATCGGAATCGAAGCGACCTGTCTGACCGCCGCCGCAACTGGACTCCGCGAGTCGTATCCGGCGCAGGTTTGGGAGGTCTGGAACGGCGCATCGGGTGAGTGGGACCGCTTGAAATGCCTCGACGACTCCACGTTTGGGTTCAACCGCTCCGGTTCGGTCGAGTTGCTGATGCCTCGAAACCTGGTGGATCGTGAGGTCGGCGACCGCAAGGCTTTCTGGGTCCGCTGCCGGTACACCGTTAGCCCCGACGACTTGCCTCCGCGAGGTGTCGACGGCCGGGGACCGGACCCTTACCAGAAATCGCCCGAAGTCACGCAGGTCTTGGCCAGATCGCTCGGAGGCTCGACGCCTGCCAGCCAGTGTGTGACGGTTTACAACGAAATCCTCGGCGTCAGCGACGGCGCTCCGGGTCAGGAGTTTCAGATGCGCTATGCGCCTGTGCTCAACTTCGGCCCCGAGGACACGCTCTTGGTGGGGCCGATGGGAGACACCCCCGACGACGTGAGCCAGTGCGTTCGATGGACTCGGGTTGAAGATTTCTCCGAGAGCGAAAGGACCGACGCGCACTTCGTGTGTGACAATCGAACCGGGCTGGTCCAACTCGGCCCAGCGATCCCCCAGCCCGACGGTTCCGTCCGACAGTACGGATCGGTGCCCGACAAGGGGATGACCATTCGTCTCTCGTCCTTCCGAATCGGAGGGGGATCGCGAGGGAACGTCAGAGAAGACAAGATTCGGGTTCTCAAGACGAACTACCCCTACGTCGCCAGCGTCACCAACCCTCAGGCCGCCAGCGGGGGCCGCGACTTGGAATCGCTCGACCGCGCCAAGCTTCGCGCCCTCGAGGTCATCAAGGTGAGGAACCGGGCGGTCACGGCAGAGGACTTCGAGTACCTGGCGCAAAAGGGCTGCGCAGGGGTCGGCCGGGCCAAGTGCGTCCAACCGCTTACGCACCCCCCAGCATCGGATTCGGCCCCCGTTCCCGGAACCGTGCGGTTGCTCATCGTTCCAAGCATCAACTCGCAGATCGTCGTGCCGAGTCCTGCGGACCTTGCCGTACCCCAGCGCACGGTTGACGAGGTTTACGACTACCTCAACCAGCGCCGGCTACTTACTACTGCGTTGGAGGTCGGCGAACCCGATTACGTCTTCATTTCGACGGAGATCAAGCTCGTTGCCGATCCGAAAGTCGACCCTGAGTTGCTCGCGAAGCGCGTTCGCGAAGCTCTTTCGAGGTACGTGCATCCGCTGTACGGCGGGCCCAACGGGGACGGGTGGCCGTTCCGAAGAACCTTGACGCTCGCCGATCTCTATGCCCAGGTGGGGGAGATTCGAGGCGTCGCGTTCCTTCTGGACGCGAAGATCCTCACTTCCCGGCTGGCGGACAAGGAGCAGGGCGTGTTTACCTCGGAAGAACTGGCGTCGAACGCTGAAGGCGTGAGGTTCCTCGAACACGAGCTTCCGGCCACGCGCGACCACAGGATTCGCATCGTGCCCATGGCTTCGGTCGGCGCGGGCGACGAACTCGCGGAGGCGGAGGCGTAACATGGCCACGGTGAAGGGAAAACCCCCCAGCGAGCCCCCCTCGGTGGGACCGCCCTCCGGAAGGATGCGCGAGATGACTTCGAGTCTGGGCCACCTCGATGTCGAGATGACGCCGGATACGTTCGTCAAAGTCCTCGAACCTGGCGGAACCTCGAAGCCCGATACAAGGCTCAGGCCGCTTTGGCACAGGGTCGGAAATGAGCCCGTCATAACCATCCGCCTGACTTCAACGGACGACCGCCACCGCATCGTGAGGCTTTCGTTGGAGTCGGAGGACCACCGATGGAACCCCAAGTGGGTGAAGTGGCGGTTTATCGCGCGCAGGGCGACCGAACTGATGGGCGGCGACGCGCTGGACGCCCAAGACGTGCTCACTCCGGATGGGGCGATTCTCAACCTCTTGGTCGCAGCCGGGGAAAGCCGGGAAGCCCGAGTCGAAATCGACGCCTTCTTGGATGGGTACACCCAGACCGGGGACTACCTGTTCGATCTGGTCGTCGAAGACCTGACCGACGCCGAGGAGGGTAAGCCCGCGCCAACGACGACGGTGCCCGGAATCCTCAAGATCACCCATCCCCCGTGCCGCCTCCTGGACGAACTGCCCTCCATCTATCGCGAGGCGATGTATCCCGATGGCCACGAGGAACATCCGGTCGAACCGGTGTTCTTCGAGCGGTACATGCTGGGATTCGAGGACGCGTTCAAGGTTCTTCGCGCCACCCTCAGTAACCTCGACAGACTCTTCGGGCCATTCTCAACTCCTCCAGATTTGCTCGTCTGGCTGGCCGTCTGGGTTTGTATGCCGCTCGACGAAAACTGGCCAGAAATGAGGCGAAGGCGACTGATCCGAGAAGCCGTGGAGCTTTATCGCTGGCGAGGAACCCGATACGGTCTCAGCCGCTACCTTCGAATCTATACTGGCGTGGAGCCTGAAATCAACGACGTACCGTTCGTGGGAATGAGGTTGGGCCCCGACGCGAAGCTGGGAACCGACGCCACCATCCTCGGCGACGTGCCGCCTCACACGTTCGTGGTCACCCTTGCGACCCCCGATCCTGACTCCCTCGACGAAAAGACCATTCGCGACATCATCCGGTGGGAGAAACCCGCCCACACCGCCTACACCCTCAACATCGTGCGCGGCGCATCGCCGCAGCAATAAGGAGCGACCCCCTCATGCCGATAGAAGAACTCGTCGCCAAGCGAATCACCGGAATCGAGCCGTTCAACGAACTGCCGATCGACGCGCAGATTTGGCGCGAAGCCCACGGCCATCACCATGACCACCGCAGACTCCATGCCGTAACGTCCCACCGACCCGGCATCGTCTTCGGGCTGGAGGTCGTTTGCGGGAAGAAGGAGCGGACGGTCATCGTGGCGCCCGGAGTCGCCGTCGACGCCGACGGTAACGCGCTCCTGTTGAGCGAGCCGGTCGCGTTCAAGCTCGATGAAAAGGGGCAAATCTACATCACCATCAGCTACGAGGACAACTTCGACAGCAAGTCCTCGGTGAAGGTCGGGGGCGGCACGAAGTACTTTCGGCTGGTCGAGGGACGCCGCGTCGTGGCCACCAAGGAACTGCCCAAGGGAGCGTTCCTGGAGCTTGCGCGGGTCGATCGGTCCAGCGACTCTGCGGAAATCAAGGAGCCGAAGAACCCGTTCGATCCGGGAAAGGACGAACTGAATCACCTCTACCGACTTCTCGCGTTCCCGCATTGCTATGCGTCAGGCGAGATGGGGGAGCTAAGCCTCATCCCCAAAGCCAATCCGACCGCCTGGAAGCCGAACCGGGCAGGACTCTACAATCTGGTGCGAGAAGGCAACGGCCGAGGGTTTCACCTCAGGTTCACGGGTCCCTTCAATCTCCGGGCCAAAGATCCCGAGTCCGACCCCTTGGTTCTCTATGCCGCAGTGGGCGAGACGTTCCAGCCCCTGACCGACGAACAAGTGGGCGGCCTGAAGAGGTACCTCGATAACGGCGGGTTCGTGTTCGCAGAAGCCGCGCAAGGGGCTGAGGCGTTCGCCAAGAGCTTCGCGGAACTCGCGAAAAAGGCCGGAGCGAGTCTGAAGGCCGTGGGTAAGGGGCACCCATTGCTCTCGGCGCATTATATGTTCAGTAGCCCCCCGCCAGGCGCGCAAGACAAGGGCAAACTCGAAGTCGATGAAGACAAGGGGATCGCCTTAGCGACCTTCGATTATGGGGCCGCTTGGCAAGGCGAACTGCCTAAGCCGGACGCGAGCGACGCACGCGAACGAATCCGCCAGTCGCAAGAGTTCGGGCTCAACGTAGTAGCGTATGCCTGGCGAAGGCGGCGTTTACGGGAGCTTTCGCGTCTTGGATAGTCTAGGGATGTGGCCTTGAGCGAAAACGACGTCCACAAGAGTTGGTCGAGCCCTCAACCGGGCAAGGTGATGGACGTCCCGCAGGGAGCGCGGGGCGAAGTGGTCTTTCGTTGCGCTAACGACACCGATTCGCCCGTCGTCTATGAACCCAAGGTCGAAGGCCTGCCCCGCTCGTGGGTCGTCCCGGAAAACGACAGCGTCGTGCTCGGTCCGTTCGATGAACGAGAGATCCGGTACTTCCTGACACCCCCATACGAAGCAGAGATCGGCGACTATCCGTTCAAGATCAGCATCCTTGCCGATGGGTTCGTTCTCGATCCGCCCGGAGATAGGGAACTCATGCTGAGGGTTCTGCAAGGGGAAGCGCCAGCCGTCAAGCCCGAACGCAAGCCTCGGGCAAAACCGGAGTCGGTCGCCGTTCCCGAACCTGAACCTGAGCCAGAACCCGAGCCAGAACCCGAGCCAGAACCCGAACCTGAGCCTGAGCCAGAACCCGAACCCGAACCTGAGCCAGAACCTGTTCCAGAACCCGAGCCCGAACCTGAACCCGAGCCCGAGCCCGAACCCGAGCCAGAACCCGAACCAGAGCCTGAGCCCGAACCTGAGCCAGAACCTGAGCCTGAACCTGAACCTGAACCCGAACCTGAGCCCGAACCTGAACCTGAACCCGAACCTGAGCCCGAACCCGAACCCGAACCCGAACCCGAACCTCAACCAGAACCCGAGCCGGTTCCAGAGCCGGAACCCGAGCCTGAACCCGAGCCAGAGACAGCACCAGAACCCGAGCCTGAGCCTGAGCCTGAACCCGAGCCAGAGCCAGAGCCACAACCTGAGCCTGAGCCGATTCCCGAGCCCGAACCGGAGCCGGTCAAGGAAGTCAAGCTGGTCGACCTGACGCCGGACGAACCAGAACCGATTCCCGAACCCGAACCCGAACCCGAACCCGAGCCGCAGCCCGAGCCGATCTCGAACAAGGAGCGAGACGGGTGGTTCACCGAAGGCGAGGTGCTCAAGAAAGCCAAACCTGAACCCGAACAACCCACCCCGGTCTCGCGCCCGGAACCGACGCGCAAGTTCGTCGACTACGAGAGGGAAGACTCGGAAGTGCAGGCACCCGCGCCCCTAGCGGACAAGGTCGTTCGTGATCCAAAAGACGGCACAATCGTCTCTATTCGTCCGGGCGAGACCGCCCTGATCGTGTTCCAGTTCGCCAACATCATCTCGGCCGGACAGAGGCCGCAGCCTCGGACCTTCGTGCTCCAAGAAGACCGTGCCCTTGCCGCGGACTGGATTTCCATCGTTCAGGACCAGGTGAACGTCACCCCGAACGGAACCGGCGAACTCCGCGTCCTGCTCAAGCCCCCTGTCGGGGCCGACCCCGCGAATTACCCGTTCGTCATTTCCACGGGACCCTACGGCCAGCCTCTCAAGCCCTGCAACCTTACTCTTAACGTGCAGGCCGTGCCGTCGGTCGCCCTGAAGTGCAAGGAGCCCGTAAGCAAGACCGGACCCGTCGGCCGAGTCGTTCAGTTTCAGTTCTCGGTCGAAAACGCTGGCAACGCCGACACCGCCTACCGCGTCGCCGTCCGGGACCCCGAAATCGACAAGGACCCTGCGGGAAGGCCCACCGCGCCCGACGAGTTGTACGAAGTTGCGAACTGGCGCTACCTCTTCGACAAGGAACTGGACTCCCTGATCACTCCGTCCTCGGCGCGAACGATGCAACCCAACCTTCATAAGGTCCAGGCCGTTCGCAAAGGGATTTGGTGGTTGGGATGGAAGGAAAAGCACTCCGTATCGGTGTCGGGAGTGCCCGTTACCGACGTGCTGAACGGAGGGAAGCCTGGCAACTCCGTTCAACTTACCGCCGTCCGCTGGCGGATCTTTCCCTTGCCGTGGTTCCTGATGGCGCCGATTTTCCTGCTGCTCCTGATGATGTTCGGCTCCGGATCGGGACCGGTCAACATCGACAACGCCTTTGTCAGCGTCGCGGGCGAACAGCCTCAGTACTTCGTGCTTGGCACTGAGCTAATGACAGGCACGGGTACACCCGTCGATATGACCGTCAACGCGAGTTGGTCCGCACCGTTTTACGCTTGGCTGACGGTCAATAAGGACGTGCAAGGGGCGACAGCCGGTTCGCGGTCCGTTTCGCGAGCGGGTCGCACAAACCTCGAAGACGTGGTAGCCGTCGAGCGATATGGCACGACGCAACTCGTGCGCTATGGCGTACGCCCTGTGCTCTGGAGGAACGTGCAAGAGGCGACCGTCCGGTTCGTTCCGCTCCGAACGGAGGACTTCCTTCGCTTGTCTCTGGGGTCGGGGATCGCCGCTCCCCAGCTCAGCTCGGTGCCGACAAGCGAGGATTATGGAACGGGCCAAACGGTCGAGGGCCAGGAGTACACGATCATCGTCCCGTCCGGCGGGCGGCAGCGCATCTCGTTCCGCAACATCTCGCCGACGACCGGCGGGCAGTCGATCGCGATGTGGCTGGTGAAGGAGCCTGACGGGTTCAAGCTGGAAGAGTTCCGCACGGGCGACCTCTTCCGCGAGGTCAACGCAGCGAGTTCCGTCACGCCGATCATCGAGCACGACTCGAGTTCGGGACAATCGAGGGGAGAGTTCCTGATCCTCACCACGGACAAGCGCCACCAACTCATTCGGATCGTTGTGGAGGTCACGGAGAATTGATCCAACTCCTCCACACGGAAATCGACGTCGTACCCGGCAGACGGCCTCAGCGTCAGGCGTTGCCCGAAGGCATGGTCGGGTTGGGGACGGCGGTCCTGCGTATCACCAACGCCACGGAACGGGAGAACGCCTACACCGTCCGGCTTCGGTGCGAGAACCCGTATTGGCAGGACAGTTGGTTCCGCATCAACGCGATGCCGCCCGCGGTTGGGGAGGGAGCTTCGAGCAAGCCTGACCAGCAAGGCCCCAAAGACCAATGGGTGAAGGTGTACGTTTCGAACGGCGCTTCGCGAGATGTGCTGCTTAGCTTCATGGCGCCGCAGCGGTCCGATTCCCGCGCGGGAGTCTATGAGGTCTCCATCGTCGTCGAAACCCACGTTCAGGAAGGGCAAGGGGCGGCCAAAGGCGATCGGATCACCGAAATCAAGGGCACGGTCATCATCCGGCCCTACTACGAATGGCAGATCGAGTTTCAGCCCGAGGATCGCAAAGTCAAGCGGTTCTTCCGAAGGTCTGCCGCCTACGAGGTGATCATTCACAACAAAGGCAACGATTGGCTGTACTGCGATTTGAAGCTCCCTCGACCCAAAGACGTGCTCCTGGAGAACTTCTCTCAGCGTTTGGCGGTCCCGCCGCCCGAGCCGGGCAAGGATTCGAGCCGATCGGTCCCGATCCGGGCACGGACGAAGCACAAAGCGTTTCGGGGAGCGCCGAAGGTCGACGAATTGCCGCTCACGTTCCATCGGGTCGATGCGCCTACGGTTCCGCCTTTGCCCGAAGAGGCGATTGCGGGGGTTTCGAGCGCCGGATTGGGCGCTCCGGTGGTGTCGTCGGAGACCAGCGAGATTCAAACCCCCGAGTACCCTCCGACGCTCACCTACTGCCCACCCATCCCGGCGACGCTCACCGACTTCATTCAGTCCTTGGCGCGCAACGCGCTCGCCATCTCGATGCTGTTCTTGGGACTCGTCGCAATGCTCCACATCAGCTATTTGATGTACACGCATTGGAAGTTCAAGCTACAGTCGGCCGCGCCCCTCAGCATGTCCCTCGAAAACGGAGCTCGGCTCGAATACCGCGGCGCGATGCTCAGTGGCGCAAGAGTGAACTTCTACAAGAACAAAGACGACAAGGACTCGTTCCACTCCGACTACCTCAAACCCCTCGTGACTAAGCGTGGAGTGTATTTCGTCAACACCAAGGACGTATCGGGACTCACTGATACGGCTGTCTTCGTCGAAGCCGAGCGTGTGGCGTTCATTCCGTATCTCAACGCGCTGATGCCCAGAACCAAGAAGCTCAGGATCGAGTTCGGTAACGTCATCGATCCCTCCAAAAAGCCTCTGGTGATGTCGGATCGAGCCGTGCCGGGCAAGCCGTTCACGATCCAGGGGACGGGTTTTGGCAGCCAACCCGGAAAAGTGATGTTCGGCGACCAGCCGGCCGATCAAATCGTCTCCTGGAGCGACACTCAAATCGTCGCCGTCGTCCCGGCAGGCGTGGCCGATCAGACGAACATCGTCGCGATCAACGCAAAGGGCGAGGAAGTGGCAAGGGCGACGAAAGCAGGTGGGGCGCCTCCTAAGCCACCCGGGCCTGAGCCTGAGCCTGAGCCCGAAAACGTCGCAGACGCCGCTCCGCTCCCGATCCCCGGATATGGCTCGGCTTGCCGGTTTGACTGGGCGTCGGTGGCAAAAGAGATCGACGAGAACCAGCATTTCGATATGCCGGCCGCCCTCGCTCTCAAAGCGTACGCCCTCGTCGAGACCAACCAGGTCACAAAGGCGCGCGCCCTGCTGAAAGATGCAAGAACCTCAGCGGGATTGAAGACAGGGGAGGACACATACAAGGTCCTGGCCGAGGCGCTGGAAAGCGATGCCAAGATTCAACAGCTTGGGGACAAAGTCGTCGATTACTCGGTCATCCTGTCGGCCGAGACTCGTCTGCGAGAATTCGATGCCGGAACGCCCTCCGACCTCAGCGATAGGCACCTCGTTGCAGCGGATGCTGGGTTCAAGACTGCGGCCTTGTTTGGAAGGGCCGTGGCATTCCCGGCCCTGGCCTACGTGGACTTTGCGATTCGGAAGAACATGAAGTCCAATGCTCGGGAAGCGCTCAAGATGCTCACCGATGTCCCCAAGGGACTCACCGATCAAGACGAGAAGCTGGGTATGGCGGGTCTCAGGTCCCGGCTCTGACGGAGGGACTCGCAAGAACCGTGACACGCGACAGCCGTCCAACGAATGGAAGAACCAATGAGGGGCACATTTCGCGGAGTGGGTAGTCGGCGCCTGATCTCGGCGCTCCTGTTTGCGGCGCTCTCTGCCGCGAGCCATGCCGACTACGCGATCGTGGTAGGCGTTCAGCATTACCCTAACGCCCCCGGATACGCCCCTCTCGAAGGCCCAGTGCCCGACTCCAAGGCGCTCTCCGAAGTGCTCGCGCTCCGGTTTGGGTTCAAGGTTCGGACCCTCCTCGATGCCGACGCCACGAAGGAACGAATCCTCAACGAAATCAAGATCGCAGCGTCGTCGATTGGCGAGGACGAGCGCTTCGTGTTTTACTTTGCAGGCCATGGGATGATGTCCCCGCCCAGTCTAATGCCTGCGGACGCGGTGGCTGACGACCCGTCGGGCAAGGGGGAGTATCGGACCATAACGCCCGACGAACTGTATGCCGCGGTGCGCCAAATCAACGCCCGGAGCCGGACCGTGATCCTCGACTCCTGCCACTCGGGCGCGATGTCGAAAGGCCTCGACGCAGGCATCGTTCCAAGGCTGTACATTCCCCGACGGCGAACGCTGCTCTCCAAGGGGTTCGACGTCTTTCCTGAGCCTGCAAGCGGCAAAGACCTTGGCCACAAGTTCGATCTCGGCAAGGGGGAGGTCTGCTACGTCACCGCCTGCCGGGACATCGAGAAGGCTTACGAAGCCCGCCTCGAAGGCGGCCAGCGGACCGGCCTGTTTACTCACTTCCTCATGCGCTCGCTCCAAGAGTCGGATGAGGCGACGCCCACCTGGGAGGAGGTCCGAACCGACGTTTCCACCAACCTCAGCGAGTTCTTGACATCCAAGGGCTACAGCCAATCTCCGACGGTTTCGTCGGCGTACCGCGAGGCCCTCATGTTCGAGTCGAAAGACCAAGTGGGCCCGGAGTCTCGGTTGTTGAAGTCGGCGGCGCAACTCTTTGCCACCGAAAACCCCGACCCGACGAAACTGTCCATCTCGATTCAGCCGGATACCACCAACCTCCAGGTGGGCCAGTTCCTTAGGCTCAAAGTGAGCGCGTCTGAGCCCGGATACTTGGTCGTCTTGGGCCAAATCAGGGGCCGCATCTACCCGATCTTTCCCAAGAAACCAGAGGCCGGCGCGCTTCCGCCGGTGGAGTCCGTCAAGGTCGAGGCCGGGCACGAATTCAACTCCCCGGACGACCCATCGTCGCCCGGAAGCTACTTCGATCTTGTGGGTCAAGACCAGGTCAAGGCGTTTCTGTTTAAGAACGCCGAGCACGCCGCCGCGCTCCTCGAGAGCGTCTCGGGACCTTCGTCGAATGCGGACATGGAAGGGCTCATCGCAAAGGTGATCGCCCTCAAGGCGTCACCCGACAGCTTCTTCACCTCCGCCCTCGTCTTCTCGGTGAGCGACGCGCTGATCGGCGGCACGCCCCTCGCCGACCCCACCGCGCTGTTGCGAAGGCTGGTCGCCCAGCAAGAGCCGTCCACGCAGTACCTGATGCGGGCGTTCGGGTTTCAAAACCGCGCCACGCTGCAAGGACTTGCGGCGGAACCCGGCGACGTCGCCCAGTCGTCAAAGGACAAGCTGGCCGAGATCCTCAACCTTATGATTCAAACGCGCATCCTTTACGACCCAACCGCTTTTCAGAGCCTTGTCCTGAGCATTGAGGCCAGACGCCTTCTCGAATTGGACCCTCCTGCCGGGAGCAAGGAGCGCATCGAACTGAATCGGATGATGTTGGAGGCCGTTTTCCCGGCGGAGACGGGCGCAACGACAGGAGGAGGCTCATGAGTTCGATCTGCGCCGGGCAAGCTCAAAGGTCGCTCTGGGCCGCTCTCCTCCTCGGTGCCGCATCTTGGAGCGTGGCTCAAAGGGACCTGCCCAAACTGGCGATCGAGGTCGATGGGCAGTCCGCGCCGTCCATGTCGCCTGCACTGTATACAGACGACCAGTACTTACTCCCCGTAGGTGCCGGGATTCGCGCGATACTTCCGGGCGCCATCGTCCGGCAAGAGAGCCCCAAGTGGATCGCCGTCGAATTCGGAGGTCGGACGCTCGTACGGATTCCGCTGAAGGGGGGCGGCGATTACGCGGAGGTGTATGGCCCCTCGCGCACGGAAGGTACGGGACCCAGCAGGATCGTGCCCATGCGAAGCGACATCATCGAGGACCCGGGCCGCCAGTATCGCAACATGATCGACATCGAGGACCTCGCCTCGATCTTTGGAACGACGTTCGATATAGACGCTACGCGCATCGCCCTTTACACGACAGCATATTGGGCCCGTGAAGTGGGCATCGGCGACGAGATCGCGGACCGGCGCAGAAGCGCAAACCTTCCGCATCAGCCTGACTTCGGGATTTCGCCGCCGGCGGCATCGCTTTCGATGTGGGTTCGGCCTCCTAGACCCTCCTTCGTTCAAATCTACAAGATCGAAAACGGCCGAATCGAACCGATCTTTCACAAGAACCCGATCCTTGGGGATACGGTCGATCATGCCCAGCCGGGATACAAGCCAGTGATGCGGGCCGCGCAAAAGGAAAAGGCCGTCCGCGCCGCGTCCCGCTTTTTCGGAATCGAACCGGGACTCTACGGTTCCTACGTTGCCTTGGTCACCACGACCGACTTCGGGTATGACGACCCACTGCAAGCCATTCGAGAAGGGAAGCTGGCGGACGACGATTGGTCGATCGTGGGATTCCGTCAGCGCGTGGTCGACTCCCCGATTCGATTCGAGTCGGTCCTCGCGAAAGCGGGCGACACGCTTGAAAGCATCGCCTCCACCTACGGCCTCGATCCCTCCTTGCTCGCGAACCTCAACGGCTATCGGGCCGACGATGTGCTGCAGCCGGGGCAGCGCATCGTGGTCGTAGCGGGGATCGACGAGCAAGCCGTTCTGAGACAACTGGACGTCAACTTTGAGGTCACAGGAGTGCGCGTGGCCCGGTTCGGCGACACGGTCGAATCGCTCGCGCAACGCTGCCGAGTCGACGCTGAAACCTTCCTGAGCGCCAATGCCTCGATTCCGATCGGGGGCGAAGTCGTGCCAGGAGAATTGGTGAATCTTGTCCGAAAGAAAGGTTCGAGCGATCCGCCCGAGGGCTCAGACGATGTCGAAGTCATCGATAGGGTCGGCCGCCTTACCGTCCAGACGCCCGTTCGCGAAGGCGTAGACCCGAACTCGAAGGTCCTCGTGACCGCCGATCCCTCGAACGTCCGCGTGATTCACAAGCTGGCCAACCTGAGCCTGTACTTCATCAACGTGGACGAGTTCGACGGTTATGTGCCGATGGGCGCCGTGCTCGTTCGCGGCGACTCGGAGCCTGTCGCCTACCTGGGCAACCCCCAAGTCGCGCAGGTCGCCCTAAGGTATCTGGGCACGCCGTACAAGTGGGGAGGGAACAAGCTGGAGTCGGGCATCGACTGCTCCCACTTCGTTTCGGGCGTGTTCGCTCAATTGCGGCAAAAGGCCCCGTCGCCTCCTGTGGCCAACCAAGAAGACGTGGGAACGATTGTCCATTGGAAGCCGGGGCCGTACTTTCGACAGGGCAAGCCGCAGGTTTTTACTGATCCGATGCCTTCGTTCAGCAAGCTCGCCGTCGGTGACCGGATCATCGTCCAGAGAGACACACGGGGCGAGAAGGTGGGAAGCAGGCACACCGGGGTCTATATCGGTGAACTGCGAAACCATGCGAAGTTCGGGAACGTCAAGAACGCGGTCGTCCATGCGAGTTCTTCACGGGGGGTGACTGTGGACAACCTGCCCACCTCGCATCTTTGGAAGGACTACCGGTTCTCGTTGCGCGACTCTCTGGGATCGGTCGAGACGCTCGAAGACCTCTTGGTGGCCGAGGTCGCGAGGATTCTGATGCAGGAGGCGGTTCAATGAGGCTGGGATGGTTGGCTCTGCTGGGGGTGTTGGGGATCGTGTCCCTTGCCCAAGCGCAGAATCGAAGCGCGCTGCTCGTCGCCATCGACGACTACCCGTTTATCACGGACGACAGGTTCAAGCTCAAAGGCGCTGATCTCGACCTCCAGTACATGACCGCCCTTTGTCAGTTCGGCGGGTTCACCGTTGCGACGCTGAAAAACGACGAGGCCACGCGAGCAGCCATTGAAACGGTACTGACTAAGCTCGAACAGAACGCCTCTCGCGGCGACGAAGTGCTCTTCTACTTTTCCGGAAGAGGCTCTGTCGCACCCGATCCTGATAGCTTCGATCCGTTCAAGGACATGGAAGTGACCCTCGTTCCACATGACGGGCAAGAGGCGTCGGCGATCTTCGACCTGAGGATGCGCAGGCTCGCAAGGTTCGCACAAACGATCGAAGGCAAGGGCGGGAGAGTGACGCTGATCTTGGATACGTGTTTTCGCCCGCTCACTTCGCGTTCTGGGCAATACCGCCACTACAACGACGTGCCCAAGTGCGTGTTGAGAAACACCGATCAAGAGGTCTCGGTGAAACAGCCGATTTATTCGGGGCCCGGAACGTTCCTCTGCGCGACGGGCGCGCCTGGCGCTGCTTATGAGTGGCTCACCTCGGACACCGACGATACGTGGGCCGGGGCCTTTACGCACGAACTTGCGGGGATCGCCTCTGTACATATTCAAAACAACACTTCACCGACGATGGCGGAACTGATGATGGAGGTTCAGGCGTCGGTGCTCGACCGCGAAAGGCAAGGTTATATGCCCGGATTCCGCCCCATACCGCCCGCCGAAGTGCTGTATGCGAAGGCGGAGCCTTATGGCCGGAGGTCGATCTTCTCGCAACCGGGGGCACAGCCTACCGATCCGGCGAAGGCCCGAGTCGAGGCTGCGAGCAAACAGCGCGCCGAACAAACCGAACAACTCCGCGTGGGCTTCCAACTGATGGACTCGGTCCCCGAATCGGAGAGAGCCGGGCTCGAAGCCAAGGTCTTCGGGACTCTCGGCGCACAACTCGAACGTTCCGTCGCTACCCTGAAGCTGGTCCGCCGAGGCGGCCTCGCGCCCGATCGATTGGTGGAGGTCTCGAAGGAAGGGGACAAGTGGCACGCGGTCGTACCCAATGAGCCTACCGACGATCCCGACCAGAAACCTAGGTTTGCCGCGGACTCGTTCGAGGGGCTGTTTTCGACTGGACTGGCCGAGTACTTCGAGCGATCGGCGCTTATCTATCGGCTGTTTCGTCTTGCGGACACCGCAGAACCGACGCTGAGCGCTGCGATCCGAATCGACACCAGTGCGGACACGGTCCGCCACGACGACCTGATGACCCTGACCGTCCGCTCGTCGATCCCGTCGTCCGTTTACTTGCTCGACTTGGACGGTGCGGGCTTGGTCAAGTACTCCGCTCCGATTCGCGTGTTTCCCGATACCTCGCTCAAACCTGCAAGTTCGGGGTATGAACTGTCGCTGCGCGGGAGGGTGGAGCGCATGACGGCCGTTGGGCCCTGGAAGCTCCGGGCGATCGTCGTCCAGCTACCCGAAGGCGTGACGCTGCCTTCGCTCGGCGTGGCGGAAAGCGAATATCCGAAGGCGCTCCTTGCGCACCTGAAGGAACTCCTGCGGCTCATCGAATCGGGAAAGGCGCGCTGGCGAGCTTCTACAAAGAAAGTGGATGTCGTACAATGAATCGAGTGACGCTGCTAGGCGCCAGGAGGTTGACAATGACTTGGACGAGCGTTTTGCGACCCGTTGGGATATTTTGTGCGCTGGGCGCGATGCTCTGCGCTGGCTGGGCGGAAGGATTTCAGCAGGGCGAACCCGACGCCAAAGCTTATCTTGCGGCCTTCGATGAATCGATCAAGACGGCGAGCGACGAAGAAAAGGAGCTCGCGCCTACCCTGCGTACGATTTTGGTTCGATTCTTCGAAGACAACGGTTCGCTGACTCCCAGCGAGAGGATGATCGCCGGGAGCTTGATGCAAGATTTGAAGGCGATGTTGGGGCAGGGAGACATCGTTTCTCGCGGCAACAACGGTCTTCCGAGCTTTCGGAAGCTAAGGTCAGACGCTAAGCCGCAACCCGCCCCTGCGCCGAAACCCAATACGACGCCCGCACCGGCCCCGAAGCCCAAGAAGTTCATCCCGGGAATCAGCGAACAGGCCAAGTTCACGTCGGCAGTGGTCAAGATCAACGGGAGTCCGGTCGGCGTGGTCGATATGTCGATCGCCGGGAAGAAGCAGCGGGTCGTCGAGATTCACTCTGCCTTGCCGGGGTATCCCGTGGACAAGCGCGCGAGGATCGTGGCGGAGCGGCTCGTTGAATTGCAGAAGAAAGACCCGCTGTGGTGGTCGACTCTGGGGGTCTATCAGGTTCGCGGCGAATACGCGGTCAACGCTCGGAAGGCCGAGAACGGTCTGCTGGTCACGGCGGACGCTTCATGGGCCGAGCAATGGGGGACCACTCCGCAGGGCCTCGCCAAGATGCTCGTGAAGAACATCCGCACCGCGATCGACCCGAAGGTGGATGACGGCATCGGGGCGCGAGACATTCCGACCGCCGAAGACCTTCGCATTGAGGCGGTGAGGCTCCGGATGGAAGGCGACAGCCTGTTCGACACAAGTCCCCAATCGGCGGAGGAACTGTACCGAAAGGCCCTCAAGGCCGACCCGACGTATGCAGTTCCGTACTTGAGAATCGCCGACCTTTGCCAGAACCAGAAGCGGGTCGAGGACGAAAGGGCGGTCCTTACGGAGGCGCTTCAGAAGGCCCAGCTTACGGACAAGCAGAGACAAGAAATCGCCGACAGAATCGGCAGGTAACGGCTGTGACCCACCTTCGCGTAGGCACCACATATGGGGTCGGGTGCGGGCCTTCGAAATCGGTCGAGTAAGCTCATGCCTATATTCTCTGATGTTTTCCGCTTGTTATACGGATTGGTGCTGACCGCGACCGTTGCCCCAGTCGTTGCCGCCGAGGTAGGGGACGCGCAATCCTTGCAGTCGCTCGATGGCAAGGCCCACCTGATCCTGGAGCCCAGAGCTCACTATGGCGATGTGTTCGGACTTGCGTTTTCATCAGACGGTCAGACTCTATACTCGGGGAGCCGTGACCGTACGGCTCGGTCGTGGGATATTGGGACCGGTCAACTCATGCACGTGTTTCGCGGCCAGATCGGGAGTCGAAGCGGGGGCGGCAATATGTACCATGGCGAGGTTTACGCCATCGCGTCCCACCCCAAGGAGCATCTTCTGGCCGTTGCAGGTAACCAGCCCCATGTGATCAGAGGTAGCCCCGGTAGACCGAATGAGGACGTTTCGATCATTCGACTTGTGAACACCCTTTCCGGGGAGGTCGAGCATTGGTTGAAAGGGCATCAAAACGCGATCGTCTACGCCTTGGAATACAGCAGCCAGGGCCACCTTCTGGCTTCCGGAGCCCATGACGGCAGTCTCTATGTGTGGCAAGTGTCGAAAGACGGAGCCCCTCCCTTTGAACTGAAAGGTGGCCATAAACCAGGCTCTGCGATCGTGAGCCTTTCGTTCTCACCCGATGGTTCTCGGCTCGTCAGTGGAGGCAGCGACGGCTCGTTGGTGTGTTGGGAGCTTCAGTCTAAGAAGGTGCTCTGGAAGGCCCTCCAAACGAGTTCCAAAGATGCAAGTTATTGGATGCCTGTCGCGTGGTCTCCCGATGGTAAATGGATTGCTTCAGGTTCTTCCGAACGGAAGTTGCACTTGTGGGCCGCTGACACCGGTCAAAGTAGCTTCGATTTCGTCCTACCGTCTTTGGTTGCTTCGGTATCGTTCAACTACGATTCCACTCTCCTGGCGGTATCGGTCTACGACGGGGACGGATATACTTCAATACTCCAATGCCGTGTGGACGGTGGCAGACTTGAGGTCCTAGGTCAGGCCCTTCGCCCGCAGCGGTTTGGGGAAGTCCGCAAAGTCCTCTTTTCGCCCACATCGAACTATCTGGCAGTTGCGAGTTCTGGTGGCCAGGTGTTCGTTTTGGACGCGGGTGTTGCATTTACTTCAGGAGCGGACATTGCCAAGCATTTAATCGAGCTGCGTGGCCCAGGATCGGCCGTGATGCGCGTTGCTTGGTCCATCGACTCGGCGTTCGTTGGGTTTTCTCGCAGCAAGGCCATAAGTGAGCCCTTTGAGTTTTGCTACTCAGTTCGCTCCCCACTCGTCCTTTTGCGAGCCGAAAGGGACCCCTTCGTACGAATTCCGGGTGTTGGCTTCGGCGACTCCAGCTTTTGGAAGAATCGATCTGGACGAACGATGCGACACTCTGGAGGTGTGAAGTATGAGTTGGTCCTGGACGGCGTCAAGGTCGCTACGATCCAGCTACCCGATGCGAATGATCTCTCGGTGACGTGGGATATCTCACCTGATCGTTCGTTAGTAGCCGTGGCTGCCGAGTTGGGTGCCTATTTGTACTCGGCTCGCAATGGCAAGCTGCTCATGAAAATGAGGGGTCATTTTGGTCGAGTCACTGACATTGCATTTTCTCCCGACGGAAAGTGGATCGCCACTTCGTCCGTCGACCAAACGGTTTGTCTTTGGTCCACAAAGGTTGCCCAGGAGATATCTGACCCCACACTCTCGATCTTTGCCGCCGACAATAGCGAGTGGGTCGCTTGGAATCGCAACGGCTTCCACGCGGCTTCGCCACGAGGGGCCGAGTTCGTTGGAGTACAGACGAATCGGTCAGCGACTGAGGCCGCCAAGTTCGCCTTCGCGCTAGAGAGCTTTCGAGCCGAGTTTCGCCGGCCTGACGTCCTGGCCCTCTTGATGGATGCCCGAGTCGAAGGCAACGTCTCGGAAGCGAAGAACCGAGCCGACGAGGAGTTCGAGCGTCGGCGAGCCGTTCAACTTCGTCCGCCGATTCTTGTGGGGGACGAGCGGTACGCGCGCGAAGTGAGCAAACGAGGTACGGCAATTAACGCGGAGACAATCACAAACTCCACCAAGACGTTCGTTGCGTATATCCCTGAGGCCTACAAGCCGCGTGAGGTCAAGTGGACGAAGTCTTCGGGAGTCGGAACGATCTCGGTTTCGGGCGACAAAGTGGTCTTCCAGGCGGGACCGACTCCGGGGGAAGCGGTCCTCGTAGCGACGAGCGTGGCGGACCCCTCTCGCAAGGCGGTCGTCACCATCGCGGTATCGCCTGAGCCGGTTCCATCGGGAGACATTCTTGTCGCCGAGCGCGCGCAAGCCAACCAGAAAGACAAACGGGCCAACGCGCTCGTTTTGCACCTGCGCACGAAGGACAAGGTGTCGTTTCAGGCCTTCGTCCCTGCGGACTTTCGCAGCCGCGATGTGAGTTGGACGAAAATGGAAGGAGGAGGAACGCTACGCTCCCGAGGCGACAGCGCGGACTTCGAAGCCCCTGACAAAGCCGGCGAGGTGCAAATCGTCGTTCGGAGCGGCGCATACTCAGGAAAGATCGCAACGATCCGGATCGAGGTAAGCGCTCCTCCGCCGCCTCCCGCCAAACCTGAACCTATCAAGGAGATAGAGAAGGTCCAAGTAGAAGATCCCCCTCCGTCCGTCAAACTGCTGAGGATCGAACCGCAGCCTGAAATCGACCCCAAGACGAAGCTGCCCGTTGTGAAGACCCACGACGTAAAGTTCGTCCTGAAAGTCGAGAGCGCACACTTGGATACGCTGGAGATCATCCCTAGGGTCATTTCGGTGCCCGAAGAAGGTGCCAAAGATCTTCGAACCTGGCGTGGTGACCCACACCAAGGTCCTCGATCAAGTACGGTCGAAGTTCCGATCAAGGTCTTCGAGGGCAAGAACAAGATTGTGTTCGTTGTGCGCCACATCGGTTCGGCTGGAACCGACGTCAAAGGCGAGGACTTGGTCGTTGACTTGAAAGCTGAGACACCCATGGTCGAGCCGGAAAAGCTCCCGAACCTCTACCTGCTGACCGTCGGCGTCGGTGAATACAAGGAACCATACTGGAACACTTTGAAGTATGCCGATCGCGACGCAAATAGGATGGCGGAGGTTTTCGAGGCCCAGAAGGGCGGCCCCCTCTATGACAAGGTGTTCGTCACCAAGCTGACTAACGAAGTTGCTACACGGGAACGAATTCTCAAGGCCTTTTCCGACATTCAGTCTCAAGCGACAGACAACGACGTGGTCATCGTCCACCTGTCTGGTCACGGGAGAGCAATTGAAAGCCTTGACCCGACGAAGGGCAATCAGAGGGAGTTCTTGTTTCTTCCTTACGACTATAACGAAGGAATTGGCGGCGCAGAGAGCCTGAGCACAGCCATATCTTGGGCTGACGTGCTTAGGCGAATGAGTTCAATTCGAGGAAGGGCTCGCGTGTTGTTCGCTGATGCTTGCAGATCGGAAGGAGCAGAAGCAAAGGCCGACGAGACGAAGGCCGCCGCCCTGGACGACACTCCGGTCAGCGAATTCAGTGTCCTTCCCTTGTACTCCTCCACAAGGCATGAGGAATCCTTTGAGAGTCAAGCCCTGGAAATGGGCGTCTTCACCTACTTGGTGGCCGAAGTTATCGCCGGAAACGGGCAATCAATAGCCAGGGAGCCTGTTCGAGGGACTTCACCCCGCCGCCCAACCCTTTGGGATGTCAAGGTCTTGGTTGGAGCAGCGATTCTGAAGCACCTTCCTGATGAGGTTTTGCTAAGTGGAAAGAGTCAAACTCCATACTTAGCCGCAGTCGATGCTGTTGCAAAAGGGTTGGTCCTAGCTCAGCACGATCGTATCGCCAAGGCGGTGGTTCAAATGGACTTGTTGTTGAAGTGGGGTTTGCTGCTGCGAGGGCCTTCAGCCGCAAGGTTGCGATTCAACCATGTATTTCCAAGAACATTGTTTCGCTCACCCCAATTGCGGCAGTTTTCTTGAAAACACACTTGACACGCCCTTGCAATAATGATAGAATCGCGACAGTTGATCTTCACGTGGGCCGGATAGGCTCGCCTTATGAGGACTTATCGGGGGGATATCGTGCGTACGCTGCAGATCCTTGTTGCGCTGGTGCTTGCCGCTCTCATGGCGGGCTTGACGGGTTGTGGCCTGTTGGGGAGTTCGGGTCGGCTATTCCGGCCGGAAATCCTGATTACCTTCATCCGCCTCGACCCGGCTACGGACCAACCCATTCAGGGCGATCAGATTCTTCCTGGCCAAGTACTCAAGTTTCGAATTCTCGTTACGGGTACGAATAAGACTGACCTCGACAGCACCAAGGGGATCGAGGTTTTCGATCCTCTCGGAGTCAAGATCGGGTCGATCGCGGTTTCGAGCGGGCAGACCGACTTCACTTGGACGGCGCCCACCGACCGATTCGGCAAGTTCCGGTTCCAAGCGACTTGGGCCGAGGATGCGTCGGTGGTCTCCATATACGAGATCATCGTCAGCGAAATCGCCGTAGTCCTTGCCAGCTTCCGGCCCTACAGCGACGCCCTTCCAGTCGATCTGAGCAACGGGTTGCCGATCACTCGCAAAGTCCTCCTGAAGGCGACCGTAAAGCGGTTCGACCCGGCGAATCCTGCGGGAACGGATCTCGGACTGGCCGACGGTTCGATGTCCTTCACGGTAGCCGGTGGGAACGGTTCGATGGAACCCGGGATCAGCCCACCGTTCTCGGGAGTCTACGTAGCTCCGAATGTGTTCAACCCTGCAACCCGCACGGCCACGATCACCGCTACGTTCACCGGAACAGGGGCCAACGCCGGAGTCGTTGTATCTTCGACCTTCCGGGTTACGCTGATCGGCGTCACCATTCAGTTCACGCAACCGGCCGGAGCCGACGCGGGCGTGTCGCTGCAACAAGGCGAGGCCGTTCAGGTTCAGGCCGAGCTGCGGGATTCCAACGGCGACCTGCTGAAGGAAAACACCAGCGAAAGCAACGAGACCGTGACGTTCACTTACGTGGCCAATGCCGGCGAGGGCACCTACACGGGCTCACCGTCCTCGGGGCCGGTTACCTACACCGCGCCCGCGACGCAAGGCTCATTCGACACGACCGTAACGTCAGGTGGCGCGGGCCTGCCTGTGGTCTCGAAGACCCTGCGGTTCATCGTTAAGAATTCGACCGTACAGATCACTTCCGCGGGTAGCGTCTCGCTGATTTCCGCAGGCGGCACCCTGCAACTTACCGCGACGCTCCTCGATGGGGCCGGTTCGCCGGTCGTTCCTCAGCCCACCGACTGGACTTGGTCGGTCGTGGGCGGCGCGGCGAACGGAACGGTTACTGACAACCCGAACTCCAATACCGAGACTTACACCGCGCCCGCGACGGCAGGACAATACACCGTCCAGGCAACGCCGGCAGGGCTACCCGGAACCGTGGGGTCGTTCAACGTCGCCGTTTCCGAGGTCTTTGTGAACGTTCTGCCGACCGTGGCGTCCGTTGTGATAGGCGGCGAGCTGACCTTCACGGCGACGGTTACGAGCAGTGCGCTCCCCGATCCGCCCGACGCCGTTACGTGGTCGAGCGCAGTGGGTTCGATCACGGGAGGCGGTGTGTTTACCGCTCCGACGACTCCTGGCGGGCCGTTCACCGTTACCGCCACAAGCACAGCGATCCCCGGCAAGACCGGAACCTCGCAGGTCTACATCGTCGCTCCGGGCGGTGTAACGGTGGCCGAGGAGATCGACCAGCTCGATCCCTCGAAGTACACGCCTGCACTCAACATCATGATGCCCACGAACTCCAGGCGGTCGTTCGTAGCCGCGGTCCCCGCGAGCTTCGGCGACACGAGCGTGACCTGGACCAAGCAATCGGGCGTCGGCGCCATCACGGTTATCGGCAACCTGGTCCGGTACGACTCAGGCGGCTCGCAAGGCTCTGCGATACTGATCGCTCGCAGCGTCGCCGACCCCACGAAGTTCGCGATGGTGACGATCACAGTCTCGAACGGCACAGGAACAGGCGGAGGGGTCATCAAATAGCCGCGTTCCAGCGGAGCAAGAACGGAGCAAAATGCCATGAAGAGAATCAACCAACTACTCGGTCTGATCGCCGTGCTCGCGCTGGTCTGGGGGTGTGGAGGAGCCGGTCTCTCGGACCTCGGGAGCGGCGCCCAGGGGCGCGCGGTGATTTCGATCACCTGGCCTGACCTGGGGCGGATCATCCCAGACGGTGCTGACCGAATCGACGTGACCGTGACTTCCGTCGCCGTCAACACGGGCAACGGCTTGCCGGTCTACGATAACACGATCCAGGTCAACCGACCCACACCGGGTACGCCCGCTACGGAGAACGTGACGTTCAACAACCTTCCTGTTGGGCGCTATCGAGCTACGGCCGAAGCGTTCTCGACCGCCGACGCGGGCGCCAACCCGGTCGCCGTTGCAGGCGTCGTCGCCGACTTCGATATCACGAGCGGGAACACGACGAACTTCGAGATCGAGCTTCTCAGCACGATCGATTCGGTTGAGATCGTCGGGGGAGGAGTCGCGGTAGCGGCAGGAGACACGCGTACTCTGACCTTCAACGCCCGCAACTCCGGCGGCAGCCTCGTGATGGTTCGGGACACTAGCGTGCGGTGGCGTTCCTTATCGCCGAACATTCAGTTCGTGGAATCGGGTGCCCTCGTCGGCTCGACCACCACGGGTCTGACGGCGACGGCTCTCATGCTTGATCCGACAGCCGGGGGCGATATCGAGGTGTCACTCAAGCCGGACCGCGAGAGTACCGAGCACTTCGAAACCACCACCACGCTGACCGTCACCTCAAATAGCTTCGGAGTCTTGGGCGCGCCAAGCGCATCGCTCGGAACCCAGACGCTGTCAGGCTCGCCAGTGAACCGCGCGCTCGACCTCATCACGGCAGCGGGAGGCGGGTTCTCTGGGGCCGTAGCGATGTACCCCGATAGCTCCTCGACCGTTTACGTCGCGGCAGCACGGGCCGACGTGAATGGCGCTCCGCCGCCTGATTTCCTCTACACGAACCGCTCTCTGGGGCTGTTGGCCACGCCCGACACGACACCAGATGACCTGCGGACGGCTTTCTCGCTTGCTTTCCGGGGAGATGGGGATGCCTATGTGGTCGATCAGGACAAGGACATTAGCGGAGGTGGCGTGGTGAACGCAGCTTCCCTTATCAAGAGGTTCAACGAGGCCAGCGGCAACTTCACTTCCGTTGCGACATCGGCCGCGTTCGAGGGGCCGATCGCGTTGATCGAGGTGTCGGGCACGGAGGAACTCTACGGGGTTCACCAGCCGACGGGCGAAGTGCGCCAGTTCAATACCACCAACCTCAATACGTCCTCTACTTGGGATGCGTCCACGCTCCTCAGCGGATACACAGCGAATACGATCTGGATGGCCGTCGCCAACGATCGAATGGCCTATTTCGGAGGGCAGGCGACTTCGGGATTCACGAGTTCCGTGGTTGCTGGCGATCTTTCTGGGTCCAGTCCGCTCGCAGCCGTCTCGTTCCTCGTACAGCCGACGGTCTCAGGAGAAATCACAGGCATCGCGGCGACCGACGACTTCCTCTTCACTTTGTCGTTCGTCAACAGCGTTCATACACTGACGGCGTTTCGGCGGTCGACCGGCGTCAGGGTTGCCGAGCTGATCCTGCCAGCACAATTCGTCCCCTATCGGATCGCGGCGAACGACAGCCTGTCGGTCCAAGTCTTCGGAGCGGACGTCAGCGGAGGGAGCTACGACTTCCGCGTTCGCAGCACGACACTCAATTAGGTTCAAACCATGAAGCTGAACTCGCAGTCTCACATCCGTCATGGCCAGTTTGATCGCACACGATGGTCTCGCTCACTTGTAGCGATGCTAGCGATTTGTGGTGCGTCATCGGCTTGGTCCCAGTTAGGCAGACCTCCCTCAACGTTTGAAAGTACTGCCTTCAAGAAGGACTATTGGGGAATCGATGCCGGAGTCCAGCCTTATGTACGATTCAAGCAGGGTGACTTCCTCGACACCGAAGGCTCCTTGTTTTGGTTCAACCAAACTCATGGCATTACGGACAATAGGTCGTTTTCCTTCGGAGGTTGGATAGTTTTCAAGGGACTCGATAACGCATGGCAATTGCACCTGAGTCACACTTGGGCTATGCCTCGGAGGGACGCTGTCAGCCTTCAGGCTGCCGTTCTTGGTGGCACCGACCCCCGAAATGCGGGGAAAAAGGACTACTCGGTTTTCGGTATCTATTCCAAAGCCGAAACCATTTCGCGCTACGAGTCCAGTTGGACGGTGGGCGCGGGGGTCTATTCGTACTCCGCTTCGAATCAAGGGACGAAGCCATCGCTCTTCGCTGGGTTCTCGCTCCAGGTCGCTCCGGATTTCTTGTTGGATGCAAACTACTGGACGGTACAGGGACCCTCCGGTGAACCAGGGATCGTTCGCTACGGGTTTGGTTTCAGCTACCGCTGGTAGTCACAGACTCCCGTCCGGCATGGTGCGCCCGCAGTTCGGCCGGTGGGCTTAGGGTAACGTAGCCTCACCGTATGAGGTCCAAGCGCGCATCCCGGCTTCCTGAGGCGCTCTCGCCTACCGGCGTCTTGCCCGTTGCTCCCTTCGACATCGAGACCTCCCTGTTCCAAGGGTCGCTGGCATTGCTCTTCGCCAGCGTCCGCGAACGAAAAGTCGACATCCAAGGCGTCCCGCTCGGCCCGATTTGCGAGGCCTATTGCCTGTACGTGCTTGAACTCAGCGAAGCCGAATTGGAGCCTGCAATGGTGGGCCTTGCCGCGCTGGCCTACCTGCTCGAACGCAAGGCTTGGGGACTCCTGCCCAACGAGGACCAGGAGCCATTGGCCGAGGAACCCGCAGAGCTACCGGAAGCCACCGCGCACCTCTATGCTGACGCCATCGAAGTCCTGAAGACGCTCAAGGAGCAACGGGAGGCGAAGCACTTTCGGAACATCGAAGCTGCGGGCCTCGCTGAAATCCCGTTCGAACTCGAAGGGATCACGATCGACCATCTTTCGGCGACGCTCGAAGACCTGCTGCGCCGAGCGTCACCCGAGCCCCTGGAGATCTCGGCCCGCCCTCGCCGCCGGCTTTCCGAGCAAATGGCCGTCGTGCTGCGATCCCTCAGCCAAACCCCCCGGACACTGGCGCAACTGGTGCCGGAACCCTTCACAAGGCCAGAGGCTGTGTGGTGGTTCCTAGCGCTCCTCGAGTTGATGCGATTGGGGCAAGCAGTGGCGCGGGAGGATGAGGGAATCGTGAAGTTCGCCCTGCGAAGAGTGCGCGTGCTGAGGCAAGAGACGCCATGAACATCGTCGACTCGGTACATGCCCTGCTCTTCGTCGCCTCCGAGCCCGTAGACCTACGGCAACTGGCTCAGTCCTTAGGCGCATCCGAAGGGCAGGTCGAGCTAGCGCTCGATGTGCTTCAGCGGAACCTGAACCGCGAAGGGCCGATCGAACTGGTGAGAATCGCCGGCGGGTACCAGCTTTGCACGCGCCGCGAGTTCACCGACCTGATCGCCAACTTCCTCCGGCCCCAGCGCAACCGCCTCAGCCGCAGCCTCTTGGAGGTTCTGGCGATCGTCGCCTACCGCCAGCCGATCACCGTCGGCGAGATCGACCGAATCCGAGGAGTCCAAAGCGATTACAGCGTCCGTTCGCTCGTCGACCGACGGCTGATCCATGAAGTCGGGCGAAAGCCCGCGCCAGGGCGGCCCGTCCTTTATGGCACTACCGCCGCGTTCCTCCACCAGTTCCATCTCGACTCGTTAGAAGAGCTGCCCCCGGTCGAGCGCGGAGGAAGTCTGCTGGATGTCGTCTTGGGCGAGGGGGCCGAAGCCCGCCTCCCGATGGACGATTTGGTAAGCTAAGTCGGTCTCGACAGCCATGACCCATTTCCGATCGACCGTCCTCCTCTTGGCCGCAGGTTCCGCGATGGGCGTTGCCGCCGATCTGCCGTCCTTGGAACTAGGCGCTAAGAGCGCGATCATCGTCGAGGCGAGCACGGGCATCTCGGTCTTTGAAAAGGACGCCGATGCTAAGAGGTTTCCCGCAAGCACGACCAAGATCATGACGGCCCTGTTGCTGCTCGAGCGAACCCGGCCGGCCGAGGTGATTTTCGCACCGAAAGACGTCGAGACGGTGACCGGTTCGAGCTTGCACCTCAAGCCCTTTGAGGCCGTGACGGCTCACGATCTGCTCTTCGCCTTGATCGTGCGGAGCGCCAACGACGGGGCGTACACGATCGCGCGGCACGTTTCCGGTTCCGTCGAGAAGTTCGCCGAGTTGATGAACGAAAAGGCGAAGGCGCTGGGGTGTACCAACACCCACTTCACCAACCCTCATGGGCTTCACGACGACCTCCACTACACCACCGCGCGCGACCTCATCCGGATCGCAAGAGAGGCATGGAAACGCGATGAGTTTCGGGTCGCGGCGGGGACGACGAAATACGAAGTTAGCCGGACGCTGAACCTAGAAGACACAGTGCTGATCAGCAGGAACCGGGCGCTGCGCAGCGATCCGCCTTCCGAGGGGATCAAGACCGGGTTCACCCGGCCTGCTGGGCAGTGCTTTGTGGGCAGCGCGACACACGAGGGACTCCAGTTTCTGACCGTGGTGCTGGGGAGTGAGGATTGGTATGGCGATCACCAAGCCATGATCGAATGGGCCTTCGCCAACTTCGAACTTCGGGAGGTGGTGAAGAAGGGGGATGCCGCGGCAAGCGTAAGGGTCCAAGGAGGCGTCGAAGAGCAGATCGAATTGCTGTATCCGGAATCCGTGAAGGCCCCCGTGCCGAAAGGCGCCTCCCTTACCGAACTAGTTGCGTCCACTGTGCCGCAAGCCATTAAGGCGCCGATTGGCAAGGATCAAGCTGTGGGCACGGTTAGGGTCACCAACGGCTCGGGGTGGAGCGAGGAACTGCCTTTGATTGCGGCGCACGAGGTGAGGCAACAATTTCGAATTGCCGGGCAATCGGTCGAAACCATCGGATTCGCGTTGATTGCCGGGGGGCTGGGGCTGGGCACCCTTTACGTAAAGAACCGCGCTCGCAAGCTGAGCCGTGGATTCCGAGGGCGCTAAACCCGTGGAGTGGCTCAGTCGGAGGATCGCTTCGAGCGGGGTCTGCAGCAGGCGCAAGGCAAGTGAGGCGATTCGGGAAGGGCGAGTCTCCGTCAACGGCAACCGAGTCACCGAACCTTCGACCCGGGTGGGGCCAGATGACGTTGTGGAGTTCGACGGCGCGCGCCTTTCGATGCCTCGAAACCGGGTCGTGCTGGCGCTGAACAAACCCAAGGGGTACGTCTCCACGATGTCGGATACGCACGGCCGACGGACGGTCATGGACCTGGCCCCGCAAGGATTCGTGGGCCTGAAGCCCGTCGGCCGACTGGACAAAGACACGGAAGGGCTGCTGCTATTTACCAACGATGGTGAGTTGGCGAATCGCCTCTTGCATCCGCGATACGAACTCGCAAAGGTGTACGAAGTCGTCGTCCGGGGGAAGGTAGCGGACGCTACGATCGTGAGGCTCGAAAAGGGCGTGTGGATCGAGGGCGGGAGGACCTCGCCTGCCAAGGTTTCGCGCATCGAAACTCTGGGCGACGGCGCGAGAACTCGGTTCCTGCTGGAGATCCACGAGGGCCGAAAGCGTCAAGTGCGGTCGATGTGCGCGGCGGTCGGCGCGCTCGTGGTCGAGTTGCGACGCCTGTCCATTGGGCCGATCCGTTTGGGGCGGTTGCCCAAGGGGGCTTGCCGCAAGCTCGGGCACCAAGAGGTCGAAGCGCTCCTCGAATCGGTTGGGCTAGCCGAGGCCGCGCCCCCTCCGAAGTCGAGGCGGCGCAAGTAGGTTGCCGTGCCCCCGCATTTCGAGCGGATTCTTGGAGGTGTATTCGAATGAACCCAAGAATCGTGAAGCTCGAAGAGAGCCTGAAGTCGGGATCGCGGCCCCTAAGAACACGGGTTGACCTCGTGGTCCTCCACGCGACAGCGGGGTCGTCTCTTTCCGGCGCGATCGCTACGCTACGCAGCGGAGGCCTGAGCTACCACTTTCTGATCGACAAAGACGGCACGATCGTGGAAGCCGCTCCGACATCGCGCAAGGCGTTCCACGCAGGCAACTCCTATGGCCCCAAGGAGAAGTCAAGGAGAGTCGATCCGCGCCAGGACGCGCAGGCCCGCTTTCTCGCCAAAACAAGCGTGAACGCCTACAGCATCGGAATCGCGTTCGTCAACCGCAACGACGGAGTCGATCCATACACCCCGGAGCAGAAAGAGGCGATTGAGCCCTTGTTGCGGCTCCTCAAGGAAAAACACAAAGCGCTCCGGTACCTCACGACCCACTTCGCCGTGTCCCCGAAACGCAAGACTGACCCGCGCGGTTTCCCGTACGAGTCCCTTGCGGGTCGAGTTGGCCTCATTGCATGGCCCTGCCGAAGTTGCCCGCAAAACTGCGGAACATTTGGCAACATCCGGCGCGAATTTCTCATAGAATGTAAAGAGCGATCGGAAGGGGAAGTCCTATGGCCAAATTCAAACTCAACGTAAACGGGCGGTCTCACGAGATCGACGTCGATCCCGAAATGCCCCTCTTGTGGGCTCTGCGGGATCATGTCGCCGTGAAAAGCCCCAAGTACTCCTGCGGCGTCGGAATGTGCGCGGCTTGCACGGTACTGATCGACGGCGAGGCGCTACGATCGTGCGTCGTTCCGGTCTCTGAAGTCAAGGATCAGAAGATCGTGACGCTGGAGGGTCTCTCCTCCGACGGCTCGCATCCCGTGCAGAAGGCCTGGATGGAGGAGGACGTTCCGCAATGCGGCTACTGCCAAGCGGGGCACATCCTGAGCGCGGTAGCGCTGCTCTCGAAGAAACCCTCGCCTACCGACCAGGACATCGACGCGCAGATGGGCGGCAACATCTGCCGTTGCGGGACCTATGAACGAATGCGACGAGCCATTCATCGAGCGGCCAAGGAGAAGTGACGGAATGAGCAATCGATTGGACATGACCCGGAGGGGATTTCTCAAGGTGGCGGGCGGTGTCGGCACAGGACTGGTTATCGGCTGCATGATGCCGGTTCGAAACGCCACAGCAGCGAACGGCAAAGAGAGCGGGGCCGCTAAGTTCAGCCCCAACGTGTTCGTTCAGATCGACGAATCCGGAATCGTCACGATCACGATTCCCAAACCCGAGATCGGCCAAGGGGTGCGAACTTCGCTGGCGATGCTGGTAGCGGAGGAGTTGAACGTCGATTGGAAGAACGTCCGAATCGCGCAGGCGCCGGGAGACGGCCAGAAATACGGCTCGCAGAGCGTGGGTGGTTCAGGAAGCGTTCGAAGCCTCTACACCCCGTTGCGCCAAGCTGGAGCGGTCGCGTGCTTGATGCTCAAGATGGCGGCCGCGAATCGGTTTGGAGTGTCTGCGGATCAGTGCGTTGCGGAAAATGGTTCCGTGCGGCACGGCTCGAACGGCCAAACGTTCGGCTACGGCGAGTTGGCTGCGGAGGCGGCCAAGCTGTCGGCTCCCGCGCCTTCCGAGGTGCGCCTCAAGTCGCCCTCGGAGTTTCGATTCATCGGCAAGCCGACCAAGAGAATCGATAACGCAGACGTCGTAACGGGCAAGGCCGTCTATGGCATCGACGCGCGACCTGAGGGGGCGAAAGTGGCCGTGATGGCGAGACCCCGGGCGTTTGGGGGGCGGTTTGCGAGCTATGACGCAGATGCTGCCCGCGCCGTTCCCGGCGTAACTCATGTGTTCGAGGTCGGCCCCAATGTCGCCGTGGTAGCCCAAGACACCTGGTCGGCGCTCAAAGGACGGGAGGCACTCAAGGCACAAGAGCCTTCGAGCGGCGGGCTCGATAGCGAGACGCTGCGGACTCGGTTCCGAGAGGCCCTGACGACCCCTCCGACCGCTCCGGCAACCGTTGCAAAGACGGTCACAGCCGACTACGAGCTCCCCTACCTTTCACACCTGACGATGGAGCCTCAAAACGCCGTGGCGCACGTTTCGGGGGACCGATGCGAGATCTGGGCGCCCACGCAGATACCGGACAGGGCCAGGGAACAGGCGGCGAGGAGCCTATCGATCCCAGTTGAGAACGTGACCTTCCACGTGACGCTCGCTGGGGGCGGGTTTGGCCGAAGGCTGAGCGCCGAGGCAGTGATGGAGGCGGTCCAGATTTCGCGGCAGACCAATGAGCCGGTCCAAATCCTGTGGACCCGCGACGACGACATGCGACACGACAACTACCGACCCGCAACCTACCACCGCATGACCGGAGGAGTCGACGCCTCCGGAAAGCCGGTGTTCTGGGCGCACAACCTCGCAGTTCCTGGGGGCGGCGGAAGGGGACAAGGCGGTTGGTCGAACGCCGGGATTCCTTACGCGATCGATGCAGCCTACCAACAGCGGGTCGGCGTCTCAGCGGGGGTCCCCACGGGAGCTTGGCGGTCGGTCGATGCCACTTTCCTCGGCTACGTCATCGAGAGCTTCTTCGATGAACTCGCGGCGCTGGGAGGCAAGGACCCCGTGGAGCTTCGCCTCCAAACCCTTCGAAACCCTCGCCTTCGAAGAACCTTGGAGCTATGCGCCGAGAGGTCCAGTTGGGGGCGTCGCCTAGATCCAGGTAGAGGCATGGGCGTTGCTTGCTACTCGGGCTTTGGCTCGCATTGCACGCAGATCGCCGAAGTCTCAACGACCGCGACCGGCAAGATCAAGGTTGAGAAGGTGTGGGCGGTTATGGATTGCGGCGTCGCGGTCAACCCGCTAGGGATCGAAGCCCAAGTTCAGGGTGCCACGGTCGACGGGGTCTCTTGCCTGTTCCACGCGGGCAACACTCTCGAAGGAGGCGGGGTCAAGGAGACGAACTTCTTCGACTTTGGCTGGTGTAGCTTAGCGGAAGGGTTCCCGGTCGACGTGTTGGCCGTGCCGGACGCCGAGGGCATTGGCGGAGTGGGGGAGCCGGGTTATCCCGCGGCTGCCCCTTCGGTCGCCAACGCGGTCTTCATGGCGACAGGCAAGCGAATCCGAATCTTGCCGCACCGACGATAGCGGCTTGCCCAGCGATGCGGGACCTTGGGGCCGGGCTGCAAGAGTGGAGCGCTGAGGGCGCGAAGTTCGCTCTCTGCGTCGTGGTGGAGACGTGGGGCTCCTCGCCGCGCCCCATCGGTTCTGCAATGGCGGTTCGGGAGTCGGGCGCGTTTCTTGGTTCGGTGAGCGGTGGCTGCGTGGAGTCCGAGGTCGTCCACGAGGCCGTTCAATGCCTCAAGAAGGGCTATCTGAGGGAACTCGTCTACGAAGGGATTGAACCTGGCCAGCTCTGGAAGGCCGGGTTGACGTGCGGGGGGCGGGTCCGAATTCAGGTAGCACCGTTCTCGTCCTCGCCGGACCAGCGTTCGCTTCTGTCCAGAGCGCTCGCGGAGAGGTTGCCCTTTCAACTGGTCTTGTGCGGCGAAGCGGGGGCTGCGGAATGGACGGTCGAGAGCGACTCGGATGACGAAGGCAGCGCGGGGCTTGCTGAACCGAGTGTCACCATTCAGAGTTCGGGAATCCGTATTCGGTACCCCGCGCCTGAGCGGCTAATTATCGTGGGTGGAGGGCAGATCGCTCGGCACTTGGTCCCGATGGCGCGCGAAATAGGTTTCGAAGTCCTGCTGGTCGATCCCCGCTCGGCCTTTGCGGAGCCTTCCACGTACCCGTCTGCTCCCGACCATGTGTCGACCAAGCCGCCCGCCGAAGCACTTGGAGGATTGAACTTGACGGTAAGTGACTTCGCAGTCGTTCTCGCCCACGACCCCAAGATCGACGACCCTGCGCTCGAGGCGCTCTTGCCCTCAAAGGTGCGCTATGTCGGCGCGTTAGGAAGCCGGAAGACGCAGGACGAGAGACGGGAGAGACTCCGGAGCCGGGGGCTCGAAGAGAGCGATATCGCCCGAATCCACGCCCCGGTCGGGCTTGATATCGGGGCGAAAAGCCCGGCAGAGATCGCGCTGAGCATCCTTGCCGAGATCGTTTCGGTTCGTCGGACGGCATTGCCGTGAGTTCGGGCGTCGTCGTTGGCCTCCTGTTGGCGGCAGGGGAATCGCGCCGAATGCGGGGCGGCAACAAGCTCTTGCGGGAATGGGGCGGTGAGCCTCTTATTCGCCGCACTGCGAAGACCGCGCTCGGCTCGCAACTCGACTCGGTGCTGGCTGTAGTGGGGCACGAAGCCGACGCGATCCAGAAGGCGCTCGAAGGGCTGGAAATCGAGTTCGTTCTGAATCCAAGGTACGCCGAAGGAATGGGAAGCTCTCTTTCGGCCGGCGTCGAACGTGTTTGCGAACGGGCCGATGCGGTGGTGATTCTGTTGGGTGATATGCCTCGGATCCAATCGAGCACCATCGATTCGGTCCTCGCCCGATGGCGACAAGGGGGACTTTGCGTCGTGCACTGCGGCTCGATCGCTTCGCCGAGCCCGCCGACCCTCTTCTCTCAGGAGCTTTTCGCGGACTTGGTGGCACTTTCTGGGGACCAAGGCGCGAGGAGCATTATCGAGTCCAACCAGGAGCGGTCCGGCATTGTATCTGTGGGACCTTCCGAACTTTACGACCTTGACGAATCCTCGGACTGGCCGGACGCCGAAGCGCCTTGAGGCCTACGGCGTCGGGCTCGGCAAGAACAGAAACCCAGAAGCTACGTCGGACACGCCCCCCAAAAACCTGGTAATTCGAACGTCCCAAGAGGTGATAAAATGGTTTCTGCAAGACCGCGTTGGCGCCTGGTGCCATTCGCGAAGTCCATTGCAAAGGAGAATCAGAACCCATGAGAACTCTTCGTTTGTTCAGTTTTCTTGCTGCCACCTGCGTGGTGGCGTCTTCCCAGGCCATCGTTGCGTTCAGCAACTTTGGGGCCGGCGATTCTTACAACGTCGGCTCCGGCTGGTCGCTGCTTTCCGGCGGCTTCGGGTCGCAATTCGTTTCGCACCAGTTTGTGTCGGGGGCATCGGGCTCGCTTGAGAGCATCGAGGTCGCCTTCGGGCACGTTGCGGGCACGAACGACTATTCGATCTCACTCCGCGACGACAGCAGCGATACGCCTGGCAGTTATGTCACGACTTGGTCCGGTGTTACGGCGGGTTCCTTCGGAAGCGGGGGAGCGCCGATCATGGTGATCAACGGGTTCCCGTCGATCGTACTCAGCTCGGGCACGAAGTACTGGGTCGAAGTCAAGCCAACCACCGATGGCACTTGGGGCGGGTGGAACTTCAACGACCAAGGCGATACGCGATTGACTTCGTTCAGCAATGGCACGCCGAGCGTGGGGGACGCTGGCGCGTTCCGCGTCAACGTCGTTCCTGAGCCGGCCTCGATGGCAGCGCTCGGACTCGGCGCTGTCGCTCTGATCCGCCGACGAAAGAGCAGCTAATCTCGTCCAAGGGATCGCAATCTTGTAGGGCCTGGCGTCGTAGGGCGGCCAGGTCCTTTCGTTTTGGGCAGGTCCAAAGCCCAGCAGGTATTCCTGCCGGAGATGGCATGACACCTACCGAAAGTACTGCATCAGCGCCTCCCGAAAGCCGACAATCCCTTTGAGCCGGGGAGGGCTGGATGGATTCTCAAGTTCGAAATGTCCGCAAGCGCGAGATCGTCGCGCATTCGGTCTTTGTCTACACGTTTCTAGGCGCGGTCTTTGGCGCGTGCTGCCCGCTGCTCGCCTGGGTGGTCGATATCGCCAACCTTGGGCTTCCGTTCACGTTCGATTCGATTCAATTCATCCACTTCAAGAACCCCTCGCACTTCATCGCAGATCTTGCGCCGGGAATCATGGCCCTCGTCTTCGCTAAGCTCGGGTCCTCCCAACGCGACCTGGTCCGAGATCGGGCCCTGCTTCAGTCAAGGGTCGATGAACGGACTCATGAGCTGCAGGTGAGCAACGAAGCCCTCAACGAGCGCACCTCGGACCTTGAAAACACCTCCGAGCTCTACCGGCTCGCCGCCAAGCGGTTCGAGGACCTCTTCGAGGGGTTGCCTGTCGCCTGCTTCACGGTGGATCGTTCGGGTTGCGTCTATGAGTGGAACCGTAAATGCGCCGAAGTGCTGGGCAAGAGCACCCTTGAAGCGTATCTTCAGCCTGTAGACTCCGTGGTCGAGCTGGAAAGCGGCGCGGATCGCTGGCGCGAGATGTTCGATCAGGCCTTTGAGGGGCATGAGGTGAACGACCGGGAGTTCGTCGTGCTGCTTGAAGACGGGACTCGACGCTTTACTCTTACGAGCGTGATTCCCATCACGGGTCCGGAGGACGATGTGTGCGGCGCGGTCTGCGCCAGCATTGACATCACCGAGCGGAAGTCCGTCGAAATCGACCTCGCTTTGAGTGAGGGCCGCTTCCGAACCGCCATGAACGCCCTCTTCGAAGGAGTGATGGTTGTTGACTCAGAAGGAAGAATCCAAACGTGCAACCCGTGTGGCGCAAAGCTCCTGCAACTCGAAGTAAGCGATATCGTGGGCACGTCCCTTTACGCACACCCATGGGACGTGACGGACTGGGACGGGAACCCGGTGTCCGTCAATGAGTTCCCCGTAATACGATCGCTGCGGAAAGGCGAGGTAGTCAAGGACGCGGTCCTCTCCGTTCCGCTGAGGTCTGGGGACCGAAGATGGTTGTCGCTCAACTCCAGTCCCCTGACCGTAGCCGATGGTGGAGAAATCGTCGCGGCTGTCGTCAGCTTCTCCGATATCACCGAGTCGATCGAAGCCGACAATCGCATTCGGAGTCAGATGCAGCACATCGAGAGCATGAACCGGCTCCTCAAGGATAACCAAGTCCAACTTCAGCAAGCGAACGCTCGGCTCAAAGCGCTTGCGAAGACCGACGGCCTTACTGGGCTCATGAACCACAGGGCGTTCCAGAACCGCCTCGCCCGCGAGGTCGAGCGGTGCAACGCGGAAGGCCAGAAACTGAGCCTCTTGATGATCGATGTGGATGACTTCAAGCGCTATAACGACACCTTCGGGCACCCGGCGGGCGATGAAGTTTTGAGCAGGGTTTCGCGCGTGCTGGAGTCGTGCGCGGGGCCCACGGACTGCGTCGCCAGGTACGGCGGAGAGGAGTTTGCCCTGGTCCTTCTCGGCGCAGACGAAAGGAGGGCTGGCGAAGTCGCCGAGCGCATTCTGGAAGCGATGAATGAGGCCAAATGGCCGAAAGCCAACGTGACGCTGAGCATCGGAATCTCGACCACCTCTCCTCGGCAGGTCGAGGGCAAGGCGCTGATCGAGGAAGCCGACAACGCCCTCTATGCCGCAAAGTCGAAGGGTAAGAACTGCTTCGTCCACAGCGCTGGGCTCAACGGAATTCGAGTCGATCGCCGGAGAAAAGCGGCGTAGCGTTTCTCTGCGTGCGCGCAGCGCGTCATATTGAGGGATATGCGACTCCGGACTCTCCTCTGCGGCCCGTTAGTGCTCTTGCTTGGGTTCGCCACCCTCTTCGCGCAAGAGAAGCCGTTTGTGGCTTCCAAGAGGTGGGCGCTCGTGATCGGGGCGCAGAACTACCAAGAATACGGCCAGCTTAGATACGCCGCGGGCGATGCAAGGGCCGTCCACAAGGCGCTCCTGGAGAAGTTCGATTTCGAGCCGGGAACCGTGAGGCTCCTCACCGACGAGCCTGGCGGGGGCGGCGTCACCCACGAGAACGTGAGCCGGGAACTCGACGGGCTCCTTGCCGACCCGAAACTCGACCGCTCCGACCTGTTCGTGTTTTTCTTCTCGGGTCATGGCGTGGGGCTTCCCAGCGGCGACTACCTCCTGCCCATCAACGCCACCAAAGCGGACGCTGAGAAGGTCGGAATCCCCGTGAAGTCCATCATCGAGAGGTTCGTTCGAGCAGGGTTGAAGAACGTACTCGTGATCTCCGACGCGTGCCGAGGTGGGGAAGAGAACGCATTCGGCGAAGAATTGCAGGAACTGGGCAAGAAAGCCAACATCGCCGTGCTGCTGGGGTGCGCGCCCGGAAAGCGCTCCTATGAGAACCGCACGTTCCGCCAAGGGGTCTTCGCCCACTTCCTGCTTGAGTCGTTCGAAAAGACCGAGCTTCGAAACCCTGTTTCGGGCGCCCTGTGGGCTTCAGCAGTCGCCGAGGACGTGCGCAAAAGTGTCTTTGAGTTCACCCAAAGGGACTTCGGAGAAGACGCACAAGAGCCCGCGATTTGGTCGGAGAAGACCCAAGACGTGCTGCTCGCCGCCTACCTGCCCCAATCGGGAGAATCGGGTCTCGCGGCATTTCTCGACGAAGCTCAGAAACTCGAGCAAGCCCAATTCGAAGCGGCTCTGGCGAGATATGCCGAGGCGCTCTTTCAGGCCGAGGAGTACCTGACCGCTGTCGAGGCCCTCAAAACGCTCGACCAGATCGGCGAGATGACCGATCACTCGCGGTACACGCTGGGGATCGCCCTCGACCTCACGGACCGGCTCTCGGAGTCCGTGCGAATCCTCGAGAAACTGGCCAAGGAAAGCGAATCCGAATACATCCGCGCTCTCGCGGTGTGCAGCAATGGCTCAAAGACCGTCCTTGTGGAAGACAGGCTGAAGGCCATCGACGCCCTTTGGGAGACGGACTCGTCGGATGGCGCGGCGATGCTGATCTGGGTGCTGGTCAAGAACAACGCCGAAAGCGACACGCAGCAGCTTTTCGCCACAAGGATTCTCGAATCGACCGATCCTCAGGGGCGCTTATACGCTTACGTAAAAGCGGAGTCCCACGTCCTGGCGGGCCAGAACGACGAAGCCGTCGAATGGTACCGAAAGGGCCGACAACTGCCGCCCGGCATCATCGAGGACTACCTGTTTCAGATCGGCGAGTACATCGTGCTTGGGTCCTTGAAGAGGTTCGACGACCTAGAAAAGCTGTTTGCGGAAACGGACGCTGTCGGCGAGCACCGAGCGTTTTGGCTCTTGGCGAAGGCGCGGTTCCACAAAGACAACGACCGCTTCGACGAGATGATCAGGTTCTTGCGGGAGGCGATGAAGGAAAGTCCCGCGCCGAACGAAATCATCGCCGGTCTTCGCATAGCGGGCATGAGAGTCGCACTAATCGCCGACGAGGTCAAGGCGGCATCGGAAGCGCACCCTTACTCCTGGAAGGCTTGGCTCGCCAAGATGATCGCCGAATCCGTGAAGAACGGCATGGAGAAGGGCATGGACCTCATCCGGCCAACCGAGAAGTATGCCGAGAGCGAAGTGGACTTCGTCACGATGGCCTTCACTATCGTCGACGAGATGCTACAGGAGACGTTTGAGGCGGGAGCGATCGATGGGATGGCCTACGCTCAACTCCAAACGACGTTCTTCAACCTTATGATCGAATACGTCCCCAAGTTCGGGTTGGACGCCGAACTATGGGAACGCCTCGTGACGATCGGACTCAGCAACGAGCGCAACCTTCAACTGTACTTTTTAGCTCGCGAGCATCTGACGCCCTTGGAACGGCAAGGCAAGATGTCGTCCGGGTTGCTGTCGATCTACATGATGATTTGCATCGGGGTCGGAGACTCAGAGGAAGTAGAGCGAATCGCTCATTCGGACAAGTTCGTCGCAAGCGATCGGGTCGATTCTCAGTGGTTTCTCGCCATGACCTGGGCGACGGCCGGCAAGTTCCAAGAGGCTTACGACCTCGTCAAGAAGCTTGTCGAACCCTCGTATCCGCTCAAGGACCACGCACGGGCCACGCGCGCGTTGCTGGAGGCGATTGTGGGTGATAAGGACGAAGCGCGGAAGCTGCTCGATCCCGAGTTCAAGGACCCTGCCCAGCGAGCCTTCGCAGGGATTGCATGGCACGCGCTTGGAGAGTTCGACAAGTCGTTTCCGTTGCTCGAGGAGTCGCGTACCCAGCGCAATTCGAACTGGCTTCCGATTCATGCCTTCGCGGTCGGGGTTCTGTTCGAGGAGGTCAAAGCCGCAGGCGACAGCGACGCATGCGACACCCTCGCCTATGAGGCTGGCCTAGCTCATCCGGGCAATCCGCTCTTCGCAAGGTTCCACTATGGGCTCAAGCCCGACGTCTCGATCTACGTCGGCACAAAGTCGCTCCCCGCGATCGGTGTGGGCGATCAAATGGAGCCACGAGTGACGACGGTCGAATGGACGGTTTCTGCCGATGGGTCGGCAAAGGGTCGTTTGGGGATCGAGGAAGGCATGGCCCTCGAATTCACCGGAACCGTGGACGAATACGGCAACTTGGCTGCGGTTGGAACTTGGGACGGCTCGGAGCATAAGATTTATGCCAAGGTGCCTCCGCCGGACAGGTACGGCAAGGTCGGGCGCCTGGAGAGTATGGGCGTGGTTTTCATGGCTTTCGACAAGCTGCAAGTTCGCAAGACCTGGATTGCCCGGCCCAATATCGGCGCTTACGGTCCCTAAAAAACGGACGCGGGCGGCCAAGACCCCCCGCGTCCGTTAGACTGCTGCCCCCTTAGTAAGCGGGCGTGATCGTGATCCCTTTCAGCTTTCCGTCCTCGAACATGACGCCGAGGTTGAGGCCGCTGAAGTACATCCAGGTCTCGAGCTTGCCCCCCTTGGCGAGTTCCTTCTCCTTGGCGCCCTTCAGGTTGAGCACCTTGGCGAAGTCGTCCTCGCTCATTCCAACCGTCAGCAGGAATTCCCGCGAGTCGGTCGTGTTGACTGGACGAAGGGAGACGGAGCTCCCGGCAACATAAGTGGTCAGGCGCATGACTCGTCCGCTCTCGGTGAAGATCGAGAAGTCGCCGCCTCGCCACCTCATCTCCGTAAGGTCGGGATACCGCGAATCGAACGAGATGCGCAGGTCCGCCGGGCCGAGCCTATCTACGATCTCTTGGACTGGGTCGAGCAGGCCCAACGTTTTGTCGCCGAGGGTTACCGTCAAAGGCTTGCAGAGGTAGGACGGCTTGGGCTCAACCTTCTTGGGTTCGACGCCCAACCTTCCGCAAACGGTCTCGTAGTTCTTCTTGACTGCGCTCCAATTGACGTTCGATGAAGGCGTCTCCGCGAGCCACATGGCAAGCACTTCGGCGGTCAGAGCGTCCGTCTCTTTCGACGCGCCCTTCACGCTGATCCGACCGAGGTTCTCCGCGATTGCAGGGTTGAAATACTCCGATTTCTTCTGCGCGCCAATCATCGCGTCGTACGCCCCTTGAACGTCGCCCATTCGATCGAGCCCGAGGCCTAGATTGACCGCGTGGCGAAGGAGGTCCCAAGTGTCGGTCGCGGCGCCCGTTAGCTTACGCAATGCGGCGATTCCAGCTTGGAGCACGTCCTTCTTGCCATCGGGTTCGAGCACTTGCGCCAGAGCCATCAACTCGGCAACACGGGGGTTGCCGGACGCCTTTTCGGCGGCCACCTGGAGCTTCAGCAGAGCCTCAGCGTATCGCCTTCGATCGGAGTCGCGAATCTCAGGATCGCGGGCTTCCGAAAGCGGAATGTCGGTTAGGAGCGGGCCGAAGTCCGGTCGAAACCAGTTCTCTTTGACGGGTACGGGCAGGTTATCGTAGTAGTTCATCAGCGAAGCCTGCGCCGAATTGACGTAGGCCGCGCTGAGCATCGGATATCGGGTTGCCGCCGAATCGAACAGGCGGCTCGCGATGCCAAACATCCGAGCCTCCATATAAGTCAGCGCGACGTCGAATTGAACGAACGACTCCAATACCGCAGGCTCGGTAGAGATTCGCGCCGCGCGAGCCTTAGGGTCGGGGTGCGTCCCGGTCAATCTACCGAGCCAACTCCCTTGGCGGCCGCGCAAGGTCTCGAGTTTCAGGAGCATGTCGACCATGTCCTTGTTCGCATGGCCAAGCCTCTCCAAATACGAGGCGCCGCTTACGTCGGCTTCCGTTTCTTGAACGCGCGTCCACAGCTTGGCGAGGTCTCTCGCGGCGGGTTCAGAGGGCTTGACGTGTCCATTTGCGAGGTGCGCCACTTCGTGGGCGACCACGGCTCGGATGATCCGCGCGTCTCCGTCACAGAACTTGACCAGCCCAGTGTGGACCCTTAGAATGGCCTGCGGCTTCTTGCCTTCCTCGAAGATCGCGCTGGCGTAGGCGTTGACTTCGTCGTCCTCCTCAAACGCCACGTCGATCGGATATTGGTAGGCCTCGTTCTTCGGAGCGATCGCCTCAATCTCGCGGACCATCTTCTTGAGGTCGTCGAGGGTGAACTCCGCGCCCAGCGCCCCAACCGCTGAAGTCGCCAACAGAATGAGGGTTGCAAGGCGCAACCCGAGTCGTTTGATCATTGCTTTCTCCCTTGGATGACAGCCCCATGGTAAGCAGCCACCTCTCAAGAAGACGGACGAAGGCCTGAGTAATTACGCAGGCTTCGATTCGATTCGAAAAGGCCGTAGAAAGGCCTGGGACCTTGGCGAAAAAGAACCTTCCCTCAACGCCAGTTCCCAGGCCGAAATGGACCCTGCGGATCGTCAGAACCGGAACCCGAAGGCAACGGTAAACGTCGTTTGGGTCTTCTCCTTCGGGCCCTTGCTCAAGAACATCGCCTTGTTCGAGCTATCGTGCCGAGCTTCGAACCGAACGACGTTTTTGGCGCCCCATAGGTAGTCGATCGTGCCGGTCAGCGAATCGATCGTAACCTTGTCACCGGGTACCTCGACTTCGACGGTTTCTCCTCGAAAGGCCAATGTGACCTGATCGTTGAACTGATGCTTCAGGTACACGCCCCCGCCAAAAGCGTCGGCCTTGTTCGGGGTTTTCGCCCTTAGGCCCTGTGCCTCGAACCCAAGCGATGTGCGGTCGTCGACCTGATGGCGCAGGTTGAAGATCGCAGAATCGACCTGTGTGCTTCCGGCAGACCCGAATCCAAGCCCGCTGTAGCTCCCGGAGTTGTTCGTAGAGGTTCCGCCTTCACGCCCAGTGATCAAAGCCAGCTTGGCTTTCGTCCGCTCGCTCCAATCGACGTTGAGGACGCCGCCAAAAGTCTTGCTTCCATTGGGGTCGTCGGTTTCGTTCCAACCGTTGACCACGAACGCTGTAAGCTCGATTCTGTCGTTGAGCGGAATCGTTCCGCGGATTCCGGTCATGTGTCTTGGCTGGGCCATCGTGAAGAGGAGGCCGCGGCTGTAATTGTCGTTGTTAAAATTCTCGGTGTCCTCATATCCCAAGAACCCTTTGAACTTGCCAAGGTCGATCGTGCCTCCGCCCGTGGGGAAGGTGATGAACGCTTCGAGCAAATGCTTGGCCAGCTTTCCGTTCGACGAATCGAACCCGAAATGCTTGTCTGCGGCGTCGCCGCTCCATATCGTGAAGTTCAACCCAAACGGGTTCTTCGGCGTCGGGACCATGTTCAGGTGCAGAAGGAACGCCATGTGCTGGAGTTCTTGGTTCCGCGAGTCGAACAGGCGGCCGTTGACGCTGTGCCCTCGGTAGGACTCATTGTCGTTGTATTGATAATAGAAGTCGAGCGTGCCGCTGGACTCCCAATTCTTGAACATCGGGTCTTCGTCTTGCTTGGAATTGACGGAGAGGCGCGTAGGAGGCTCCGCGCTCGCTTCCTTCTCGACCGCAGCCCTCGCCGAACCCACTGCGGACACCACGTCCGCCATGGAAGCTCCTTCGACGAAGGGGCAAGCGACTCCCAAAGAGGCCAAGACCCCAATCCATTTGGCCGAATAACAACGCATATCGTTCACCTCGGTTCCTTTGTCGCGCCCAAGCATCCAAGCTCAGACGCGCGCGACCTTACTATTCTGGCAAAAATACCTGAGAAGCGCAGTCGCGGATACTTGAAGGGACGGAATCCGAGCCTCAATAGCTTCAAAGGAACCTGAAAAAGTGAAGTTGGGAAAGAACTCTGGCGCGGGCGGAGGGACTCGAACCCCCAACCCTCAGTTCCGAAGACTGATGCTCTATCCGTTGAGCTACGCCCGCGCGGGCATGGAATTCTACCAGACTCCCCCCGTGCAAGGCGCCCGATCCTGTAGGACCACCAGTTGCGATTCCGTCCAGGTTCGGGTATGACTGACAACGAGAAAGCAAAGGGTCTACAAATGGCCCTTCGCCCTGCCGAAACTCAAGAATGTCCGCTATGGTCGAAACCCTATCGAAACCGATCCTTGGATTGGACAGCGAGTTCCCGGACGTCGTCTATGTGTCCTTTCACAGCGCTTCGGGCAAGTACGGATGCTATTGCCATCTGGGCATCCACGGCCTTGCCTGTTTTAGCAGCGAAGCGGCGGCGATTCGGTTCACCGAATGGATCGATCTCAGCGGGATGACCGTCGTGGAACTCACGTTCGACGAAGCCCGCGAGGTGGCAAAGGCGCGGCCGTTTCCCGTCGTAGCGCTGATGCTTCTCGACCGGATGGATCAGCCGAAAATCCATTACGTTCGGTAGGGCTAAGAACTACTCGTCGGTCCGGCCCAGCGAGCCGATCGTGAGCTGAATCTCCTCGCGCGACTCAACGCGTTGCAGTTGGCCGTCCCTGATATGGAACACCCGGTCGGATACGTCGATCATCTTGAGATCGTGCGTCGCTGAGATGACCGTGACCCCCTGCTCCTGATTGAGCTTCTTTAGGAGAGTGATGATCTCTTGCCCTGTGCTGAGGTCGAGGTTCCCGGTGGGTTCGTCGGCAAGGACGATCGAAGGGCTGTTGGCGAGCGCCCGCGCGATGGCGACCCGTTGCTGCTGTCCGCCCGAAAGCTCGTTAGGACGGTGGTTGAACCTCTCCTTGAGGCCGACCAACCCCAACAAATCCATCCCCCGTTCCTCAGCCTCTTCCGATTGCGTTCCCGCGAACAGCATCGGCAGCACGACGTTTTCGAGGGCGGTGCGAACGGCGATCAGGTTGAAAGTTTGGAAGACATAGCCGATAGTGTGGCAACGCAAGAACGCGAGCTCACGGGCGTCGAGTTGCGCGATGTCCATCGAGTTGATGAACACGCTCCCGCTGGTGGGTTTGTCGAGACCGCCGATCAGATTGAAAAGCGTGCTCTTGCCCGAACCTGAGGGTCCCATGATCGAGACGTACTGGCCCGCCTCGACCTGACACGAGATGCCGTTCACCGCATGAACGGCCGTCGACCCCTCGCCATAGGTGCGAACGAGCTCGAGCGTCCGTACGATGGCGCTCGAGCTCAAATCTCCGTCCTCAACGCAGCTACCGCTGGCATTCGAGCGGCCACGATTGCCGGGGTGAGAGCAGCGATCAGCGTCAATCCCGTGCCCGCCGTCGAACCCAACGCGACCGCAGACAGCACCCAACTCGCCATTAATTCGGAGCCGCCCCAACTCAAAACGAAGGCCGAACCCCCTGCGCCCAGGGTTGCCCCGACGACGGACCCCAACAGCCCCATGAAGAGTCCCTCAAAAAAGAACACCGCCACAATGAAGCCGTCCGTCGCGCCCAAGCACTTGAAGGTCCCGATCTCGCGGAACCTCTCCGTTACGGCGATGAACATGGAGTTCGAAACGCCCAACAAGCACAGCGCGGCCGCCGCTGCAGCTTGCCAATCGACCCGAGCCAACGTGACGGCGTCCACTGTCGGCTTGGCGACTTCGACCGATCGAATAACGAGCGCCGCCGCGAGGTATGCCGAACCCGCGCCGATGCCAAGGGTTGTGAGCGTTTGCCTGAGGAGCCGCACGCGAAGGCTGGCGAACGCTTGACGCCATGCGATCCTCCAATCTGCGGAAACTCGTCGGTGCTTGGGTTTCATTGCTTCTTCTTGACTTTCAATTCCACAAGCCCGCGCTTGCCCAACATCTGTAAGAACGCTGCCAATGAGGCCTCCGCTTCGAGCCGGTTCATTCCGAACTTCGAGACAAGCTGCCGTGCGATCGCGTCGAACGTGTGCCGCCCGTCGCACAGACGCCAAACGGTAGCGCCCACGGACTCGAGCTCGAACCTCTTCTCGCCTTGAGGCGACAGCCCCCGAGGAACCCAACGGTAGGCTCGGAACTGGTCGAGGGGAAGGGCGAGTTCGACGCCGCCGTTTTCGCAATCGCGTTCTGAGGCGTGGGCAGACCGAAGTGGTACCGACTTTCTCAATTCCTCGATCGAAGGGCCCCTGCGGTCCCCCAAGAAGCTTCCGATCAGGCGAACCAATCCCATTGCGGCTCCAAATCCTTGCTGCGAAAGTCGCAAACCACCGACGTAAGGTGGTTCCGCTCCTCATCATAGCGCACGAGTACGGTTCGGGAAGGTAACCACCCGATCCTTCTCTCCCCCTTCCAATGGAACCTTGGGCCGTCGGTGGTTCCGGAGCCCTGTGGGAGCCTGTGGAGGGAAGCGGCCCACTCCGCCAGTCCGTGTTTTTCCACCAGTTGACGGCCAAACCCCCAACGCTCAGCGACGAGCCTTGCGCCACGGGCTCGGAACTCGAGGGTCGTGCGGCCCGCCCGAAGAGTAGGCTGCACAAGCTGAAACCCGGCCGGGAGCTTTAAGGCGAGCCCGTAGAGGGACCACAACCAAGGGTCGCCTGGGCTCAATTCGAAGCGCTCCCAAACGGCTTCGAGGGCCTTCTTCGGTGGGTTCTTCGAGGTTCCCACGGCTTCAACGAGGAACGTCCGCTTCAGTTCGGGGGCAAACCAGTAGATTCCGAGGGCGTGCAACTTCGATGACCATGAGTAGCGCCATGCCGCGCCGTCCTGCTGCACGTTGCTCGAGAAGGGCGTTCTCGCGCGGGCGGCATCGCGGTGGAGGTTTTTGAGGTAGGTGCGAAGAGCGGATTCGCCATCCGGGGGGTGAGGGGAGGCTTTCCAGCGCACTTGGATCGAAAGCGAGTCTTTGGCGTCGAGCCTAACGCGGCCCGATTTGGCGGTGCCGATCAAAACGACTGGCGCCCAGTCCGCCGGGTGGTCAAACCGAAATCCCTGCCAGCCAAAGACCTCGCGGCGCTCGTTGGCGGCCACGCGCGGCTACTTGGAGTCGTCGTCGGTCTTTGAAGCTGAGTCCGCGGGTTCGGATTTCGCGGAGTAGTCGACCGAGCGTTTGCCTTCGTCCAGGCCCTTTTGCAGTTCGCCAACCCCTTTGCCGACGCCCCGCATCAGTTCAGGAATCTTCTTGCCGCCGAAGAGAACGAGGATGACGAGCAAGACGATCCACAGTTCCTGGCCCTGCAGAAATGCCAATGTGAAGGTGTGAGTCATATCGGAGGGTTCCTTACCGTCGCACTCTAGTATACGCAAGCAGGGACGCATCCTGCTCTCGACGGTTCATTCTGAGCCCAAATCCTGCTGCTGTCGGGTGTTTCGGAAAGGGCCCTCGTTCTCGCTTAGAGCGCCGAAATCGCCCTCGCCTTTGACCGGCACCTTGATCCATCCCCGAGGCGTGCCCATGAATTTGGGCGAAGTCGCGTTGTCGCGCGCCTTATACTCTTCGTGAGCGTTGGGGCGCGGGCTTTCAATCTCGAACACCAAGTAGATCGTCGCAGGCTCGGAAATCTCCGCCAGCTTCTTGCCGGAAAGGGCCGAATTGAAGGCCATTCCGGTCATGCTCTTTCCATCGTCCTTGAAGCAGCCCCAATCTCCGTCCGGGTCCATGATCTTTAGGTCGAACGGGACGTCCGCTTCCTCTTTCAGACGCCTTCTCATCAACTCCCGGATGTCGTCTTGCCACGATTCGGCGTTGGGGAGGGCGCCGTCATGCTCAGCGGCGTACTCGAGAAGGGCATCTCGCGCGCCTTCAAAGGCGATCGCGCACCCGATCGACGGCGTCATCTTGCCCCAGAATCCGGTGAACATGTAGGCCATCAGGCCGACCATCAGCACACAACCGCCGACAACGGCGATGATCGTGATGCCGATAATCAACCCGGTGCGGCTCTTTTTGGGCTGTGCCGGTGCGGGCGGTGTAAAGGGCGGCGGCGATGTATGCACGGAAACATGATACATTCTTATCTGGCGCATTGAAGCGAAATTGAGCAACGAGACCCTGGGAGGACATTTGGACGCATCGAGACGACCCCCTCAAGTCGATTCCGTCAAGCGGAGCGAACTCTTGGCGGCATTCCCTGAGGCTGTACGCACGGAAGCCGCGCGACGGGCGATCGATGATTATCGTCGAGCCGCGTCTCAGGGACCGTCGCCTTCACGTGAGGAAGTGGAAAGGGCGGCCCGGGCTCATGCGGAGCGGCTGACGGGTCCGCGAGTCCGTACCGTACTCAATGCCTCCGGGGTGATCTTGCACACGGGCCTCGGAAGGGCCAGGCTCGCTCTTTCCGTTGCGAAGGCTCTGGCCGGGGCCGCAGAGGGTCATCTGGCGCTGGAAGTCGATCTCACCACCGGCTCGCGGGGCGACCGTCAAGAGGTGATGCGCGAGATGATCTCTAAGGTGGTCGGGGGCGAATCCTCCTTCGTTGTCAACAACTGCGCTGCGGCGGTCTACTGCGCGCTCTCTGCTCTTGGCTCCGGGAAGGAAGTGCTTCTCTCGCGGGGGGAGATGGTCGAAATCGGAGGTTCGTTCCGTATGCCCGAAGTGATCGAGGCGAGCGGGTGTCGCCTGGTCGAAGTCGGGTGTACGAACAAGACGCGGCTGGCAGATTACGAAAGGGCGATGAACCCCGAGACCGCCGTAATCGTAAGGTGCCACAGATCCAATTTCAAGATGACTGGCTTTGTCGAGTCGCCTTCGAGCCAGGAGCTCGCCGAACTCGCGCGGAGCCGGGGAATCGTGTTCCTCGAAGACGTCGGCAGCGGGTGCCTGGTCGATACTTCTCAGTTCGGAGCGCCGAAGTGGTACCGAGTGCAGGATGCCCTTGCAGCGGGCGCCCACATCGTTACGTTCAGCGGAGACAAGCTGCTCGGGGGTCCTCAAGCGGGGCTTCTGGTCGGCGATGGGACCCTGATCGACCGGATCGCAAGGCACCCCTCCGCAAGGGCCTCGCGGGTCGACAAGCTCACCGTCGTAGCTCTCTCGGAGACCCTCAGACTCTACTGGACCGGAAGGAGCCTGGAACTCCCTACGCTCGCCTACCTCGCGAGGAGTCTGGAGACCGTCCGGGGGTACGCCGAGAGAATCGCGTCCGCCGCAGGGGTCGAAACGGCCATCGAGGAAGGAATCACCGAAATCGGAGGCGGCTGCGGAGAAGGGGAAGGGGTAGCGACGGTTCGCGTAGGCTTGGCAAGCCGGGATCCGATCGCTCTTGCCAAGAGCCTACGGCAAGGCGAACCTTCGATTTTGACCCGAATTGAACGCGATCGAGTGTGGATCGACCCAAGAACCTTGGAGCCGGAGGAAGTTGAGGCCGTTGTAGGCGTCCTGAAGTCGAAGGAGGAATGGGAGTGAACGAAGCCGACGCGCTGAGGATTCAGCAAAACGAGTTGATTCGAGCCTTGCAACGAACGCTCGAACTCCACTGTCCTGGAGAGGCCGACCACGCGGAGCGCGTCGCCGTCTATTCAGTCGCCACCGCGCACGAATTGGGCGTATCTGAAGCCGACCTGCTGGACATCCGGCGAGCCGCCGCGCTTCACGACATCGGCAAGGTGGCTGTCGACCGGGACCTGCTCGTCAAACCCGGAGGACTCTCCGACGAGGAATTCGCCGCGCTAAGGCTCCATGCAGAGCTGTCCATTCGCGTGCTCGAAGGGATCGAGTGGCTTGCGGAAGCGGCTCTCATGGTACGCCATCACCACGAGCATTGGGACGGAGGCGGCTACCCCGATGGCCTCCAGGGCGACGAGATCCCTTTAGGTTCGAGGATCATCGGAGTCGCTGAAGCATTCGACGTGATGACGATGGCCTCGCCGTTTCGGGAATTGCGGATGCCCGAGGAGGCTCTGGCCGAACTGCAGCGATGCGCCGGGACCCAGTTCGATCCCGGCGTAGTCTCTGCGTTTGGCCGCATTCAAGCCCTCGTCCAACCCATCGGCATGAAGGGGTAGCTATCAGGCGGCCTTGGCTCTCTTGGCGAGCCACCAGAAAAGCAGCACGGGAGGAAGCCAGATTGGCGCGAACACGAAGACGAAGATCACGAGTCTGCCGAGGAAACGGCCCGCGGAAGTCAGCGCGTTGAGGGCCGACGACCAAGTGTCTTCTGCCCAGCCTTCCCCTTTTTCAGGTTGCCCCGGCTTGACTCGCTGCTCCATCGAAAGCGAGATCGTCGAGAGGGTCGAGAGGTTGGCGAGCGCCCGGCGCTGCGACTCGAAGCTCTCCAGTTCTTGCCGAACGTACCCGAGGCGCTCCTTGATCTCCAGCAGTTCGCCGACCTTCTTGGCGGCGCGGAGCATCGTCACGTAGCTCTCTTCTTCGGCCCGAAGCGCCCGCAATCGGCCTTCGATGTCGGCGTATTGCCGAGTGATGTCCTCTCGGTTCGTACTCCCGCTGAGTTTCTCCCCGAGCGCTCGAAGCTGGTTCATGGCGTCGCTGAAGTGAACGGACTTCACGCGCAGCGTCATATTGCCTCGGGGCAACTGCGTTTGCGAACCGCTGTCGTTCTGGTTTTCGACATACCCGCCGAGGGCATTGGCGATCGCTTCCGCCTGTTCCAGCGCGGCTTGCAGGTTCTCTACACGCAGCGAAAGCGAGCCCGTCTGGATCACACGCCGCTCCAAATCGGGGAGTTCGGGGGGGGTCGCCGAGCTAGTCCCAGCTCCCGAACGACTCTTTCCGGACATGAGGCCCTCTGAATACGGAGTGTTGGCTGCAGGCGCCTGGTCCGCCGGAGCTTCAGCAGGCATCCTGCCGGCCATTCCCCCCGACTCCATCTTCGCGCTTTCGGCGCCGGCATCCATGTAAGCGCTCTCGGAGGCGACTGTGGCAGCCAAGAACTGACTGCGTAGGGGGCGCTGCATGAGCGCAAAGCCCAGGAGCAAGACGAGCAACGCCCCAGCATAGGCGAACCGTCCCGCGGGGCTGAAGGGATGCCACCAAGGGCGCGAACTTCGGCGAACTGCGGCAAGGGCCGCTTCACGGCCGTTTACCGCCGGCTCCGCTGCGAGCCTTCGAATCTCAAGACCAAGGAATCTCAATTGTTCAACCTCCTTTTGAAGTTGGGGGTCCGCGCCGATGGCCCGTCGCACCTCTTCGGCGCGATCCGCGCTGAGTTCGCCGTCGATGTAGGCTTTCAAGTCGTCACGTAGGCTCATGAGTTGGCCTCCTGCGGGTCGCAAAGGCTGGCGCGAAGGTTCTGAAAGGCGTGGTGCAGCCGCGACTTCACGGTGCCGGCGGGAACTCCAAGCACGTGTGCTGCCTCGTCGTAGGTTAGCCCTTCGACTTCGTGGAGCAGGACGACCTCCTTGTGGTCTTCGCTCAGCTTCTCGAAGGCGCTCCGCAGAGTCTCGCGTTCGATCATGACCTGGGTCGGATCGACGCTCGATGGGTCTCCTGTTTCGTCCTCGAAGGGCTGAAAGCGCGCCATTTGCGGTCCCAACTTCCTGGACAGGTTCCGACAGTGGTTGAGCGCGATGCCCAGAAGCCAAGTCCTCAGACTCGAATGACCCCGGAAACCGCGGATCCGCTGTTGCGCCGTTACGAACGTCTCTTGCGCGGCGTCCGCCGCCCCGTCGGTCCCGATCCGGCGGGCGCAAAACCGAAACACCGAGTCGTAATGCTCGTCGACGATTCGCGCCATCGTTTCGCGGTTTCCGCTTAGGGCTTGCTGCAGATCAGCATCCATTGTCGGTTGTCCGAAGAGTGTGTGTCGAGTGGGCTCGCGATCGTTCAGTCTAATTTGTCGAATGCCCTGCCGGCAGTCCGTTCCCACATTGCCTTCAGAAGCACTGCCTGACCGGCGTGATAGGCTTCGTGCGTAACCACATGATGAAGAATCCACCGGACAGAAACGGAATGCTCTGCAAACTGGATGAACCTCTCGGGTTCCGTAAGCTCCCGGAGCAAACGTAAGGTTCGCTCCCTGATTCGAGTGTGAAGCCCGAGGTAGTAGCTCCAGGGCTTTCGAGGTGGTGCTGGCCAGACTCCCCGATATTGATCGACTTCGTCACTCATCAACTCCTGGGTTTCCTCAGCCGAAACCTGACGACCGCATGCAACTTGCTCGATCCAATAGGACTCAACGTCGATGATGTGCAACATCACCGCTCCGATGCTATGGAAACCGGGCAGAGGTTGCCACGACACAGCGTCGTCGGGAACTTCACCAAGTTCCTCGAGCCACTCACGAGTCCCGTCAACTAGTGCCGCCCCCAGCAAGCCTACTTCCGTGTGCGTACTCTCCAAGGGCTCGATGTCAAAGGACTTCACTGCACTCTCTTCTGTCACTTGACCCTCCTTAGCCCCCGATCGGACATGACGAATCGGTTCGGCAGGGCATGTCAATAGGATAACCTGCCGGGCATGAAATCGCATACGGAATACTTGTGGTTTGAGACCCGCCAGCGAGAAGAATTCGTTTGCATCACCGGCCAGGTCGAGCAAGCGGTCAGTTCGAGCGGGGTGCAAGAGGGGTTTGTCCTCGTGAGCGCGATGCACATTACGGCCGCGGTCTATGTCAACGACCTTGAGTATGGATTGATCGAGGACATCAAGGAGTGGCTCCAAGGGCTCGCCCCCAAGAAGGACTACCGCCACCATGCCACCGGGGAAGACAACGGCGAAGCCCACCTTAAGAACCTGATCCTGCACCACCAGGTCGTCCTGCCCATCACCAAGGGGAGGCTCGATTTGGGGCCGTGGCAGCAGGTGTTTTATGCGGAGTTTGATGGGCAACGCCGCAAGCGGGTGGTCCTCAAGGTCCTCGGGGAGTAACTCTTTTCGCCTCCAGCGAAGCCAGCCCTGCCGCGAAGTAGCCGCCCAGCCAAGGGGCGCACGACTTGAGAGTGCGAAAGGAATCGCTCGCCAAGATTCGATCGACGCAGAGGCCTGCTTCTGACTGATCGCTGAACTCCAATTCGCCCACGTCGAGAGGGAAGACGCTCCCGTCGCAGAGCCCGAAATTGTCGAGGAAGTTGTAGGTCTTGTCCTGAATCCCCCGCTCCCCGAGGGCCGCGATGCAGTCGAGCACGAGGTCGAGGATCTCTTGCTGACGCTCGCGATTCGCTCCGATCAGCGCGTTTTGCACAGTCAGCGCCCGACTCTGGAGAAACCACGGGCGGCCTGCCAACGGCAGAGTCTGCGCAGACTCCAAGGAATCAGAAACGAACGGTGGCTCGGAATCGCATGGGTCTTCGAGATGGACTTCGAGGAGCCTGAAGAAGTCGGTGTGTCGAAGATAGGCCATCTGGACGGAAGCAAGACTCCGGCGGCGAAGGATACGCGCCGACTCGAGAACGTCTCCGGGGCAGGGCGACCATGCGACTCTCCCTAAGTCGATTCCGAGGCGTCGGTACTGGCTGACAGTTTCTTGTGGGGTCAGAACGAACTTGGCGACCCTCGCCTCGTCGAGCGCAAAGCAAACCACGCGCGTGCCCAGCCCAATCAGTCTCATTTCAGCGCCCAAAAACCGAAGAGTCGAAGCCCCCTCATTGTAACGACTGTGAGCGCTCTCGCATAGCCCTTTGCGACCTCATCGACTGCAATTCGGCATAATTCCTCGCATGAGTCACAAAGTCGCTGTCCTTGCTGGGGATGGCATCGGCCCCGAAGTGATTGCTGAAGCGGTGAAGGTGCTTCGGCGAGTCAGCAGCGACCTGGAATTTGAATCGGCGCTGGTGGGCGGGGCGGCGTATGACGACTGCGGACGCCCGCTGCCCGAAGCGACGCTCGACCTGTGCAGGAACGCCGACGCCGTGCTTCTCGGCGCGGTCGGCGGGCCCAAGTGGGATGCCATCGAGCCTGTGAGCCTCCGCCCGGAAGTTGGGGCGTTGCTTCCTTTGCGCCGCGAACTCAACCTCTACGCCAACGTTCGGCCCGCGAAAACCTTGGGTCCGCTGCTTTCCGCAAGCCCGCTCAAGGGCGATCGGGGACTGATCGACTTGGTCGTGGTGCGCGAGCTGACCGGAGGCATCTATTTCGGGACGCCACGGGAACGCCGGGACGAGGGCCGAGTGGCCGTCGACACCGCAGTGTATTCCCAGCACGAGGTGGAGAGGATCGCCGCACGAGCCTTCGAGATCGCGCGCGCCCGCAGGAAGGAGATCGTAAGCGTGGACAAGGCGAACGTGCTCGAAACGAGCCGCCTTTGGCGCGAGACCGTGACGCGAATGGCCGCCGAAAACCCGGATGTGAAGGTCTCGCACATGCTCATCGACAACTGCGCGATGCAACTCATCCGAGACCCGCGCCAGTTCGACGTGATCTTGACGGAGAACATGTTTGGCGACATCCTCTCGGATGAGGCTTCGATGATCACGGGGTCGCTGGGGCTGCTTCCCAGCGCCTCGCTGAGCGACACCAAGAACGGGAAGGTCTTTGGAATGTATGAGCCGGTCCATGGCTCCGCGCCCGATATCGCAGGTCAGGGACGCGCCAACCCGCTCGCCGCCATACTGAGCGCAGCGATGATGCTGAGGTACAGCTTTGGCGAAGGGGAAGGAGCGGCGAGGATCGACCGCGCCGTCGAGTCGGCCCTCGAACAAGGACTGCGGACCGCCGACATCTTCGTCGAGGGAACGAAGCTCGTTTCCACCTCTGAAATGGGTGATGCGGTCTCGCATCACCTGGAGGCTCCTTAATGCCTTCATTAGGTGCGCTGTACCTCGACATTGAAAACGTTTACTGGCACCTCGTAAACGATAGGCAGTTCGAGCCGGATGACGCTGGCGAAGCTCTGCTGAGCGTCGTTCGCAAAACGAGAGAGCACTTTGTTGACACGTTTGATACTGAGTGTATAGTCGAAAACGCTTACGCTGACTTCGATCGAATTGAGGCGTCAATTCAGGGACCGTTGTTCTTAGCTGGTATCGAGACGAAGAACGTCCTCTCAACCGACCATAAGAACGCTGCGGACATGCGACTTTGTATTGACGCTATGGAAGTTCTCTATACGAGAAAAGAGATTGAATGCTTTGTGTTCGTCGCAGGTGACAGAGATTACATTCCTGTGATTAGGCATTTGAAGCAAATGGCAAAGCGCGTCTTTGTTGTGGCTTTCAACGAGGCTCTATCCGGGGACTTGCGGCAAGTCGTGCCCGACGACCGGATAATTGACATTGATCAGCTTGGTTTGGACCTCTCCGTCAGCAAGTCCAGTGCCAGCGAGAGGCAACTTGAAGAAAAGCCCGCTGATAGAGTCGCCGTAGCCTCTGAAATTGCATCGACAAAACAGGTGCGCTCGAAGTCGGATGTGCCTGTCGAGTCTGCGAACGAACGGCGGGCGCTTGACGTGCTACTCACCAATTTCTCTCAACACAAGGAGATTTGGATGACGCCTTTCATCAAGACACTTCGAGAAGAGTTGCCCTTGTTAGCCGAGTATGAGCGCAAGGCGATTATTGGGTCGTTGCAGACATGCGGTGCCATCAGCGTTGAGTACCGTGAGGGCATACATCCACACTCCGGCGAGTACGTAAGGTACGCGGTTATACTTGTCAATTGGGACCATCCGACGGTGCGCGAATTGAATCCAGGTTAAGTGTGTTCATTTGGGACGACTGTGCAGCAGTTATGAAATCACGTCTGAATGATTAGCATTGTCGGCGGGGGCTTTGCGGGAGTCGAGGCGGCTTGGGCAGCGGCGGCTCGGGGGCTAAGGGTGCGCCTGATCGAAATGCGCCCCCAGGAGACCACGCCCGCCCACGAGACCGGATGGCTCGCCGAACTCGTCTGCTCCAACAGCTTCAAGTCCAAGCTGCCGGACTCGCCCGCTGGACAACTTAAGTCGGAGATGAGCGAACTCGGCTCGCTCGTGCTCCAGGTTGCTCGGACCTGCGAGGTGCCGGGAGGCCAGGCGCTTTGCGTCGATCGTGGGAGGTTCGGGCAGAGGATCACCGAGGAGATCGAAAGTCACCCGAACATTGAAATCGAGCGCAGGACCTTGGAGCCTGGCGAGATCCCAACCCTTGCTTCGTCTGGGGCGCTCATTCTTGCCACGGGGCCGTTGACGACAGGGCCGCTCTCCGAGTGGCTGGCGACAGCTTCGGGGCGCGAGCACCTTTACTTCTACGATGCGGTAAGCCCGACCGTAGAGGCCGCCAGCATCGACCGAAGCGTCGTCTTTGCCCAAAGCAGGTACGACAAAGGAGGCGATGACTACCTCAACTGCCCGTTTTCCGAAGACGATTACCGCGCCTTCGTGCGAGAACTTGTTGCGGCCGAACGGGTGACCCCTCATGCGTTTGAGGCCGGAGGCAAGCGGGACTCCTCAGGCGGCGAAGCCCACGGCGGGCTGGAGGAGAAGATCAAGTACTTCGCGGGCTGTATGCCGATCGAGGCGATCGCGGAAAAAGGAGAGAAGTCGCTGGCCTTCGGTAACTTCAAGCCCGTCGGGTTGCGCGATCCCAGGACCGGCAGACGGCCGTTCGCCGTGCTGCAACTCCGCCCTGAGAACGAGCAGCGAACGCTGTACTCCCTTGTCGCTTGCCAGACCAGGCTCCGTTGGGGAGAACAGAGGCGAGTGTTTCGTTTGGTTCCAGGGCTTGAGTCGGCGGAGTTCGTGCGATACGGCGTGATCCATCGCAATACCTACGTCGAGGCGCCGAAGGTGCTGACGCCCGATCTGCGCCTGAAATCGGACGGGCGAATTCGACTCGCGGGACAACTGACCGGCGTCGAAGGCTACATCGAGAGCGCGGCCATGGGGATCCTCGCGGGGATGGCGGCGGCGGCTGAGGTCGCGGGAATCCCGTTTCCGTTGCCACCGAGGCCGACCGCGCTCGGTTCGCTGTTGACTCACTTGCAGGACCCTACTGACCGCGAATTCGCTCCGATGAACATCAACTGGGGGCTTTTCCCCGAGCCGCCTGGAACCCACCGAGACAAGGGACGGAGGCGCGAAGCGATGCTTAGGGCCGCCAGAGAGAGCTTTGCGGAGTGGAGAGAAGCGGTCTCAGATGGCGGCCGCCCAAGCGGTGGGGAGGGTTAGTGCGCCCCGCCTTCGGCTTCCCGCATGTTGTGTCGGAGCGCCTTGCCCACTTCTTCCACTGGAGTCGCCGCTTCTTCGCGCTTTAAGGCGTTGAGCTCGGGGTACCCAGCGTCTCGCTCTTGAACCCATCGCTTGGCGAACGACCCGTCGCGAATCTCGGCCAGCAGCCTTCGCATGACTTGCCGGGTCTCCGGGGTCACGACCTTAGGCCCGGCCGTGAGCCCGCCCCATTGCGCCGTGTCGCTGATCGCCGACCTCATCCCCGCCAGTCCCCGCTCGACGATGAGGTCCACGATGAGCTTGGTCTCATGAAGGCACTCGAAGTAGGCGATCTCAGGCTGGACGCCCGCTTCGACGAGAGTTTCGTAACCCATCCGGATGAGGTCAGGAATTCCCCCGCAAAGCACGGCCTGCTCGCCAAAGAGGTCCGATTCCGTCTCCTCGGCAAAGGTCGTTTCGAGGAGAACCGATCGGGCGCATCCGATCCCCCATGCATAGGAGAGCGCTCGATTCAGGGCTTGCCCCGTCGCGTCTTGATGAACGGCGATCAAACCGGGCACGCCCGACCCCGCCTCGTAGCGACCCCTGACCCCATACCCCGCTCCCTTGGGGGAGACCATCACGACATCGACTTCCGGCGGCGGGACGATCAGTCCGTAGCGAATGTTGAACCCGTGCGAGAAGCACAGCGCAGCACCGGGCCGGAGGTGGGGAGCTACGGCCTCGCGGTACACGGACTCCATCTTCATGTCGGGCGTGCAGAGAACGAGGAAGTCGTGCTCGGAAACGGTCTCGGCGGCAATGACGGGCTCGAACCCGTCGGCGACGGCCTTGGACCACGACTTGCTGCCGGGATAAAGACCGACGCTCACCCTGACGCCGCTGTCCCGAAGGTTGAGGGCCTGGGCTCGGCCCTGATTCCCGTACCCGATCATCAAGACCCCGCTCCCTAGGATCAGGCTCGAATCGATCGCGTCTGGGTCGAAATAGACCGCCATTTGGCCCCATTCTCACACGAAACGCCTTCGCCTTGCAGGAATCAGAACTCCCTTGCGAAATGTTCGTCATTGGGGAGCCCGTAAACCGTCCTTAGTGTACGGGCTCGATGGCCCAGAGTCGAGGGGGAAATAGGGTGGTCACGGAAGCATTGCCTTGGGTCGGTTTAGGAGGGGCGCTCGCAGCATGGCTCTTGCGCGAGAGCACGGTTGAAGAGGAGCAAAAGCCCGCCGCAAGCTCGTTGGTCCCCGGCATTGTGGGCAGCGTGGCGCTCGGAGCGTCGGCTTATGCGGCCCACCTCACTTGGGGCGGCTCGTTGGCGTACGCGGGCGCGGCGGTTCATGGACTTCTGCTCGGCCTTGCCGCTTCCTTTCTAGTGGCGGTTTTGGGGCGAGCCCCCGGCCAGTCGGCGCATGCTAAGGCTGCGCCGATCGCGTTCGGCGCGGCTGCGGTCGCGCTCCTCGCTCTTGCGAAGCCGCCCACCCTGCTCAACCTTCAACTGGGGTATTGCATGGGGGCTGTGGCAGGCGGCTGGATGCTCGCGAGCCCCTGGGCGATCCGTGCCGCGGCCGCCGCTTGCGTACTCGTCCCGCTGGAAGTTCTCGGCAGGATCGGCTTCGGCGGCAACCCCTCCCATTCGGGGGCGATCGTCGGCGTATCGGCCTCGTATGCGGCGCTGATGGTATGGGCGCTGCCCGGCAGAAAGCTCGGCGAGCGGCTGCCCGACTGGCTCCGGGGCCTTGCGTTTGTCGGTTTCTTCGCGGGTGGATTCGTGCTCCTGGGCATGAAGTACTTGCTCGTCGAGCAGTTCGCGGTCGTCGGCTTGGGTGGCGTGGCTTTGGCGCTGGCAAGCTTATGGGTTGTGCCTCGTTCTGAATCGGAAAGCTCTCTGGGGTATTGGTTGTCCACGATCCTCTGGGTGGCGGGCGCGACCTTGGCTTTCGGGATTCTGCGCGGATACGGCGTCGCGCTGGGGTTGGCCGTCGGGGCGTGCGTGCTGCTCGTCTTCCGCCACCCACGAGCGCTGAGCACCCTCGCCCCTGTGGCGGGAATCGTCGTGTACCGGGTGTTCCGAGAGAACCACCTTGCGGCCTCCCGCGCGCTCGACATCGGGCAACACTACTCTCTCATCGGGATCCTCGCAGGAGCGATGCTGATCGTCCTTGCGCTCGAATGGTACAAGGAGAAGGGTCGGAGCGGCTTTGCCAGCGGCGCCGGGGCCTTCCTGTGGGTCGGACTGCTGGCTGGCGCGGTGATCGTCTCAGCCTCGACCTTGGCGGCGAAGGGCTATGTCGGAATGCTTGCCGGGATGGGTCTCGGCGGGGCTCTTGCGGGTGTCAACGCGCGCGGCACAGGGCTGGCAATCGCTTGGCCGCTGGGGTTGGGCCTCGGAATGACCGCTTCGTACGGCTGGATTTCGCCCATTCTCGAACTCTCGCGCGACGAAAAGGCCCGCGCCCTTTATGTCCTCGGCCCTGTAGTGGCGGCGCTCGCGATCTTGCTCGCGATCGTGTCGCGCCGAGCCGGGGATTCGGTCGGTGAACAGGTAGCACAATGAAAATCGGGAAATGGATCGCACAGGGCAGCGCAGCCAGCCTCATCGTGGGCGCGACCCTCGGTGTCTTTCTGCTGGGCCAAGGGATCACCTACGAGGTGCCGATGGGCAGCTTCTCGGCCCAACTCGTCATGGCCGAAAACGGCAGGCCGCTTCCCAACGTCGCCGTCTATCTGGAGCCGGTCGAAAGCCTTGGATGGGAAGAGTTGGAGCTCATGCCTCCCGAGGATCGGCCCCAGTCCTACGTGCGGACGACCGACGCCTCGGGCCGCGTGAACTTCTCGCACGTCCGCGCAGGCTTCTACCAGACTCGCACCAGCGCCAAAGCGCACTCCCTAAATCAGACCATCGCTATCGAGGAGGGCCGAGCGGAGGAGCAGGTCTTCGAGCTTCAGCCGAACCCGCCGTTCCTCGATGCCTACCTCGGGCAGCACGTGTTCCTGCCTGGAGAAAAGGCGTCGGTGGACGTTCATGGGTTCATCGATACCGACCAAATCGAATTCCTGATCTATCGCATCGACCCCGACAAGCTGTTTGCTGCCAAATCGCTCTACTCGGGGCTGTCGTCCATCGCGCCGTCCTCTTGGCGCGTGAGGAAGGCGCCGTCCACGATGGGCCGGGAAGTGCAAAGATTCGTCCGCACGGCTACCGATCGCGACGCCGAAGGCGTGTTCCGCCAGCCCTTTGCGCTTCCCGATCTCCCCAAGGGCCTATATTGGGTGGAAGTCCAAGCCAAGGGGCTTGAAGCCGGCACATGGATTTCCGTCTCGCAAATCGCGCTCGTGACGAAAACGGCTTCGAGTCAACTGTCGCTCTTCGTCACCGACCTAGCTACCGGGAAGCCGATCTCGGGCGCAATGATCGAGGCGGGGAAGAACGGCAAGCCGCTGTCGCTGGGAACCACGAGTTCCGAAGGACTGCTTAGCTCGAACTCGGGAGATTCGCGAAACGACCGCCTTGTACGTGCCAGCTTTGACGGCTCGGACGCCTTCATCGATATTTACTCGTACGGGGGCAGCGACGAGCAATACCGGCTCTTTCTTCAAACGGACCGCCCCATTTATCGTCCAGGCGACAGGATTCAGTTCAGGGGCACGCTCCGCGCTCTCGAAGGCGTGAGCTACGCCGCCCCGCCGAGCGGCCGGGTCCTCGTACGCATTCTCGACCCCGAGCGCGTTCCCATTCAATCGGAGGAGATCGCGCTCAACACCTTCGGCAGCTTCGGCGGCGAGTTCTCAGTCAACGGTGAAGCTCCTCCTGGGCAATACCTCGTCGAAGTCAATTACGGCGAGTTCGAGGACGTTTTCCCGGTGACGATAGCGGCCTATCGCAAGCCCGAATACTCGATCACCGTCACGCCCTCCAAACCGAGTTTCGTCCGAGGCGAACGAGTTCGGTTTGTGGTCAAGGCGGAATACTATTTCGGCGCGCCGGTCGTGGGGGCGAAGGTCGTGGCCAACGTCTCTCGAAGCCCCCAGTGGGGGTTCGTTTCCGCTGAAGACGAAGAGGATTACCTCGAATACGAGGAGATGTACGGTGGCGAAGGGTATTACGGTGGCGAATGGGTCGGCGAGTACGTTGCGACCACCAACGAGCGCGGCGAGGCCCTGATCGACTTCGACAGCCGCTTCGACGACGCTTGGGTCGACGACACCGACAGCAAGTTCACGGCGTATGTGAGCGTTACCGACGGCGACAAGTATTTTGACGGCGAAGGGGCGGTCGTGGTCTCTCGCGGGGAGTTCGGGCTCGACGTTACGTCGGATCGCTGGGTGGCCGATGTCGGTAAGCCGATCGAGTTCGAGGTCCGAGCGTTTGCGCACAAGACCTACGAGCCTTTGGCGGGGCGGCGGGTGCGGCTGACCGCGGCGTATTCCAACTACACCCGTACAGGCGAGGTTTTCGAGGAAATCGACTCGAACGTCGTCACAACGGGAGAGAACGGGTCCGCTCGGGCGAGCTTTCAAGCCCGGCGAGGGGGATACATCCGCGTTCGGGCGGCGACCCTCGACTCGAAAAACAACGAGATCCTGGCATCGACCTACGTGTATGCGTACGATGGCGCAGGTGATTGGATCGATCGCCGGGCGACGGGGGTTCGGCTGACGCTCGACAAGAAGCAGTACAGCGTCGGGGAGCGAGCGGTCGCGGTGATTCAAACCGACCAGCCCGGCGGGTTCGCTTGGGTAACCGTCGAAGCCGACCGCGTGTATTCGAGCCGCGTGGTCGAGTTGCGGTCGGGCGTTACTCGGGTCGAGATTCCGGTCACGAAGGAGTGCCTTCCCAACGCGTTCGTTTCGGTCAGTTACGTCAAGAATCGGAAGTTTATGGAGTCGTCGCGGAGGCTCGGCGTCGACCTTGGGGTCAACCGTCTTCAAGTGGAGATTGAAGCCGACAAATCGACCTATCGACCTGGAGACCGCGCGACCTACGAAGTCTCGACGCGCGACGAATCCGGGCGGCCCGTCTCTGCCGAAGTCGCGTTCGGCGTGGTCGATGAAGCGATTTACGCCCTTGCTTCGGACCGAACCAACGTGGTAGGCACCTTCTATCCCAAGAGATACAACTCCGTCTCCACGGACTACTCGTTTGCGGACCTCTACCTGGATGGAGGGGACAAAGCGCCCTCGGACATTCAGATTCGATCGAAGTTCGAAGACACGGCGTTCTGGGCGCCTTCGGTCGTGACCGATTCGAGCGGGCGGGCGCAGATTTCCTTCATCCTGCCCGATAACCTCACGACGTGGCGCGCCACCGCGACCGCAATTACGGCGTCGACTCAGGTGGGCAGTTCGACGTTCAAGGTCCGAGCCTCAAAGCCGCTCATGCTGCGGATTCTCACGCGAGAGTATTACGTGCAGCGCGATACGCAGAGGCTCCTTGCGATGGTGACCAACGATTCCGCGGCGGACGCTTCGGTCCAAGTGGAGTTGGAGGCGGCCGGCGCTACGATTCGTGGCGAAAAGAGACGCGTGGTTCACGTCAAAGCCGGGGCGACGGTTTCCCTCGAATGGAGTGCTGAATTCCCCGATGCTGGCACTGCCACATTCTTGGCGAAGGCGTGGACAGGCTCGGAAAGCGACGGAATGCAAAAGTCGGTCCCGATCCGAGTTTATGGGCGGGCGGTGGTCCAGTGGAAATCGGGGCTGATGGAGGGGACTTCCTCGGAAGTGTTCTCGGTGCGCCCCGGGGCGGATCCTTCGGCCGGGGCCCTCGAAATCGAGCTTTCTCCGACGGTCGGAAGCGCGGTCGTCCAGTCGCTCGACGAACTTATCGGCTTTCCGTACGGTTGCGTCGAACAGACGATGAGCCGGTTTTTGCCCACGGTCGTTGTCGCTGACACGCTCAAAAAGCTCTCGCTCCCACCCATCCGGCGGCAGGCAGAAATCCCTTCGATGGTCGCCGAAGGATATTCGCGACTTCGTAAAATGCGAATCTACAACGCCGCATGGGGCTGGTGGGAATACGGCGATCCCGACGAGTTCATGACGGCGCTCGTGCTCGAAGGGCTCGATTTGGCTAAGAAGGCCGGCTACCCCTCAGAGAACATCGATCCCGGCCCCGCCGTGAAGTGGCTTTCGGAGAAGGCAAGTCTACCGTGGTCTTCAGGCCCGGACTCCGCGTTCGTTCAATATGACCGCAAGAAGAGGTCCTATACAGCCTACGTGTTGGCGCTGTATGGGCAGAAGGAAAGGGCTCAGTCTGTACTGTTCGCGCTTGGGCTCGAACAACTCACGCCCCTCGAACTTGCCAACGTTTCGCTCGCCTATCATGCCTTAGGGTCCGAGTTCACCTCAAAGCGGGACGCGGCTCTGGGCAAGATGCTGGCTGCGGCGCAGCGAGGGGAGAACCTCGTGTCGTGGGAGGAGGAGTATTGGGGCTTCGAGACTACGGCGCGATGCCTACTCGCCCTGGCGACGATTCGGCCGACCGACCCCGAGATTCCCAAGGTTGTTCATTACCTGATGATCCAACGGCGGGGTTCGACCTGGGCCAGCACCAGGGATACGGCGTACATCGTGGTCGCGCTTTGCCAGTATCTGCGAGGAACGGGCGGAGTCGGCCTGCAAGGTGCCTTGACGGTGTCGATCAACGGGAAGGAAGTGCGAGTCCTCAATCTTGCGGCTTCGAGTCCTGCCGACCCGAATCTCAGAATCCGAGTCCCCCTGAAGGACCTCATCCAAGGCGACAACCGAATCGAGTTCAAGAAGGAGACGCAGGGCGCGGGCTTCTTCTCCGCAAAGCTGACGCAGTACGTTGGGGGGGATACGCTTCCGCCATCGACTACGGACCCGGGCCTGAAAATCTCACGCCGGTTCGCTAAGCTCGAAGTTGCGCGGATGGAGGACGGGACGCTCCGTCTGGTTCCCTCGAAGGCCGACGTTAAGTCCGTCAAGCGCGGGGACCTGATCCGGTGCTTGATCGACGTGACGAGCGATACAGCGAGGCAGTTTGTGATGGTCGAAGCGCCCATCCCGAGCAACTTCCGCATCATGGAGCGCGAGGAAATCGGAATCTACGAAGAGTGGTACTACCCCTGGAGCAAGCACGTCGTGTTTGACGACAAGATCGTGTTCTTCCTCAAGTCGATGGCGAGCCGGGAGCGAAGTTTCCAGTTTACGTTGCGTGCCGAAAACCCCGGCAAAGCGAGCGCTCTGCCGGCGGTGCTCTTCAATATGTACGAGCCGAACGTTCGCTCGTCGACTTCGGCGGCGACCTTGGAGGTAAGGCCGGAATGAGACTCCTGGGTGTGCTCTTGCTCGTCGGTATTGTGGTGGGCGTCGGCGCGCTGGTCGCAGCCAACGAAGACCCGGAAAGCCACGTCCTAGCGCGGTTTGAGACTCCGCTCGAAGGGCGCACGATCTCGCAGCGGCACAACGCGCGGCTTTCCGTCGAGGCTCTCAACGGCGCAGTGATCGACACTCACGGAGAGTTCTCCTTCAACAAGACCGTCGGCGGATGGTCGAAAGACATGGGATACGTGAAGGCGCCGGTGAGCTTCAATGGGGCGTTGGTCGACGACTGGGGAGGCGGTGTGTGCCAAACCTCGACGACTCTCTACAACGCGGCGCTTCTCGGGGGTTTTGAGGTGGTCGAGCGTTCTCGGCATCGCTTTGCGCCCGGGTATTGCCCGCCAGGCAGAGATGCGGCAGTGGCGTTCGGGGGGATCGACCTGAAGCTGAAGAACCCTTACGATTTCCGAGTCTCGATTCGGGCCGAAATGAAGCGGAGTGGTCTTGTGGTCTCGCTCATCGGCCCGAAGAAGGTCGATCGCAAGGTCCTGCTGAGCAGCGAGATCGTTCGGTTCGTCTCGCCGCGCGAATACAAGATCGAGGGAAGCGGCCCGGTGAACCGCGTTCGCAACTCGGGGAAGCCGGGGTATGAGGTCATGACCTACCGGACCATCGACGGCCGTCAAGAGCTCGTTTCGGTCGATAGCTATCCTCCGTTCCACCGGATTCTGGAAACGAAGGGTCGGTAGCTCTCACTTCTTGAAAAAGAGCTGGAGGGCGACGAGCACGAGTAGCACCGCGAACGACCTTCGCAGTAGGCTCTCGTCCATGTTGAGGGCGAACTTCGAACCCACATAGGCGCCACCAAAGAGACCGACTGCGACCAGGAGGCCCATCTTGACGTCAGCTTGGCCCTGTTTGTAGTAGTTGATGAGCCCGAGCAGGCCGACGGGCAGCACGAGTGCGGCGAGGGAGGTCCCCTGTGCTTTGGCCTGGCCGAAACCCAGCAGGTAGATTAGACCAGGGACGATCAGAACCCCTCCCCCGATCCCAAACAGACCGCTCAAAACGCCTGCCGCCGCGCCGATCGCGAACCCCAAGACCCAAATCATGGTTCGATTGTGCGCCAAACGCCGCGTCGCCTGCGCGTGCTGAGATAAGCTTGCGCCATGCGAGTGGGGATTCTCGGCGCAGGAGGGATGGGAAACGTCCACGCCTCGAAGTACAAGCTCATGCCTGACGTCGAGGTTTCGTTTTTTGAATCGGACTCCGAGAAGGCGGGGCAGTTTTCGCAGCGGTGGGGAGCGAAGGCGATGGCCTCCGAAGACGACCTCATCGCGGCGTCTGACGTGGTCGACGTATGCCTGCCCACCGACCTCCATCTCGAATTCGGGCTGAGGGCGATCCGCTCCCGCAAGGCCGTCTTCATGGAAAAGCCCCTCACTCGCACCCTGGAAGAGGGCAGGGAACTGGTGGGGGCGGCTCGTGACGCGGGGGTCCCCCTCATGCCGGGACAGGTGGTTCGGTTCTTCCCGGAGTTTGCCAAGGCTCACGGGATCGTCAAGCGCGGTGATCTGGGCGATCCGGCCGTCGCTCGCGTTCGGCGAGGGGGAGTCGCCCCGAAGGGATCCCGCGAGTGGTTCATGGACCATGCCAGGTCCGGAGGCGTATTGCTCGACCTTGCGGTTCATGATTTCGACTGGCTCCGCTGGACCCTCGGAGAGGTCGAGAGCGTGTATTCACGTTCCGTCGGTGCGCAAAAGGGAACCGGACCCGACTACGCGCTGACGCTGCTCAAGTTCGAATCCGGTGCGATCGGCCACGTAGAATCCACCTGGATGGACCCTGCGGGCTTTCGAGTGACCTTCGAAGTTTGCGGCAGCCAAGGGATGATCGAGCACGATAGCCGCAACTCCCCCTCTCTGAGGACGGCCGTCGCTGCCTCGGCGTCGGGTTCTTCGACCGACCCTCGGTCGGCTGCGCCGATTCGAACCGGACCCGAAGCGCCCCTCTCACCCCAGGACGACCCTTACTTCGTGCAACTTTCGACGTTTCTCGATGCGGTGAAGGGGGGGCATGAGGTCCCGGTCGCGCCCGAAGAAGGATGGGCTGCTCTTGCGATCGCTTTTGCCGCGCTCGAATCCGCTCGCTGCGGGGAGGTCATTCAGCCCTCGAGATTTCGGTGACGATGGGACTGCGGCACGAAAAGCAGATATCATAGTGTCCATGCGATCTGTCGTGATCTTTGCCATTGTCGCTTGCCTTGCGATTGGGTGCTCTCCCCCGACGAAGGAACTTGCAGAAGCGGGCCAGGAGCCCGCGCCCACGTCCCCGTCTGACGCCCAAGGGCCCGCGTCTTCAGGCTCCGAGGCGCCAAAGTCCGACGCGCCGAAGGCCGATGTCGTGGCGCTGAAGGAGGCGTGGACGCAGGCTGACAAGGACCTCGCCGAAAAGCCTGCGGACGAGGGCGTCCAAAAGGCGTACATCGCGGCGAGTCTCAAGTATGCCGAAGCCACCATGTACGCGGACGAAATCCCCGCAAAGGAGAAGTACCCCGAGGCGCTGCGAGTTTATAGGACGGTGCTCAAGGTAGACCCGGCGAACCAGGAAGCGAAGGAGTGGATCAAGACGATCGAAGACATTTACGCCAGTATGGGGCGCCCGGTACCCGAGTAGAACCCTGCGTCGCTTCCCTCCTTCGAAATGCCTGATTCGCGCGTCCCCGCCAAAAGGTTCGCGCTGACGCTTGCCCTTGGCGCTGGCCTGCTCTCGGTCCTGCCGTATGGTGTCGGCGTCCTGAGCGCCCCCGCTGGGGCGTCCTTTCACGGATTCCCGTTCGCGACCGACGACCACATGGTGTACTCCGCTTGGATGCGCCAGGCGATGGACGGCAATTTCCTTTTCGATAACCGTTTCGCAATCGACCCTCAGCCTGGTCTCACCCTTCACCTCTATTTCTGGTTGTTGGGGCTGGTCGCCAAGGCAATTGGCATCCCGGCTGCGGCCGCGGCCGCGAGGTTCCTCCTGTCGTTTGCGCTGGTGATGCTCCTGTATCGCATCTTGCGCCGGGTGGAGGCCGAACCTTACTTCCTCAAAATGGCTTTGTGCCTGGTGGCTTTTGGCGCTGGGATCGGCTTCTCGGTCTGGCATGACTTCGGCGAAGCGATCACGCGCCCGTCCTCCGACTGGCTCGCGGCGATTTCAGGCGGCGGGTTGCCCGTGGATGTTTGGCAGCCCGAGGCGTTTCTGTTTCCTTCGATGCTCACGAACAGCCTTTTCACGGCCAGCTTGTGCCTGATTCTGCTGGTGTTTGAGTCCGCCGTACTTGCCAAGGACAGTTGGAAACCCGTGGCGGTCGGCGCGGTGGCGATGCTGACGCTCATGAACATCCACAGCTACGACGTGGTCATTGTGCTCGCAACGTTGGTCGGGCTAGCGCTGGCTTCGCTTCGGGCAGGGACGCTTCATGGCGCATGGGCCCTCAGGGTCGGCGTGATCGGATTGGGGGCGGTCCCGGCAGCCGGTTGGTTCGTCTACGTCTGGCAAAACGACCCCGTGTTTCAAGCTCGCGCGGCGACCGACACGTTTTCTCCGAGCTTTCGACTTGTCGTCCTTGGCCTCTTGCCGCTGATCGCCTTGGGGATCGTAGGATTGCGTCATTTAGAGGCAACCTCGCGAGAGCGTGGCATCGCTCTGGGCGTGCTCGGCGCTGGCGCCCTCGTACTATTCGCGCTTGCGACTCCTTCTAGCGGAGGCTACTGGATGGGCTGGCTCACGTGGTCCCTGGTCTTTGCCTTGGCGCTTGGGTTGGTAGCGGTATTGGGTTCGAAGTGTCCGTGGCGCGCGCTGTTCGCTTCGTGGGCGGTGGTGGGACTCACCCTGCCGTACTTGCCGGTCCTCTTCCAAAGGAAGCTTTCGATGGGTTTGGCGTTGCCTTGGGCTGCCCTTGCGGCGGTGGGATTCTATGCGTGGGCCCGAAATCGAGCTAAGGGCGTTCGCAACATCTTGGGCGCTCTTGCGATTGTGGTGGTTTGCGCGAGCAGCGCGCTTTGGCTGAGGAGGGAGCTTCTTTACGTCCGAACCGACGTCTCGCGCACGACCGTACAACAGCTTTACCTCAGTTCCAACGTGAAGTCGATTCTCGACGTCCTCCAGGAAATCCCAGGGCGGAAGTTGGTGATTGCGATTCCCGGAGTGCCGCACCCAGGTATCGACGCGGACGGCTACCTCGTGCCCGACCGATACAACACCCCGTTCCTCCCCGACCTCAACCCGTTCCTCAGCGGATTCGCGGGTGCCTACACCTTCGCTGGCCACTGGAGCGAGACGCCCCACTATCTCGATCGGAGGGCGCGGGCGGTCCGGTTCTTCTCACCCTCAGAGTCCGAAGCCGAACGGCAAGCGCTGATCGACGAAATCGGAGCTACGCACGTGGTCGCGCCAGTTCCTGAGGCCTTTGAAGACCTCTACGCTTTGGGGTTTCCTCGATACGCGGACGTGAGGAGCCTGGGGACGGTGTTGGTTGACGGTCCGCAGTTCAGTCTGATTGAACTCCGCCGCTAACCGCCGCGTCGTTGGCCGGTTCGGTTCCGGATTCGGTCGCGCTCGCCGGGGTGCCCAGATCGGCTGGATTCTTGGCGATGATCTTCACCCCGCCCGAGTACCGGCTGCTGTTCAAGACGGTTCGCGAGACTCGAGCGCCGTTACGGTACACGTCGCGGTAAGTGGTGACACTGTGCCCTCGGCTGCCCTTTTCGACCACCCGCTCCGTACCCGCCGGAACTGCAGGGTCGGGTACATACTTCACGCCTCGGTCCCAGCTTTGATGTCCCGCCGTGACGATCTTTACTTCGAGCGACGGGTCCTTCTGGCCAAGAACTCGAAACGTCAGCTTGCCGGGCTGAAACGTGCTGCTGATCGCAATCGGGAAGTCGTAGTTGTTTCGGAATCGAAGATCGATCTTGCCGTAATCGACGGTCGCGTCACGCCCGACGGACAAATAGGGAACCGGCATCGAGTGATTGGCCCTTTGGACGACTTCGAGGTTGGAAAGCACGGCGGCGTTGTAGAGCGTTCCGCTTACTTGGCATATCCCGCCTCCGATCCCAACGTCGTGCCGCCCGCTCCGGTACACGCCCGCAAGCTTGAACCCGTTTTCGATCGTTCGACGCCCCACTGAGTCGTTGAAGCTGAACTCCTCGCCGGGCATCAACACCACGCCGTCGATCTTCTCCGAGGCAATTCGGATGTTCGTGTTTCGGGACCGTTCGCCGGCAGGGAAGGTCGTGGCGAACTCGGCAATCACCTCTTGGATCTTGGAAAGTTCGGTCGGAGGAACATGGAAGGCCCCGGTTCGCAAGGGCAGAACGGGCTCGTCCAAGAAGGTCTCACCTGCGTTCAGACTCGCCAGCCACGAATCGAAATCGACTTCGGCGTCAGGCACCTCATGCGTGAGTTCGACCTTGCCCTCGACCCAAAACGCCTTGGCTGGGCTGCGCGGGCCCAGAGCCTCACGGACCCTTTCCGATACCGCAGAGGCCTTTGCCGAATCGAGTCGCCACACCCAAGGCAGCGCTCCTTTCGATTTGGGAGTGAACAGCTTCCCGTACCACGTCTGGAAGAGGCCCTCGGTTTGGAGTTGCGCTAGTGTTGCCCCAAAGTCGGGTTCGATCCCGAGGTCGCCGATCCTAGCCTGCAAGGTCCTTCCCGGAATCCCAGCCAGGCGTGCAGTGGGCTCCTTGTTGGAGATCTCAAGCCACCTGCTGCGAAGAGCGCCCTCTGCCTGAGTCGGCGTGAGTTCCCCCACAGCGACATCCCCCACCACAGAGCCGGATGGGTAAGTAGGAACGTGCGCGAAGTGGAAGTAGGCTAGCCCTCCTCCGATCGCGCCGAGCGCTATCGTAATCCAAGCAATTCGCTTCATCCTTGGTTCGCAGTTCAGTTCAAGTTCGTTCTGGGAGCTCGCCACAAACCGTCCTCCATGACGCGGCGCGCTCGTTACTATTATGACGCCCTGACGCCCGATTAGGATCGCACGAACCTGTCACATGGCCCAGCCGCCGTTTGGTAATATGCTTCCATGCCTAAGCTCGTTTGGCTGAACGGCGCTGTTCAGCCGCTGGAATCTGCAAGGGTAAGCGCCGCGGACCACGCCCACCTCTACGGAGACGGGCTCTTCGAAGGAATCAGGTTCTATAAGCGCAAGGTCTTCAAGCTCGACGAGCACTTGGAACGCCTCTACCACGGAACCTCCTACATGGGCTATCCCATGAAGATGTCCGTCGAGGAGTTGAGGTCGACCATCCTCGATGTCTGCAAGCAAGCCGACATGGAGGACGGGTACATCCGGCTCAACGTCACTCGCGGCACCGGCTTGGGTCTCGACCCCAAGAGCATCCCGCCGGAGCCGAACGTCATGGTGATGGTGTCCACTCTCAACCTCTACCCTCCGGAGCTTTTTGAAACGGGGTTGACCGTCATGACTTCGCCGATTCGGGTGATCCCTCCCGACAGCCTCGACCCAAGGCTCAAGTGCATCGGGCGGTATGCCTCGAACATCCTCGCAAAACAGTACGCCAATCGGATCGGGGCGGGCGACGGCCTGATGCTGAATCACCAGGGCTATGTCGCCGAAGGCACAGGCAACAACGTGTTCCTTGTTCAAAAGGGGGTGGTGCGGACGCCCCATCCGGCTTCAGGGATACTCAAGGGGATCACTCGGGACACCGTGATCGGCCATGCCGAAGAGGCGGGGATCGAGGTGCGGGAGGAGCTGTTGACCCCGTTTGACTTCTATGCCGCCGATGAGGCGTTCTTTACGGGGACCGCCACCGAAGTGATCCCGATGATCTCGCTCGACGGGAACAAGATCGGTTGCGGCCGCCCTGGCGAAGTCACGCTTGAACTGATGCGGCGCTTCCGTAAGGCGACGGAGACCGGTACGGCATTTTGAACCCTCCTTGCGAAGGCTGCGGGACCGAGTCGACTTTGACTCTGAAAAGCGATGGGGTCACCCACCGTTTGTGCCTTCGTTGCGCTTCGCTTGACTGGAACCTAAGCCTGGTTTCGCAACTTTTCGAGTGTTTTCCTCGTCCCAGGGCTAGACGAACGCGATGCCCGCATTGCGGATGGACCGTCGAGGACTTGGACCGAACGGCGCACTTAGGGTGCCCGCTCTGTTATGAGGCCCTCGACGCTCCGGTGCTAGATTCGTTCGATCGTCTGAAACAAAATGCGGCTCATGTTGCAGGTTCAGAACTGGTATCGTAAGAGGCTAATGAGCACGTTGAGTGTGATGCGGACGGCGGCAGCCGTTCTTTGTTTGTCGGCTATCGGATTGGTACTTTCGGGGTGCCCGGGGGGTTCGTCACAGGCGGCTCCTGATCCCACGATCCGCTTCTTCAACGCCTCGCCTGATAGCGGACCCTTGGACTTCTTCTTGGACGAAGACCTCGAGGGGGCTGCGTTGGCGTTTCTTTCCTCGACGGCCGGGTTCAAATCGATCGAATCGGGACCCTACGACATTGGGGTCTTCGATGCGGGTACGCAGAACAACCACGACGCCATCTTCGTCAACCTCAACCGGGACAAGCACTATTTGGTGTCCTCCATCGGATTGGTGAACTTCGGGACGGAGGCGGAGAAGCGGCTTCGGCTCGTATTGACAGAAATCAACCGCAATGCCGTGAACGGCAACGTCGCGCGGCTCATCATTTTCCACGCCTTCGCACGAGAAACGGGATTCCAAACCCCGGCCATCGATTTTCAGAATCCGGGCGATAATCCCCAGTTCAAGGTCGAGAACATCGCATTCGCTTCGAGCAAGACTCTCGACGTGGATGCGGGTACCCACGACTTCGAAGCCCGAAGGAACGAGAGCGAGCACGTCTACGCGACCGTCAACGTCACCCTTGGAGCGGGGAAGATCTACGCGGTGTTCGTGACCGGGATCGAAAATGGCACAGGGGCTCTGGCGCCCCAAATCGTCTTCGTCGAGATCGCGCCGAAGTAAGTTGCCTCGACGAATCGGGAGAATTCCTCGGGCGACTCTGGACTTGGGCCCGCAATTCAGCTAGGATTCATGTAAACTACGGCGCGGCGCATCTGTTGGTGCTCCAACATCGTCTTTCCTATGCCTGATGACACGTTACGCGATTCGCAATCCGAGAAGCGTTGGCTCAACGCGCTCGCCGATGGGGACCCCATGGCGTTCAGTCGTTTGTACGAAATGTACAACGAGAGAATCTATAGGTATACCTTTCGGCTTCTTGGAAACAAAGCGGATGCCGAGGATGCGACCCAGGAGACCTTCTTTCGGGTCTTGCGGAGGTCCAGTGAACTGCGCGCCGACGGCGCCTTTCGCACATGGATATTCCGGATCGCTCGCAACCTCTGCATCGACAGGCTTCGGCAGCATAAGCTCATCGAACTCCCTGTCGACGCGCAAGATTCAGGCTCTGAGGATCGAGCCACTCTGAGGATCACGGTTCAGCAGGCGCTTCGAGATTTGCCGATCGAATACCGTGACCCCTTGGTGCTATGTGACTTGGAAGACATGCCGGCGCGAGAGGCGGCGGATGTCCTCAAAATAAGCGTCCCGGCCCTCAAGTCGCGGCTCTACCGAGGACGAAAAGCCTTGAGAGACAAATTAGGTGGGACGATGGAGAAACTGAAATGAGCGAAGAGTTCTATCAGAAGTTAGTCGATCTTTATGCAGGTTGCGAGCTGCCGGAGGACTTGGAGTCGGCGCTGGTAAAGGCGGCGGAGTCCGACCCCCAGCTTGCCTTCGAAATGAAGTCGCTCCGCGAACTTGTCCACCTGCTTCGGTCGTCCCCTCAACCAGAATTCACAGAAGAATCGAATCAGCGCATCCTGATGAAGCTGATGGCGCGAGGAGTTCAACTCCAGTCCGAGGAACACTCCCCAGGTCACATGCAATACAGGCTGCCGATTCAGGGTTAATCGTATGTCACTCAAGGTCGAATGTCAAAAGGAAGAACTGGCCGAAGCTCTGCAACTGGCCAGCACCGCCTCGCGTTCCAACTCACCGAAGTTCGCGCTGAAGAGCCTGCGCCTGGGCGCTGAATCGGGCCTGATTACGGTGTTGGGATGCGATGGGGAGATGTGGGTCGAGCGAGACCTGGCTTGTGAGGTGATTGAGAGCGGCGGCGTGCTCGTCGACGCGAAGTTCATCACGAGCCTGGTCAGCGCGATGCCCTCGGGTCAAGTGGCTCTGGAATTACTCGTCGAGGACGGGATGCGAGTCCAGCAGGGAAGCGCCGAATATAAGGTCCTTTCCAGCGATCCCCAGGACTTCCCGGAGCCTCCCGACTTTGGGGGCGAAGGCGAGCTCACCCTGAAGTTCTCGCAACTGCAAGACGCGCTGGATTCGGTGCTGTATGCCGTGACGACCGACCCGCATCGGGCCATCCTCACCGGCGTACAAGTCTCCTATGATGGGGCGACGCTGAAGCTTGTCGCCACCGACACCCACCGACTTGCGGTGCGCACGATCGCTCAAGAAGGGATGGGCTCGTCGCTTTCTGTGGTAATTCCCGACCGAGCGCTTCGGGCCATTCGCAGTCTGCCTGTGGGGGCCGATGACGATGTGACGATACGGTTTGGGATGGGAAGGTTGGGGGTCGAGGCTGGCGGCGCGAGAGTCGTCGCCCAGATGCTCTCGGGGGCCTACCCGAATTGGGAGCGCGTCGTGCCTTCCGAGTTCAGCCGGACGTGGCAAGTCGAGCGGGACCAGCTCATCGACTCCCTCAAGCGCGCCATGATTATCGCTTCGGAGTCGGCGAACCGGGTCAAGTTCTCAGGTTCGGGCGATTCCCTGGTCCTGACTGCAAAGAGCGAAGAACTCGGCGAAGCCAAGGAAGAGATCCCGATGATTGCGGACAACGGGCAGATCGAGGTTGCATTCAACGGTCGATACGTCTTGGATTGCATTCAGCAAATCAGGGGCCCGGGGATTCGATTCGAGCTGACGGAGAGCACGCGCCCGGGCGTGATCCGGCCGGCGGAAGACGGCGATGACTACTTCTGCGTGATCATGCCGATGTCGCTGACGTAGAAGAGTCTCCCGGTTCGGAGGGCGTTGCCGTCAGCGGGGAGCAGTGGGAGCAACCGCAGCCCTGTCCTTTGCGTTGGAGGCGCATGTTGGCGACGTTTGAACCTACGATGCCGGCCGCGCCCAAGAGAGCCAACAGAGCCTCGGTCCAGGGTCCGATATCGGCGTAGTGGGCGGCGAGTAGCAGGACGATCCCACCAACGAACATCGCGGCCGGCCAAGGCGACTTGTGGTGGGAGATGCCGTGGCGGAGAGAAACGCCCGCCAGCAAGACCATAGCTGCGAGCAGAATCGCCTCGATCCATGGGTTGTCGAACCCTCGAATCTGGAGGGCTCCCAAGAGTGCGACGGCCACGGCGGACAGCGCGCAATGCACGGCGCAAAGCAGTCCCAGAAGCGTTGCCCATCGGCCGAGGCGGGTCGTTCTCGCGGCGGTCTCCATTTCGATGATTATTGCACAAAGATTGCAATAGGTGGGGTTTCTTTCGGGCTGTCCCTGGGGTTGAAGCCCCGGACTCACCGGGCTTTTCCGTGGGTAGCCGGGCCGGAAGCAGGTCGACCGGAGCCACTACCCATAACAGCTTCCTCCGTAGCTCCGTAGGAGCGGCATGTCTCTATCGCCGATCGTCAGGCAAACCCAAGCTCCGTAGGAGCGACATGTCTATAGCCTAAGCCCGTGGCAGATTCCTCCCAAGCCCCGTTCGAGACGGTGGAGGAAGATGTCACGAGGGTGAAGCGACGAAGCGCTCACCGTTGCCGCCCCGCCGGTTCTGCGGTCCATGAGCTTGCCGGAATGCGTCCCCGTGACCTGGTCGAGAAATGGGGACCAGACACTCGCCGTAACGTCTTCCTCTGCTCAGGGTGTCTCCTTGATTCCAGACGAAGAAAGTCAAACTCGAGGCTGGTCAGTTTTTGGGGGACCAGTCAGGTGAGCAAACGCGATCCGCAAGGGTAGTCTTTCAGGGGTTACAGCATGGGTTGGGCAGCGCACTACATCGAGAAGCTCCGCTGCGGCGAGACGGTCCAGTTTCGGCCGCGTGGACATTCGATGTCCGGCAAGATAGACTCGGGCGACCTCGTAACCGTTGCGCCTGCCGATGTCTCAACTATTGAGGTTGGCGATATCGTGCTCTGCAAAGTGCGTGGCCGCGAGTACCTTCACCTCGTCAAAGCCCTTCGAGGCGGGCAATTCCTGATTGGCAACAACCGGGGCCGCATCAACGGTTGGATAGGCTCAAGCGCCATCTTCGGCAAGTGCGTCAACGTCGAGAAGTGAATCTAAGGGTGTTGCCGGGTGTGTCCTGGAATTCAGACACAGGGGCGCCTGCTGAACCACGAACATTGGGGTTGATCCGCTCAACTCCCTGTCGGCCACAAAGGTGTAACCTATGTGTCCGGAACGATCTGGAACCCATGTGTCCGGTATGGACAAGCGGGGAATTGGCGCGCTCGAGAGGACTCGAACCTCCGACCTCCAGGTCCGCAACCTGATGCTCTATCCACTGAGCTACGAGCGCGCGGGAATGGAATTATACCAGTCGCAGCCCAGATTCGAGCCAACGGGGAGTCCTTCAGGACCGTTCTCATGTATCTTAGAAAAGGCGAAATGATCGAGCATGTCGAGCGATTGATACGAGCGGGGAAGTGGGAGGACGCCCTGGCCGAGGCCAAGGAACTCGTGGCGAAGTACCCGACCCACGCGGCTGCAAACGCCGTGCTGGGCACCTGCCATTGCCACTTGGGCGACGAAACCCAAGGGGCGGAGCAGTTTCGCAAAGCGTTGGAACTCGACCCTCACTTCTGGCAGGCGGCGTTCTCGTTGGCGAGGTGCCTGGACCGCTTGGGACGGTATGAGGAGGCTCTGGAAGCGGCGCGGGCGGCCCTCAAAGAGAAGCCGAGCAGCGTGCGGATCGGCCGGTTTGTGAAGGCGATGGAAAGGCTGACGCCCGAGAAGATCACGGACTCCTGGCAACTTTCGACCAAGCCGATCTACTGGAACATCGAAGTAACGAGCGACGAGTAGTTTCAGCAAGAAACACCCAGGGGCTGCCAAGTCGGCAACCCCCGGATGTTCAACCACGGAAAGGTGGCGTTAGGGCCGCGTGATCAGCCAGGTGGCCCTGTCGATCTTGGTCCACCAGAGTTGGGCAAGCTCGACCGCCGACTCTCGATATTGCACGAGAGCGCGAACGGCCCGCGAACTCGGATGAACGTACTTCGCAGGGTTGCTCCCGATCGTCACCGAAATCTCGCGGTCGATGCTCGAAGTGCCGGTACGCTGCACCACGTCGAACCTGTTGTCTTGGTAGTTGAACAGCATAATGACCACTTCATACCCGTCAGCAATGGTCGCAGACTCCAACTTGAAGGTCAGGCTGAGGGGCGTCGCGGTCGGCGATTGGGAGTCGAACATGACGCTGATCGGGTACGGCCTTTCGTCTTCGTTGAAGGCATCGACGACCAGGTAGGAGTTGTCGCTGAACCATAGGTCGACGAACGAGCCTGAGACGTACCGTCCGGCGAAGATCGTATAGCTGAAGGGGAAGAGCTCGGTCGTCGTGCCCCCAGTGTCGATCTGCAGCAGGAAGTTGGCCTCGTTGGGCGGACCGTTGAAGTAATCGACCTCGGTCTCCTCATAAACACCGTTGGGTTCGGGGTCCCAGTCGTACCAGAACAGGTCGTCGCTGATTCCCACGCTCACGCCACCGCCGCTGAAAACGGGGAAGAAGTCGTTGCGGAAGGGGCCGTCCGGCACTCCGAAAGGCTCACGGAATTGAGCTGCAAAGTAGCATTCTCCATCCGGCACCACGATGCCCACGATCGAAAAGTCGAAGGTGATTTTCCAGGTTCCAGTGCTGGGAAAGATATTCTGGCCCAGTTGGTTGACCGTAAAGCCGCCCCAGTCGGCGATCACATCGTAAAACGCGCTCACTCCCGCCCCAAGGCCGGAAACGTAGCGATCGTACGCGATCCACCTCAGGAGGATACGGTCCATCGACGTGTTCATGATGCCGACGGTCACTTGAGTCCACGGCTGACCTTGGCCGGTGCTGGCAAGCGTCACGTCGTCGAGCGCGCTCGGCATCGCCAAGCCAGAAACGTAGTAAGTGGGATCGCCGTTATCGTTCCGATAGGCGGTGGCTGCCTCGGGGTGGCGCGCTCGTCCCGATGTGCCTTTCGTGCCCGGATAGATGCGCTCGATCTGGTAAGGAATCTTCAGCCCGGACACGTCTCGGTACTTGCCGTTCGGCATCCGAACCTTCCCGTAAGCCAGTTCGAAGACCCCGTAGGAGCGCTCGGGCGGCGGCTCGAAGATGTTGCGTTGGGCCATCGACAGAGCGCCGACGAAGACTAAGGAGAGAATCGCCAAAATGCGCGCGGATAAGTTCACCGTGTGTCGCCTCCAAATGGATTGTACAGGCATTTCGACTCGGATGAGGGAGCGATTGTTCCGTCCCGCAATTCTGCGAGGGTGAGTGCCGGGCTACTCGGAACTGGGTTCCAACCCGCCAAATTTTCGCTCACGATTCTGAAAATCACAGAGCGCGGTAACGAGGCTCCGGGTCGAGAATTCGGGCCAGGGTTCGGGACAAACGAACAGCTCCGAATACGCAGCCTGCCAAAGGAGGAAGTTGCTCCACCTGCGTTCTCCGGCGGTTCGGATGACGAGGTCCGGATCGGGGATGTCGGGGTTGTAGAGGCTCGCGCCGACGAGTTCCTCGGTCACGTCCTCGGGCGGACTTCCGGCCCGGACGATCTTTCGGATCGCCTCGACGATCTCTGCGCGTCCCCCGTAGTTCAGCGCCAGCGTGAACGTGATCCCTGCGTTTTCGCGCGTGGTCTCGATGCCCTCTCGGAGCGCATCTTGCAGCCCTTTGGGGAGGGCCTGGAGGTCGCCGGCAACGCGAATGCGAACGCGGTTCTGGTGCATGACCCGCAGCTCGTCTCTCGCTGCCCGTTCGATGAGGGAGAACAGCCCGGAAACCTCGCTCTCAGGGCGTCTCCAGTTCTCAGCCGAGAACGCGTAGACCGTGAGAAACTCGATGCCTAGTTCGCTGCAATCGAGCAACACTCGCCGCAACACTCGGTAGCCCTCGCGATGCCCCAGAAGCCGTTCAAGGCCGCGCTTTTGCGCCCAGCGCCCGTTGCCGTCCATGATGACCGCCACATGAGCAGGCAGGCGTTCGAGGTCCAGCCCCATTTCGGCGGCCAGCCTGAGGGGTTCCGAATCGAACCGGGACGCGCCGCCGGAAGCGGTGGATTGGGCCAAGGGCCTCAGACCTCCATAAGCTCTTCGTCCTTGCGCTTTTGAAGCTCGTGGACGTTGGCGATGTGCTTGTCGGTCATTTCCTGGACTTTATGTTCGTGGCGCTTGAGTTCGTCTTCGCTGAGTTCCTTCGACTTCTCAAGGGCCTTGAGGTGCTCGATGGCATCGCGGCGGACGTTGCGGATGGCGACACAGGCTTGCTCCGCGCGAGCGTTGACTTGCCTTACCATCTCTTTGCGCCGATCCTCGGTCATCTGGGGGAAGTTGAGTCGCAGGCATTGCCCATCGTTGAGGGGATTGATGCCAAGGTCGCTCTTTTGAATTGCCTTCTCGATCGGGCCGAGCATGTTGCGCTCGAACGGCGTGACCATCAACTGTCTGGGTTCAGGGACGGTCACGTTGGCGACCTGATTGATCGGGCATTCGACGCCGTAGTAGTCCACTTTGACCCTTTCGAGGACCAAGGGATTGGCGCGTCCTGTTCGAATGCTCTGAAAATCGTGCTTCATCGACTCGATCGACTGATCCATCCGGTGGTCAGCATCCTTGAGAATCTCGTTTACGCTCATGTCAATCCGCTCCTACCAGTGTTCCGACGGTTTCGCCTCGCGCAGCGCGCGCCAAGGCACCCTTCTGATGAAAGTCTAATACGATTACCGAGAGATTGTGTTCCCTGCACATCGTGAACGCCGTTTGATCCATCACAGCCAGACGAGCGTCGATGGCATCGCTGAAGCTTAATTCTTCGAAGCGAACCGCATCGGAGTTCTTCTTGGGGTCCTTGTTGTAGACTCCGTCCACCTTGGTCGCTTTGAGGAGACAATCCGCCTCGACTTCGAGCGCCCGAAGGACCGCCGCAGTGTCGGTCGTAAAGTAGGGGTTTCCTGTTCCCGCCGCAAACACCACGACCCGGCCCCGTTCGAGATGCCGCATCGCGCGCCTCCGAATGAAGGGCTCGCACACCTCGGAAACGTTGATCGCGCTCTGAACCCGTGTGGGGACCCCGCTCGCCTCAATCGCGGATTGCAGGGCGAGCGCGTTGATGATCGTCGCGAGCATCCCCATCTGGTCGCCGGCTGTGCGATCGACAGAGCCGCTTCCCGCGAACGCCTCACCGCGGACGAAGTTGCCCCCGCCAACGACGATCGCCACCTGAACGCCGAGCGCGTGGACTTCGGCGATTTCGCAGGCGATGTACTTGAGGGTGTCAGGGTCCAAGCCAAAGCCGACGCCACCGGCGAGCGCCTCGCCGGAAAGTTTGATGAGCACTCGCCGAAGTTCCTGACGTCGTTGCATTCTGGCCTACGTCTTGCCGACGGCGAGGTATCGGAAGGCCACCACTTCGGCGGAGCCTCCCTCTTTTACCTGTTCGGCAAGGTACGTGCTCACGGTTTTCGACGCGTCGGCGTAGAAGTCCTGTTCCAGCAGCACGACCCGCTTCACATACTCCTTATTGACTCGGCCTTGAGCGATGTTTCGAGCGATGTTCTCAGGCTTGCCTTCGTTCAGGGCCCGCTGCGTTTCGGTTTCGATCTCGCGGTCGAGCATCTCTTGGGACAAGTCGGCGCGTCGGATCACGTCAGGCGGGAACGCAACGCATTGGATGGCAATCTTGCGCCCGATTTCCTGAAGCGCCGGGTTGTCACCCTTCATCCCAACCAAAGCTGCCTTCGTTTTGTCGTGGTGGACGTATACCGAAACGGGCGAGTCGGCGGAGAACCGAACCGCGTCGCCGATCCGGATGTTCTCGCGGATCTTTCCGATGGCCTCTTCAACCCACGCGCCCGCTGTCTTTCCGTCGACGGCAACCGCGTTGGGGTCAGAACCAGGGTCCGACGCAAGAAACGCCTTGGCCAGTTGCTCGGCGAGCGCGACGAAGTCGTCGTTCTTGGCCACGAAGTCGGTTTCACTTTCGAGAACCACCGCCCCTGCCTGCTTCTGGTCGTCCGACAAGGCGACGACGACAAGGCCCGCCGAAGTCGACCGGTCCGACCGCTTCGCAGCTGCAGCCTTTCCCTTTTCTCGCAAGATGGCCTTAGCCCGCTCGAAGTCGCCCTTCGCTTCCTGAAGCGCGGCCTTACACTCCATCAGCGGGGCGTCCGTTTCGCTGCGGAGCCTCTTTACTAACTCTGCACTGATTTCCATTCAGATACTTTCCTCGTCCAAGTCGTCCAGATCGCTCCCGGCCTCTTCCTCGGCGGCTTCCGCCGGCGCCGGCTCTGGGGCAGCTTCGGCAACGGCGACTTCGCCTGCCGGCTGGGCTTGCGCCGAACTCGCGCCTCCGGAATCGCCTGAGAACGCTCGGAGCAACTCCTCTTCTACGTCACCGAACACGATCGCCTCATCGACGGCCTCGCCTTCTGGGGTCAAGGTCCCTTCGGTGAGTCCTTCGTCGATCGCCTTCGCTTCAAGGATGGCCTCAGCGATCTTTCCTGCAACGAGCCGAATCGCTCGAATGGCGTCGTCGTTCCCTGGGATCACGTAGTCGACGAGGTCGGGGTCACAGTTCGTGTCGACGATGGCGACGATCGGGATGTCGAGCTTTCGAGCCTCGTGGATGGCAATCGCCTCTTTGTTGACGTCGATGACGACAAGGCATGAGGGCATGCGGTCCATGTCTCGGATGCCTTCGAGATACCGGTTCAGCTTGTCTCGCTCTTCCCGCCGCTTGAGCATCTCCTTCTTAGGGAGTCGGGCCAAGTAGCCGTCTTCCTCCATCCGGTCGAGCTCCTTCAGCCGCTGGACGCGAAGCTGAATGGTCTTCCAGTTCGTGAGCATCCCGCCGAGCCACCGCTCGTTGACCCAGTACTGGCCGCTGCGCTGTGCGGCTTCTTTGACCGCAGACTGAGCCTGCTTTTTCGTTCCGACGAAAAGGATCGTGCCGTTGTCTTCGACGATGCTTTTGACGAATTCGAGCGCGTCTTCGAAGAGCTTGATCGTCTGATGGAGATCGACGATATAGATTCCGTTGCGAGCCCCATAGATGTATCGCTTCATCTTGGGGTTCCACCGCCGGGTCTGGTGGCCGAAATGCACACCCGACTCCAGCAGTTCTTTCATGCTGAGTTGCGCCAAGTTTTCCTCCAGGTTGTTCCGCCGGTCGCGCTGGAGCCTCGCCTTAGCCCATGGGGCCACCTGCGGCGGAGCGACGACCGTGTGATTTGAGCGCCGAGTATACCTCGGTGCCGTTTGAATCTACATCAGATGGGCATAGATGCTGTCGAACTTCCACTCCGGATCGGCTTCCAAGCGAAGCAGGCAGAGCTGGCCGATGTGGTACTCGTCATGCAGGGAGATGTACTCGAGCGCTTCGAGCTTGTGCTTCACCTCGGTCGCGGCGAGGGCCTTCTCGACGGCCGCCCCACGGAGCGACATCATCTCTTGGAGAAGCTCCTCGGAACTGCTGCCCTTGGCCGTGTAGGCTCCCCAGTCGTGTTTCTTCCCCTGGAGAGCGTCCTCAAAGGCGAGGTAGCAGTCGCACAGGTGCTCCGCGATCTGGCGGGGCGTCATCGATTGGGGCGATAGTTGAGCGTCGAGCCCGGCGTCGGGAAAACCCTCGAAGGCGGCTCGGAGCTTGTGTCCGGGGCTCTCCATCGTGGCTCGAAAAGTTGCATCGGTCATGCCCAGATTATGAGCGATCTGGAGCCGGTATCCGGTTAAATCTTCTTCATGAAAGAGGGAGGTTGGATCGAGTCCGCGGACGCCTGGCAGAAGTTCGTCGACGAGGGCGACTCAAACCGAACGCACCTGCTCGACGAGGTCATGCTGAGGCTCTGTGGCGACGTGAACAGGGTAGTGATCCTCGATGTCGGCTGCGGTGAAGGGCGATTCGGCAAAATGCTCGCCGAACTCGGGGCAAGCGTTGTGGGTATCGACCCCGTCCGGGCCTTGCTTGCCTCAGCGAAAGAAAAGGGCCTCAGCCGCCTAGCCCGGTCTCGCGGCGAGCGCCTTCCGTTTTCCAACGGCGCGTTCGACAAAGTCGTTTCCTACGTCACGTTCGTCGACATCGAAGGCTTCGAGGAAGCGGTTGCCGAGATCGCCAGGGTGTTGCGGCCGGGGGGACGATGCGTCGTGAGCAATGTGACTCCGATCTCCACCTGTTCTTCGGGTTGGGTGAAGGACTCCGAGGGGAGGAAGCTCCATTGGCCCGTTCACCGCTACTTCGAGTATCCCGGCGGGGTCCAGTCGTGGCGCGGAATCACCGTGATGCAGCACCATCGGACGCTGGAGCGGTTCTTCGGCGCGTTCCTTCGGAGCGGGTTTCTGTTGAGGGAGTACCTCGAACCGATCCCCACCCCCGCAGCGCTTGAGGCCGACCCCGGTATGGCGGACCTCTCGATCGCGCCGCTGTTCCATGCGATGCTGTGGGAGCGCAGTTCTTTCTAGGTCAAGATGCGGCCCGAACTCACGACCTGGGAAATGCGGTACGGCTATCTCTGCGGAGCGTTCGTCATGGGCGATGCGGCGGGTGAGTTGAACTGGTACAAACCCGACCGCAGGGCGCTTTTTCCGATCGAAGGCGCGCGGGTCTCGCGGACTCTCAGAGCGGTGCTCCGTCGCCGGGCGTTCGAGGTTGCCGCCGACCGCAGGTTCGAAGACGTGGTGCGCGGGTGTCTGAGAGAGGCCGACAACTGGATCACGGAGGGGCTGATCCGGGCCTACGTGCAAGCGCATATCGAAGGCTGGGCGCACTCGGTCGAGGTCTACCAGGGGGAACGGCTCGTCGGGGGCCTCTTCGGCCTCGCCATCGGCTCCGTTTTCTCGGCGGAATCGATGTTCCATGCCGAAACCAACGCGTCCAAGGTCGCACTGGTCGAGGCCGTTCACCTCTGCCGCTCATTCGGGTTCCAGGTGTTCGACGCCCAGATCCCCAACCCGCATCTGGAGTCGATGGGCTCATTCGACATCTCGCAAGAGGAGTACGAGTCGCTGCTCGCGCGGTGGGGAAGAGTGCGAACCCCCTGGGATCGCTGCCCCTTCGACCTGTAGTGGCCCGACTTCCCGCTCCAATCCCGTATTTGTGCCGAGCGGGTCGAGGCACCGGCAACCCACAACTGTAGTGAGCCCGATCGATGGCGAGCGCTCCAAGGAAGGGGCGCGACAAGGCCGGATGGGGCGACGGGAGCAACGGATGGCACGCCGACAACTCAAAATCGTTCGCTTACTAGAGCCCGAACTGTGTCTGGATTGCAGGTTCGCGAAAATGGCGGACGTCGAAGCGGCGGACGGCACGCAGCAACGGATGATCTACTGCCGCAGGTTGGACTGCGACAATTGGGATTTCGCGAGCGCCGAACCCGTGAGTCGGGTGCAGTTCGAAGACGGGGAGTCGGCAGCTTGACGTGGGCCTGGGAGGGCGGGAAGCCACCCATCTGCCTTCACTCCCCGAAGAAACTCAATGGGACCTTCAACCGACCTCCCATTCGAGCGGCAAACCGATTAGTAAACTTCAATTCAGCGACGATGGAACGGCTTTTGTGTTCGGGCGCAGCATCGGCGACGACCGGAGCCGACTGGTCTAGGGATGTACCTGGCCGGGCAACCTGCGGGTTCACACGCACGGATACTCTTCGGTCCAATTGTGAACGGTAGCTATATGTGCTGTAGTGTCGGATGCATCTGGTATAGTGTCGTCTAAATGAACGAGGACAGTTCGATTCGCCATCAATTGCTTCTGGTCACCCACCAAATCCATGCCATAGGGTTAGTGAGTGCCTGAGTATAAGGTCTTCTACTCTTGGCAGTCCGACTTGCCAAATGCAACCAATCGCGGCTTCATTCAAGACGCGCTCGATAAGGCATGCAAGCAGATCGCGAACAACCCCGAGATTGAAGAGTCACCACGGCTCGACCAAGACACCCAAGGCCTGCCCGGCGCCCCTTCGATCCCGCAGGCGATCATGGAAAAGATCGATTCGTGCCAAGCTTTTGTGGCAGACGTCTCCCTGTGCTACGTCGGGCCCGAGGATACACCGGCGCCAAATCCGAACGTGGTTTATGAACTCGGCTATGCGGTCGCCCGATTGGGATGGGATCGGATCATTCTCGTCGTGAACACAGAGTTCGGCCCCGTCGAGAAGCTGCCATTCGACCTTGAGAAGCGCAGGGCCATTCCTTATACTGCCAAAGAAGGCGAGAAGGACAGGTCTGAAGATAAGAAGGGGCTCATCAGTCGCCTTGCCGCAGGAGTCGAGGCAATTACGAAACGCCAGCCAATCGTTCCGAAAAGGACTCCCGCGGACATCGCCATTGAGGCGATAGAGAGTCAGGTGCCGGCTCGAAAGGCTCGGATCCGCGAGTTTTGGGCTTCGCTACTCGCAGAACTACACGCCCTCGAGCCGGACTTACGGTCCGAAGCACCGTCTAATGCGAGCGTTCCCGCTCAAGTTGAAGCCCTGAAGCTGTCGGTCGACAATTCGGGCGCATTGTCGCGTTCATGGAGCAGAGTGTGCGAGGCAGTCGCGCTTGCCGACGATTCCGAAGCTGCCGATGCTTTGACGCGGGGGTTCGAGAAGCTCCTGGAAGAGTACGACACGAAGCCCGGTTCTCCCATCGGCACTATCTACAAAGCCTGGTTCGACTTCTGGCGCCTTATTGGCCACGAGTTCTTTACGGTATGGGTCGGTTGCCTTCTGAAGGAAGAAAGGTGGAAGCTCATTGACGAACTCCTAGGTCGAACTTTCTATTGGGAGCAGCATCGAGCGAAGACGAACAAGGGCAGCGTGTATTTCGACGAGTTTTCCGTCTACATCGAGCTTTTTGGCCACCACGCTAAGCTGAACCACCGCTTGAGCTATCACGCGGACGTTCTGGCCGAGCGATACGGGCCGGAGGGCATCGGCTCAGCACTCTCGTTTGAGGAGTTCATTGAGGCCGATCTCTTCCTGTATGTCGCAGGTGAGCTGAGAATCCCATCGGGCTGGAGCGACACGATTCAGTGGAGGCCATGGTCAGTCCTGTACATGAAGCGAGAGCCTCGGTTTCTCACCGAGGCGGCTTCGAAGAAGTACGCCCAAGGAATCAAGACTGCCCTTGGCACGGAGGACTCCGACGATATCCGCAAAGTCATGTCGGAACGGATTCCCTACATCGAAAAACTCTGGCCGAACGGGATTTGGGAGGTTCCGGTTTCGCAGGAGACGATAAAAGCCTTTGACACTGTTGGATGATTGGGAATGAACCGTTGCCGGCAGCAAGTCAACCCAGCAAGTTATCTGGACGATGAGTAGTTTATACAGCACTGATGCGCCGATCGGTACGGCAGCGGAAGACCGCCTTGACCGAGGTCCGTTCGCGAAGTTGCTTGCTGACGCCCTTCTTGCACCCAATCTGAACAGAGCTACTGTCATCGGCTTGACCGGAGCCTGGGGAACAGGCAAGTCCTCCGTTGCCACCATGGTGGTCGAGCGAATCGCCTCAGCGGCGTCCATCGTTCACTTCGAGCCTTGGATGGTAACGACAAAAGAGTCGCTTGCCGCCGAGTTCTTTGCCGTACTCGGTCAGGCAGTTTTGCCGAGCGGTGACAAGAAGCAAGCGCAGCTGGCGAGGTCGCGCTTCTATCGCTATGGTTCTAAGATTGTGGGAGTTCTGGCAGTCGGGGCCAAGGCCGCTGGTGCGATTGTCCCAGGAGCGTCAGCAGCAGGAGAGGCCGCGACATCGATTTCTTCAGCGCTCGATCTTGCCGCGGATGGGCTTCAGGCAAGGTCGACAGAGCCAACGCTCCGAGAGATGCGTCAGAGCATTTCCGAGGACCTCTCAAAGCTCAAGAAGCCCATCGTCGTCGTAATTGACGACATTGATCGACTCGACCTTGACGAAGTTCGAACGACTTTCCAGCTCATTAAGGCTTGCGCGGACTTTCCGAATGTTCGATACCTGCTCTTGTTTGACCGCGAACAGGTCTTCCACGCGCTGGAGGGATCGGTGAATAACCCGCAAGCCTTTCTCGAGAAGATTGTCAACCAGGTTTTTGACCTGCCGGAAGCGACAACGAAACAGCGAGCCAAACTGCTGGACGATGCCCTCAGTGAGCTTGGCTTGCACGAAGGTCTTCCCAAACAGGATATGGAGCGACTCTCCATAGTCTTCGACGAGGTGCTCCTTCCGGGCCTTCAAACCGTTCGGCATGTGAAGCGGTTCGTCTCGACGGTTCGGTCGCTCTTGCCTGGAGTCATTGTTGACAGTTTTCGGAACATCGACCCTGCAGATTTCTTGGCACTTGAGTTTCTTCGGCAGTATGCGCCCGCTGTGTATGCGGTCCTGCGTGACGAGCAAGCTCCCGCCCCTGGAGGACGAGTGGCGAGAATGGTCCATGACGAGGAGTGGCCGCAGATGGTTGCGGATCGTCGTCAGAAGGCAATAGACGATCTACCCGAGCCCACCAAGGCATTGGCGAAAGAAGCGCTCGATTCGTTTTCCAGTGCCAGCACTTCCGAATCAGCAGCGCATGCAGCCTGCCGCTTTGAGACCGACTATTGGAGACCTGTTTACTTCGGTTTTTGCGATGCTCGAGCGAAGATCAAGGAAGCCGACTGGATGGCTTTCAGATCGCTCCTTGATTCGAAGAAGAGCTTGAGATCATGGCTGAAGCAGTGGGACGATCGAGATCTGAGGGATCGGTGGGTCACTGCGATCTGCGCACGGGCGACCGAACTCTCGCGGCTGCAACGATTGAAGCTGATGTCAGCGCTCTTCATGTGGGGGGACGCTCACGGTCATGAGGAGACGTCTCTCCTTCAATTCGAGCAGCACGAATGGAGCTTCGCTGTCAGCTTTTGTTGCACAGCGATGTTGGAAGCAACCAGGGACCCAAAGCAGAGGATCGAGCTTCTGAATCAAGCCATTCGCGATTCGGCGGCGATGGTCGCTCCAAGCCTTGTGGTCGGCATGGAGGGAGAGAGGCAAAGGAAAGACGGGTGGGGCCATTGGGCACAGAGGGAAGACCTGACTGGTTTGATTCAGGATCTCGGAGAAAGGATGACAGGAGAGGTTCGATCAGGCGGGGTGTGGAGCCATCCAGATCCGGAGAAGTCAATTCACGCTTGGATCTACGTTGCTGAGAAAGAGAAGGATGCTTGGTTCGACAATCTTCCGGACGACAAGCACCAACTGGCGAAGTACCTCAACCACATTGTCGGCTCTCACATGGACGACAAGAATCTCTCGAACTGGCGGGTTGAAAAGAAGCTTCTCCAGGCCGTTCGAGACATCGATCTATCTCTGCTTACCGAAAAGGGACATTGGGCGCGCCAGCACCTTCTCGATTCGGCAGAGAGGCTCAAGCGGCAAGATCGATTCTTCGAATCCGACGAGAACGAAGAGGAAGAGACCCAAGCTGAATCCGAGCACCCGGTCAACGGGGACGATAGCTAATTCCCTCTATATTCGCTAGCATGTTGGAAGTTGTTCAAAGATGAGTTCGCAGTTCACTTTCCTCGAGTCCGAGTTTCCGGAGATCTTCGAATCCGCCCAACGTGCGGAGGAAACAGCGTGCTCGGACCCCAGGGCGGCCTGCTTCTATGCTAGACGAGCCCTGGAACTAGCCGTGAACTGGGCTTACGAGCACGATGCGAGCCTTCAACTCCCCTACCGCGAGGACCTAAGCGCCCTGATCCACGAGCCTACGTTCCGCATCGGGCGGGTCGCAAGCGCGTCCCGTTTGCGGGATCGCCCTTGAGATGCCCAGCAACCATGGGGACCCTACCGGAACCGAGTCGTTAGGATAACACCGAGAGCCATCACTGTCCCCACGAGCACCAAGAGAGCGACCAGAAATGATAGCGCTGCGTCAATCAGCGTAGGCGAAATGCCTCGCACGTGTGAGGGTCGCTTGGCTATACCTCCCGTCGGCTTCTTCCTTTTCAACACATCCTTTACGTCTGCGGGGCGTCTGGCGTCGTCAGCGATCGGTGCCAAGAACAATCCGGGCGACTCCCTAGGAGTGCGCGTCGGGCGGCTGCAACGCAAATCTGCGACAGGCTAGAATAGCCCTATGTCTGTCGAGATCCTCATGCCCGAACTGGGCGAGTCCGTGCATGAAGCAACCGTCACCCGATGGCTCAAGAAAGAGGGCGACCAGGTGAAGGAGGACGAGCCGGTCGTCGAGATCATGACCGACAAGGTCAACACCGAGCTTCCAGCGCCCGCCACGGGCGTGCTCTCGAAGATCATCGTGCCCGAAGGGGGGTCGGTGCAAGTGTTCGCTCCGATGGGGATCATCGAGGAGGGCAACGGACAGGCGTCGGCCAAGGCCGAACCGAAAGCCGAGCCAGAGCAGGCAGCGCCCCAACCGGCCTCAGCGCCCGAGGTAACGCCGCCGCAGCTCCAGCAACCTGAGCCCACCTCGGAAAGGGAAGGGCAGCGCAAGTGGTATTCGCCGGTGGTGCGCTCGATCGCCAAGGCGGAAGGGGTCACCGAATCGGAACTCGCGGGCATTCGGGGCCGTGGCGCAAGCGGCCGCGTCACCAAGAAGGACCTGGAAGACTATCTCGCGTCGGGCCGGAAGGCGGCAGTTCGACCGGCTGCTCCGCTTGGGCTGGACAAGGCGCCCGCCGACCTCAAGGCGGGTCCGGGCCAAGAGATCGTGCCGCTCGTCGGCATGAGGAAAATGATCGCCGAAGCCATGATGCGAGCCAACGCGGTGCCCACGGTCAGCACGGTGATCCAAGTCGACGTGACTCCCCTCGTGAACTTCCGCACGGCCAACAAAGACTCGTTCCAGGCTCAATACGGTGTCAAACTCACCTACACGCCGTTCTTTCTCCGGGCGCTCTGCGAGGCGATAACCGAGTTTCCGATGCTCAACGCGAGCCTTCAAGGCGACCAGCTTGTGAAGAACTCGGCGGTTCACATGGGCGTTGCGGTGGCTTTGGGGAGCAAGGGCGACGAGGGGCTCATTGTGCCGGTCATTCGCGATTGCCACGCGCTTTCTTTGGTGGAAATCGCCAAGGCTCTCGACGAGATCGCCGAAAAGGCTCGCAACAACCAACTCCAGGTGGAAGATGTCCAGGGCGGCACGTTCACCCTGACCAATCCCGGCAGCTACGGGGCTTTGTTCGGAACGCCGATGATCAACGCGCCGCAGGCCGCAATCGCCGGGACCTACGGCATTCAGAAGGTCCCCGTGATCGTGGACGACATGATCGCGATCCGGTCGATGATGTACCTGGTCTTGACCTACGACCACCGAATCATCGACGGACTCTTGGCGGGGCGGTTCCTGCAGCGCGTCAAGAAAACTCTCGAAGAGTTCAGCTTCTTCAAGTAGCGCCGAGTTCGAGCCGCATGAATACCACGTCCGGTTCGGGGTTGGAGTAGTACGGCTCGCACCGCCGAAATCCAAGGCTCTCGTAGAGTCGAATCGCTGGCTGGAGTCTCTCCAGCGTATCGAGCACCATCGCCCCATAGCCCTTTGCCTTCGCCGACTCGACGATAGCCCCCGCGAGCAGGCGTCCCGCGCCTGATCCCCGAAACGCGGGGCGGACATAGAGCCTCTTCATCTCGCACTCCGTCTCGCCCAAGGGCCGGAGCGCCACGACCCCCGCTGGCTCTTCGCCTTCCAGCGCCAGCAGAATCGCGCCGCGGGGCTCCGCGTACTTACCGGGCAAGGAACTTAGCTCTTCCTCAAAGCCCTGGAAGCAGAGATCGACCCCAAGCTCGGCTTCGTATTCGAGAAATAGCTTGCGGACGGAGTCAAGGTCGGAAAGGAGCGACTTCCGCGCTTCGATCGATTGGATCGCGAGCTTAGCCACTTCAGGATTATGGCCGGAGCGAGGGAACTGGGTCCCGGGACGGGTGCAGTCGCTTCTTAACCGGTGCGACGCATCGTTCATTGAGGTGGGGACGAAGTGAGGGGCGTTTCGTTGTCTGGATCCTCGAACAACCCAATTGAGCCTTTTCGGAGTCGCCCGGTTCGACTTTGGGACACTTCCGGAACGGGACGGACGATGTAAGCGCGGAACAAACAGGGAAAAAAGTCTGCGTTGATGGCTTTCTCAGGAGAAGCTTGTATTCGGCGCCGGGTCAGCGTTAGCATGGAGTTTGTCGCCGGCGAGACGTTCTGGGACGTTGGGGAATCAAGAGTAACACGGGACTTGGTGCTGGCATTTCGAAGGTAGAGACCATGACACACCGCGACTGGGAGGTTCGGTTCGAGCAGAATGGGAGGTCCGGATCGGTGACCTACAGTGACTCCGAGGGTGAGCTTTGTTTCTGGTGGGAGCTTGGTACCGGGAGAGTCGTCGCTCTCATTTCGGTCGGTACCTCGGCGGAGTGGGAGGAGCGCTTCCCTTGGGCCGCGCCGAGAAAAGAGGAAATCATCCAACGCATTGTAGAGGAAACGATCCGGCAGCAGGCGCCCAACTGCGCAGGAACGCTTGATGAAAATGGTTGGGTGACGATTCACCAGGGAGCCAGTTGGCCCGCCGCTCCACCGCCACCCCCCCAGTTGCGGCAGCCCCCAAACCGCGGCTTACCCGGGGATCCCCGGCTGAGTTTCTATCGAAGGATTCGCACTATGAGCTTCGTAGTCCTTGGGATCGTCGTAATGGGAGCCTTGGGCCTCATCGCCTTTGCGTTGCTTCAGAAGCATGTTCTTCAGATAAGGACAACGGGTGGACCGTCAGGTGCCTCTCTAAGATCGGGCACGACGATCGTCACGATGATGACTCGCCTCGAGCCTTACATTCCGTCGCTCAACCGCGATCACGCGAACGACCTGTTTTCCCTGGGGATATTGCTTCACGACGCGGAAAGCGGCGATAGCCGTTACATCGAACTTGCAAAAGGACGGTCGCAGTCCGCACTCGGGATGTGCAAGTTGGCCGCCATCGAGGGAGACTTTGTGTGGGTCGATACACCCGAGACCATGAGGGTCAACCTCGTTTCCGGTGAAGTCATCGGTCCCGATGTGCTCCAAGGCGATCCGTCCCTCGTCCCGCCCAAAAAGCAAAGGACGTTGGCCGACTTCGCGACCGATGAGGATGCCACTATTCGTTACATGGCCTCGGGCGGCGTTGTAGGTGGCAACCGCTGGCTGGGCATCCTCACCCAAGATCAAGTGGAGAGCGAATGCCGTCAGGGGGACCGGGCGCCTGCCGCTGGGAACTACTCGCTCTCAAACCAACCGAGGCGCATCTACGTCTGGTCGTTGTCCAAAGGACCCTCAGGCCCAACCTTTCGAAAACTCGATTCCAAGGGTTCAGAGGGGTTCTTCGGCGGCGGCTTAGTGCGCTCGGGACGCGATGCAGAATTGCTGGAGTTAGTCGGCAAGGGTTGGCTCGAACTGCATCATACAAAGCCCTACCGGAAGAGTTCGATCGTTGCGGCTCGATTGGGATCTGAGGGGCAGGTAGTTTGGGAAACAGACACTGGCATCGGCGAGGTGCAGGACATCCTGCCCGATCCCAAACTGCCTGCCCTCATCGGGCGCAGACCGCAAGTCCCCGACAAAGTGTCGGAGCCCATCCTAGTGGTCATCGATGCGGAGACTGGCAAAGTCTCCACTCATTCGTTGTGGATGCACGAATAGGACCTGCAAGAAGCCGTGCTGGCCCTTATCGAGAAGTGAACCCAGCTCGTGGTTTCCCTCACCCCTCAGCTAGCGAACGCTGTACTCGATCAGCGTTCCGCCACCCAAAGTCGTGTTGTAAGAACCCTTTTCTTGCCTCGAATAGCCAAAAGTCACTGGCCCGATTCGAGGAACGAACGAGCAAGTCTGAGCGTCGATCGACTTCTCTCCGTTAATCACTATCTCCAGAATCATCATGACTTTGAGAGCGTCATGCTCCTTGACTTCGAGCATGGGGGTCTTCACCTTCACCGAGGACGCTAACACGGTCGCACTGGCGGCGTGCGAGTAACCTTGGCCCTGGACCGTCCCGGCCCACTTCCACTCGTCGCCGTGCTTCGTGCCGGATTTGAAGATCGGCACGGGAGGATTGAAGGTTCCGTGCTGGTCCGAGATCCAATAGATCCCTGTATCGTCGACCTTTACCACGATGGGCTCGGTCCACGGGTCCCAGCTAGGCGACTTTTCTACCTTGAAGCCGCCGCCCCGTTGATTAACGATCTTCGACCGGAAACTCTCGGTGTCCAAAGTCGCCGTAGCGCCGCCGCCCGCCCGACCCAAAGCGAACCGCTTGACCACAAGTTCGGTCGTACTGTCGGTCTCAGGATACGAAGTGCCGTAGGTCCACTTGTTCCCCATAGCCAGCGGCCAATATACAGAGGGCGCTAGGTGGAGACTGAGCTGCCCCAATTGCCCCGCGCCGCCGGTCCGCTCCCGTTGCCCTTCTTCGGGTTCACCCCCCGAAAGCGCCGCAGCGATCCCCAAGGCTGCCGCACCTGCGAAACAAACGAACACAACGGGCCGGACAGACGAACGAGCCCAGGCAGAATTCCTCATAGCAGTCATTTTCCCACATGTTGGCGCTTGATATAGGAGCAAGTTCCTGCGGCTTGCTTGGGAGACTAAGCGGAAATGCTTGCCCCGATGCTGCGCCACAAGTTGCCCTCGTCGCCGGTGGGCTTATGGCACAATGAACTCGGAATGGCTGATTCGAGCGTTCGCATCCGATTCCAAGCGACCCTGTTCCGTCCGGGTGGCAAGGATCATGGGGCCACATGGACCTTTCTCAACCTTCCCGACGAAGCGAGTCAGAAGCTGCCGTCGCGGGGGCTGGTGTCGGTGGACGGCGCGCTCGATGGGCACGAGTTTCAGGCGACGCTCCGACCGAACGGAAACGGGGGCCACTGGCTCAAGGTACTGCCAGACTTGCGAGCGGAGGCAGGAATCGAGGTCGGGCAGGCTGTGTCGGTCGAGTTGGCGCCCTCGCTGCGAGAGCCGGAGCCAGAGGTGCCTGAGGACCTTGTGAGGGCTCTGGCGGGATCGACGCCCGAGGTTCAGAAGACCTGGCATAGCCTGACTGCGCTCGCCCGAAGAGATTGGGCGCATTGGGTCGAATCGGCCAAAAGGGAGGAGACGCGTCGAAAACGGGCCGAGAGCGCCTGCGACATGCTCGCGAGCGGGAAGCGCCGTCCTTGCTGTTTCGACCGATCGGGGATGTACAGCAAGAGCCTCTGCGGACCGGTCCCGGACACGGCCGACGACGAGTAGCCCCTCTTTGCTTTTTGGCGGAAATATGATAAGGTTTCTCCAACGGTGCGGCGTATCCGATCGGCGGTAATGTCGTGGCGACAGGATGCGTGCATCGACCCTGAGTGGTGAAATCATGGCCAACCTCAACGTTTCCTGCGGTTCGATCCTGCGGATGAGCTTCCTATGGGTCGCCGCGCTTCTAATTGTGGCGCTTTCGCCCTTAGCGAGTGCCCAAACGCACTACAAGCTAGTCCGTACGGAGGTCACCAAACATGTCGCGGGCGGACAGCCTGAAACCTCGCGGGTCGAAGGCGGGCTGAAGTCGATGGACATCAACACGAGCCAGCCTTCGTTCACTTCGACTGGGAAGCTGTCGATTTCGATCCCCGACCGAGTGGAGAACGATCAGCAGACGTTTTCGGCCAGCGCGCGACTCGACGCCTCATGGAACCTGAAGTCGACGGTGTACAACCTCAACGTGGGCGTCAATCTCATCGGCAGCCCCAAGACGGTGGGGAAGGGCGATCCCGGCCCCTGGCCCACGGCGGGCAACCACTCACTGAGCGTCGAGGTTTCGATTGAGACCTCGTTCGCCGCAAACAGCTTAGTTCGAAAGTGGTCAGAGGGGGGCAAGAACTACCGTAGCTTCTCGATAAGCGGCCATACGGGCGTCGTACAGACCCTTTCCGGGTTCAGCCTGACTTACATCTACGAGGAAACGAAATCCGAGGTCAAGGCAGAGGCGCGTCCCGGCAGGGTGGAGGTGCTGGCCGTTGTCGGAGAGGTCGAGCTTTCGCCTGGGGGTGACGATTCGCGGGCCTATGAGTTGAAGCCCGGCGACCGCATCAATCGGTGGGATCGGATCGTGACCGGCATGGATTCAAGCGTGAAACTCCGCTTTGAAGACGGTACCGTCGTTGACGTATCCGAACTGACGGACATGAAGGTCCTCTGCTTCATCGATGCCGGCGCGGCTGTCCAGACGCGCCTTTGGATCCGAGGCGGTGAGATTTCCGCTTCGGTAAACCGCTCGGTGGAACGCCCGTCGAGCTTCGATGTCAAGACCCCTACGGCTACCTGCGGCGTAAGGGGAACCAAGTTCACGGTGCGCTTTCACAAGCAGACTGGGGTTGCGACCGTTCGAGTGACCGAGGGCCGGGTGGAGGTAACGCCAGTCAACCCCTCGATTCAGCCCGTCACGCTCGCTCCAGGACAGAGCGCGGAGGTCACGCTGGAGGGTCCGATTCGTTCGAGCAAAGAGTGATGTCGGCGCTGGGGGCCTGAGATTTGCGTACGCCCAAGTTGGTTGCGCGGCCAAGCCGGAATCGATTTGCCGCGAGCCGAGAAGGGGGGCGATATGACTCCCATCATGGCGTCCGGGGAGGTACATTCTCACCCTAGAGGTGATGATGCGATTGCGCTCGATCTTGGGCCTTGGTTTCATGCCGCCGAAGCTGCGCTTGGCCGGGATGGCGAGCTTGGGAGCTTTCACGGCGGCGGCCGGCTGGGTCGGCTACACCTCCAACGGACTGAGCTACCTTTCTGACGACCCCAAGGCGTGCATCAACTGCCACATCATGACGCCCCAATACGCGACTTGGCAGCACTCCAGCCACGGCCGGGTTGCCACCTGCAATGACTGCCATGTGCCCCATGACAACGTGGTCCGGAAGTACTGGTTCAAAGCGATGGATGGGGGGCGCCATTCCTTCATGTTCACGTTTCGGCTCGAACCCCAAGTCATCCGGGCGCGCGAGGCCTCGAAGACAGTGATTCAAGAGAACTGCATTCGATGCCACACGACGACGATCCAAACCATCGCGGCCGACGTGCATAGCGGCTCCACTCGGCCCTGCATCGAGTGCCACCGCGAGGTGCCGCACGGCCGAATCAGCAGCCTGAACTCGACTCCGAACGCAGCAGTCCCTCCGTTGCCGCCCGTTTCGCCCTCCTTCTTGAGAGACAACAAATGAACGACAAACCGACCTCACACGACGCTCCCACCCGGCGATCATCCGCTTGGGGCTGGCTTGTATTTGGAGGCTCCGCGCTGGGCGTGGTCGCGCTCGGGCTTCTCGCAGCCTCGATCGGCGAACGGCGCATGGAGTCGATTCCCGCACGGCTCCAGTTTATGAAGGACATCCCTGACTGGGAGGCCGACAACTCGGTGTGGGGCGCGAGCTTTCCGCGTGAGTACCAGTCGTGGGAGGCCACCAAGCAAATGAACTCCAAGACGAAGTACGGAGGTTCGGGCTTTCGGGACTATCTCGAATCGACCCCTCGGCTTGTGATTATGTGGGCTGGCTACGCGTTTGCCAAGGAGTACAACCAAGCGCGAGGCCACTACTACGCGGTCGAGGACGTCACGATGACCAAGCGCGTCAACGAAAAGACGCCCGCCACTTGTTGGACCTGCAAGAGCCCGGACGTGCCGCGGCTGATGGACAAGGTGGGGATCGGAGAGTTTTACGCCTCGAACTTCCACGACTTCAAGGATGAAGTCAAGAACCCGATCGGGTGCGCCGATTGCCACGACAACAAGACCATGCAGCTAAGGATCAGCCGCCCGGCCTTGAAGGAGGCTTTTGAGCGTCAGGGGAAAGACATCACAAAGGTCAGCCACCAGGAAATGCGCTCGCTCGTATGCGCCCAGTGCCACGTGGAGTATTACTTCAAAGGCGAGAAGGAGAAGTATTTGACGTTCCCTTGGGACGACGGAATGACCATCGAGGGCATGGAAGAGTACTACGAACGAACCGGCCACGTCGATTGGACTCATGCGATCTCGGGCGCGAAGATGATCAAGATGCAGCACCCCGACTACGAGGTGTATATGCAAGGAATCCACGCGTTCCGAGGCGTGAGCTGCGCGGACTGTCACATGCCCTACGTCTCGGAAGGCGGCATCAAGTACACCGATCACCAGATTCGGAGCCCGCTCGAAAACCTCCAGAACTCGTGCCAGGTGTGCCACAAATGGTCGGAAAACGAGATCAAGACCCGCGTGATCTCGATCCAGGACAAGAACAAGGAACTCCTCGAGGCGGCGGAGAGCGAGATCACGCTGGCTCATCTGGAGATCGGGGACGCCTGGCGAAACGGAATGGCTGATGGGGAACTTGAGGAGGCGCGAAAACTGGTCAGTCTGGGGCAGATGTACTGGGACTACGTGGCCGCCAACAACGGAATGGGCTTCCATGCGCCTCAGGAGTGTGCCCGGGTGCTCGCAAAGGCCCATAGGTACGCGAGCGAGTCCCGACGAAAGATGGCGATCCTTCGGGCCAAGAAGAGACTGCCCGAGTTCGCCGCGCCCGATATTCTCAGTCGGGAGAAGGCGCAGGCCTACATCAAGCCGTTCGTGGAAGCTCAATCTGCAGCGAAGGGCAAGTAGCCGAATCTCAGGTGGCGCATGGGCTCGGTGGGAGCAGCTGGGGGCCGGGGACTGACCTTCGAGCCTCTCGGGGTTGGATTTCGCGGCACGGGCCCTCGCGCCGTCTTTCCACTGACAAAAATACTGGTTTCCCTCCCCAAAATTCCCGTTGGAATGGAAGTTCCTGTAAAGTAGTATAGTTTCGTATTTCTGCTGCGTGACTTGAGTCACGTAATAGCAAAAGGAGCAATTCGAATATGAAGAAGTTCATTGTGCTGCCTCTGATGGCGATGGCAGCGATTTCGTCGGCACAGGTTGCATGGGTCTCGAGCGCTTCAGGCGTTCTGAACCTGATGGAGACCATCGTCGACAACGGCAACGGAACGTACACGTACAACTACTCCCTCACCAATTCTGCGGAGCCTCTGCCGATCTGGTGGGTCGTGGTGTACATGAACGTCGCTCCAGGGGCCGCTGCGGGAACCCCGTTTGGCGATGGCGGCCATGTCGGCTGGGACTACTATGAAGGGACGCCTTCTCCCGACATCGACGCTCCTGAGGGCCAACTTTATGTTGCCTTCTCTTGGGCATCGGGAGACCCTTGGCCGGGATCGGCGCCAAACGGCGTCGGCATGGGCGAGACCGTCGGAGGGTTCTCTTACACGTCGACCTCGCTCGATACCTCGGCCAAGCGCTTCGTCGCGGACCGTGAAGGCGATTGGGGACCGTACAATCTAGGCTATAACGGCGACGACCAGATTTTCAGCTACGGTGGCTTCACGTCGGCCGTTCCTGAACCGGCGACCCTCGCCACTCTCGGCCTGGGCTTGGCCGCTCTGATTCGCCGACGCAAGGCGTAGTCCGAGTCCCAAGAGCGGTGCGTTTCTGGGGCGTCGTCCCATTAGGGATGACGCCCCAACGATTTGGGCCCGCGATTGGCGACGCAGGGATAAGAGTGACGAATTTATGGGAGGTCCGAGTCGGGCGCATGCCCCCTTCCCGGTACCTGGGATACGTTGCACTCGCTTGAATGTCGATCCGGTCAGCGACGCCGAGACGGATGCCCCAATTTGGCCTTTCACATGGTTATCGGCAAGTCCTCGCTCTAAGGGCACTCAACTATCTTTGCGGGAATTGAGATCCCATCGAACGCTTTTGGTCACGATCTTGCCCTTCAGAGTCAACAAAGATGTACGTGCGCGCATCGCGCCGTTTCGGAGGATTCGTGATGGTCAGTCGTTCCTTTGTTCTCGCAGCAATCGGGGTGCTCTTCGCCTCGGTATCCGCCCAGAACCTCGTCTTGAACGGGGACTTTGAAGCCCTGAGCATCGGCAATTCGGTTCCGGGCACTCCAAAGGTTGAGGGAGGGTGGATCTTTGAGAACTACTGTGGGGTTGAGACCAACGGCAACCCTGGTAAGAGCAGCCGACTCGAAAGCAACGGAAGCACTTCTTTCGATCCCACCGCTTCCCAGACCGTCTCGGGCCTTCAAATCGGCGAAACATACACAATAGCCTGGGACTGGAAGCTTCGTGTCAACTACTCCGGGTCGGGAACTGGACGCTCCTTCGGTGTATTTCTCGACGATCAAACCTATGCGGGCGCTCTCTTCTTTGGCGAGCGCTTGGTCGCAACGTATGTGCGGTCGAGCGTTTCCTTCACCGCCACATCGACCAGCCATACAGTCATCTTCGCCGGTGAACTCGATAATCGCACGAACGGCGGGGCCGGAAACACCGACGTCAGTTACAATCTGGACAACGTCGAACTCAGCGCGGTGCCGGAACCGACATCGCTGATTGGTCTCGCATGGGGAGCGCTCGCCCTTCGGTTTCGCAAGAAATAGGCGGGACACGGGCCAACGAAGTAAGCGGACGGGTCGGTCCTCGACGACGCAAGAGGCTTGATCCGCGCGCATTCTCGACTGAAACTGGGCGCCCACCAGATACAATCCAGGAGTGTCCTCCCACTTATCCGCCGAGCAAGCCGTCAGCTCAATCACTTCCGGGAGCCGAGTCTATGTACACGGGATGGCGGCGACCCCTCAGGCTCTCGTTCGCGCGCTCTCCCAGCGAACGGATCTTCGAGACGTTGAAGTCGTCCACCTTCACACCGAAGGGCCCGCACCCTATGCGGAACCCAATATGCAAGGAAGGTTTCGGGTCAATGCCCTCTTCGTCGCGCCCAACGTGCGCGATGCCGTCAACGAGGGACGAGCCGACTTCGTGCCCGTGTTCTTGAGCGAGGTCCCGGCGCTGTTTCGCAACGGGATTCTGCCGCTTGACGCGGCCCTCATTCAGGTTTCTCCACCGGACAAACACGGCTTCTGCTCGCTCGGCGTGTCGGTGGAAGCTTGCCGTGCGGCGGTTATAGCGGCCAAGTTCGTAATCGCTCAGGTCAACCGCTTCATGCCGCGGACTCATGGGGACGGACTCATTCACCTTTCCAACCTCAACGCCGTCGTAGAATCCGACGAACCCCTGCCTGAGCACAATCCCGGAACCCCGGGCCAGGTTGCCGAAGCCATCGGCCGCCACTGCGCCGAACTCATCGAGGACGGCGCCACGCTCCAGATGGGAATCGGCGACATCCCCGATGCGGTGTTGGCTTCGCTCACGTCGCACAAGGACCTCGGAGTTCATTCGGAGATGTTCTCGGATGGAGTTGTGGACTTGGTGGAACGCGGCGTCGTCACAGGTCGAATGAAGCGCGTCCATCCGGGGAAGCTGACCGCTTCGTTCGTGCTGGGTTCGCGGCGGCTATACGATTTCGTCGACGACAACCCGCAGGTGGCGCTGCTCGATGTGGGGTATGTCAACGACGTGAGCGTGATTCGCCGTAACCCCAAGGTGACCGCGATCAACAGCGCGATCGAAGTGGACCTAACCGGGCAGGTCTGCGCCGACTCGATTGGTGACCGGATTTATTCAGGAGTCGGGGGCCAGATGGACTTCATCCGGGGCGCATCGGTTTCGGAGGGCGGTAAGCCGATCATCGCCCTGCCCTCGATCACGCGCCGGGGCGAGTCAAGGATCGTGGCGAGGCTGAAGCCGGGCGCAGGGGTGGTGACGACTCGCGCGAACGTCCATTGGGTCGTGACGGAGTATGGCGCGGCCAACCTTTATGGGAAGAACCTCCGCCAGAGAGCCCGGGCCTTGATCGACATCGCGCACCCTGACCACCAAGAATCGCTCGAAAGGGAAGCGCGCTTCGGGGAATAAGCCACTCTCAACCCGACTTCAATCCGCTTTCTTTGCGCTCAGCGTGAAGCACTGCCGCCCCTTCTTGTGTTCGGCGAACGGCAGTGGTTCCCAGTACAACAGCGCCTTCTTGCGCGCCCGCTCGAGGGTCCAGTCCATTTCAAACGTGGCGCAGAGTTCGAACTGCGTTTCATCGACGATGCGATACTCAAAGGGCTTCTTCGTGACGGGGTCTTCTTCGTTTGCGCGGCTCCAATAGTCCTTCTTTGTGAGTTCAGCCAAATCCGCGGGGAGCTTCTTGTGCTCCTCGAAGTAGGAGCGAACCGCGGACGCTATGCTCCAGAGTCGTTCAACTCGAATCGCGTCGGAACGATCCCTTCGGGCGTCGGCCGGACTTCCAATCTCGAGAAACGCCAGTACGATCGCAGAAACAACCGCGAGGATTGCGAGCCACCCGAGCAGCCTGATCGCGCCGGGGGCAGCGGGTTTCATCTCCCGCCGCCTTGTTGCTTGTCCCCCATCCGCAGCTCCCATCGGTAGAAGAAGAACACCCCTCCCGCAAGGGCGAGCACAATGGCCGATTTGAGCGCCGTCCTCAGGAAGTAGTCGCCACCGAGGGACCCGGCGACGAGAACGATCAACGTCACGACCAACACGGTCGCCGCCACGAATAGCGTTAGATAGGTCAGCCACCTTCGCACGGGCGACGCGCGGCGCTCCGGGTCGTGGGCGTAGCTCCTCAGGTGGGATGAAGTCAGGAGATACCACGCGGGGAACGACACCACGATGGAGGCGACCAGCCAACGCATCGAATGATCGCCGCTCGCGTACATTTTGAATTCGTTGTGCAAATCCGGAATCAGGCGGTCGACCAACCCGGCCAGGAGGTTGCCGAGAGAGATCACCCACGTATAAAGCAGGAAGAACGTCACGAGGTAGAGAAACGCCTCGCCAGCTGATCCCGAAGTCCGCCGAACCGGAACAGGAACTTGGAAGTCGACCTCGGCGTATCTGGAGAGCGCGTCGTCGATCTCGTCGGTGGGCCAACCCGATTGCATCAAGGCGGCCCGAATCTGCTCGCGACCCGCGCCCTTTTCGAGCGCCGCGCGAACGAAATGTGTCAGTTCTTGGCTCACGACTTCCTCTCCCAAAGGCCGATAGGGCAGGAGACGAGACTCGTGCCCATTCTATCAGGTTTCCGGGCTTCGCGCCACTTCTCGATTCGTTCCAGGTCCAGAACGCGCCGCGCAAAACGGGTTTTCGAATCCCTAGGTCCACCAAGCAGTCTTGTTTCCAGCAGAAACCGCTTTTGGAAGGGAGGTAGTCTCGGGCTCCTTCGTTCAGCCCGGCGAATCTGCAAGTTGGCGCAGACAATGCCAATCGCGATCCCGCCGGGGATCGTTGGGTCGTGGGACAGTAGGCGATGCTCGACCTGGCCATTGCTCCGCCGCTCAACTTCCTGAACGAAGCCGTCGTTCCAGCATCGGATGCTTGTCCGTGTACCTCTTGCGACCTTTTCGACGGCGAGGCAGCGTGCGACCCAATCTGAGTGGCACCCCAAACTTGCTTTGGGGTGATGCTCACCCCTTCCTTAAGTGATCCGGCGGTCCAGGCGGCCTCTCGACCGGATAAAGGTCCGAAGTGATGAGCAGCGGGTTGGCTCCCGCTCGGACACCCCAAAACGAGTACGGGGTGGCACCCGCGGGAAGCGAATGCGACCCCTGGGTTGGCCACCCGCGGCTCACTGGCTTTCGGAAGTGCTCGTAGTTCCGGTTCCTATGGAGCCTGGTGGGCACGGTTAGCACAATCATCTATCCGTGGCACCCGCCTTCCCCCCGGCACCCGCCACAATCCCCTATCCGGGCCACCCGCCGCAAGGCCCTCCGACGTCCCTATCCCCACGACCGTCCCTCCGCCGATTGGTTCAACTGCTCCTCTGCCCAATCTAGAGCCCTTGTTTTCGCGCTTCCTCCAAAAGCGCTTCAAGCAGGGCGCGCAGTTCGCCAAGCCGGTCCTCAACGATAGCCCACAGAATCGCGGGATCGACTGAATCGTATCCATGGATGATGATATTGCGAAGACCGATGATCTTAGCCGCATCCGGAATTCGCTCGTAGATCGGCCGCTCGAATTCGCGCACTCGGACCAGCGCCTCGCCAAGAATCTCGAATTGCCGCTCCACGGCGGACTGAATGATCCACTGCGAGCGAAAGCCCTCCAACGTGACGCCATACATTACTTCGGCGATCCTCTCGGCCGCACGGCTCATGTCAAAGAGTGCGGCGGCGGTCTCAGGCCGCATAGAACTCCTTGGCAGAGCGCTCTGCATGGCGCCTGAAGAAGGGGTTGCTCGCGGCGTTCCAGTCCACCACGTCCGCCTTTCGCCCGAGAAGCGCTTCCAAGTCGAGCACGAGCCCCATGTAGCGATCGAAGGCGTTCATCCCAACCGGGGGACCGAATTCGGCAAGGAAGTCGAGGTCGCTCGTAGCCGGGTCCCAATCATCCCGGAGGGCCGATCCGAACAGGCGTAGCCGCTTGACCGCGTACTTGCGGCAAAGGGCTTCGATAGACTCTCGGTTCGATCTCAGAAGCTGTTCGGCTCGCATGAGGCTATTGTAGCGCAGCCGAACTCAATCAGGGAGCCAGCAGCTTCCCAAGTGCCCTTGGAAAGGCCGACCCACACCTCGCCCCTACGCGGCGTCGGGGGGCCCGAAGCCAACGCGAGCCTACCGCTCGTGGGAACGCTTCAGCGTACCTTTCTGGCAATCAAGGGAGAGCAGAGCATTACCTGCCGATACGACGACGAGGTTTCCCGAAACCGAGGGTTTCGACGAGAGCCAAGCTCCCTTGCGATAGGGGCCGAGCGTCGCCCCTCGGGTTAGGTCCTTTGAGGTCTGTTCCGAGAGACTCTTCACCTCCGCATAGCTGAAAGTCGCCACAGTCTGGCCCCTTTCGTCGAGGAGCGAGATTGCTACCTTGGAAGCGACGTTGATCCACTCGTCGAAGAGCACAACCTTGCCGTCGGACAGAACGACCGCGTCACGAGGCCCGAAGGAGTGGGGAAGAGTTCGCCGCCAAACCTGCTTCTTGCCCTTGCGCAATTCGGCGATGGCCTCCCTTGTCTTCCAACCTTGGTCCGAGAAGACCCGAAGTACGAAAGTGCCCGACGGACAAGCGAAGTTTCGCTCGACCGGAGGAAGGTCCCTTCGGTCGAGCGTTCCCTGCGGCTGGCACATAGCCATGGCCAGTCCGAGGAGTCCTACGATCACTTCCTTCGCCGTCGGCTAAGAATCGCAAGCCCCGCGCCCAGCACCGCCAGGGTTGCAGGTTCGGGAACCGCCTGGGCAAAGCGGCTCGCCCGAGCGGTATCGATCTCGTCCGCGCCAAGAAGGTCCCATCCGTTGCCGTCGGGGGCAACGTCGCCGAGGTCCTGAGGGATATTCCGAATGCCTCCGGATGCCATCAAGTGGTCCGCCGCGTTGGGGTCTCCGGGGTTGGCGACGTCGTAGTGGGGCAGGTACAGGTTGTGGCCGAGTTCATGCGAGAACGTGTCGACGCGGCCCAGGGCCGAATACCCGAGAATGTTCTGCACGTCCAACACCATGTACGGCTGGTCGTAGTAGGCGAAGCCGTAGACGCTCGCGTTGTAGATGTGGTCCACAAAGAAGGCGTTGATGGTCAGGGCATCGCCGGATTGGCCGTGGCCGGGATCAGTGACCAGGCTCCAGGCGTTGCTGTAATCAAACGCCCAATAAGCCGTATCGTCGAGATACGTCGGCGCCAAGAAGTCGATCATGATGTTGGCTTGGTCCCAAATCTTGTCGGCATAGACCTCGTAGGCGGCAAAGGCTGCCCGAGCAGACCCGTCGGACTTGGCCACCAGAATGGGGTTCACGACTACCTTCTTGTCCGCGGCAAGTGCTGCGCTCGCCAAGAGGGCGCAGGCTGCCGCCAGCGCCATGCATTTTCGATTCATCTCTTATCTCCTTTCAACTCAGTTTGTCCGCAAAGAGCGTCATAGTGAAGTTGTCGCTTGGCCCGGAGATTGTGACGCAAATACTGATTCGTCAACTTTGCACACGGGTGAGTTGGGCGTAGGCTTCCTCCGGAGGCCCCTTTGGCCGACTCAGCCGTGCGCTCGGCAAATCCTTCCGGAGGGCATCGATGCCGTTCGTGGCCGGAAGTCCTACGTCAACGGCCTCGAAGGAGCCGCCCCCTTGTGGTTCACCGCCTTGTGGCGATAGCATGATCGAGTGCTCATCGAGCCCCTGTCCAAGTCCACTGAAGAAGGCGCGATTCGTGTCCTTGCCACCTCGTTTCATGAGTATCCGTTTCTTTCGAGGGTGTTCGCAGACGCGGAGCATCCTCGGCATGAGATGCTCCACGAACTCTTCGGCGTCTCTGTCGGGTTCCGCGTTGCTTGTGGGCAGCCGGGCTTCGTGGCGATCGAGCAAGGCGTCGTGATCGGCGCGGCGACGGTTGTCCTCCCGGAAGCCGAGGGGTTTCCCCCTGAGTTCGAGCAGCGATGGAAAGCGATGGAGGCGAAGATGTCGGCGAACGGCAGGAATCTATTCGAGGCCTACGATCAGGTGCAAGACGAGACCCGGCCCAAAGAGCCTCATCTTTACGTCGCCGCGATCGGTGTATCGGCTGATGCCCAAGGTCGTGGCGTCGGCAAGTCGCTGCTGAGTCGTGTGCATGAGCTATCGGCGTCGTTGCCAGAGGTTAGGGGCGTGGCGCTGGATACCCACGATGAGGCGAACGTTCCGAAGTACTTGAAGCTGGGATTCGAACTGATTGCTGAACGCGACCTTTTGGGAATGCCGAACTGGTACTTCTGGAATCAGGGCTCGGCTGGCGAGTGAGAGGGTGGGGGGGCGGCGCCCTACCAATTGCAAATCGGATGGTACTGGTCGCAAAGGCCCCGAACCCATCGCTTGCGGGTTTCCTCGTCGACTCCGGGTACTGAGATAGTCCCGATAAACAAGTCGCTCAGGCTGAATGCCCCCCAACTTCTCAAAAAAATCAATTCCGACTGGTATCTACGGCCTATCCTCCTACGCCTACCGATTGAAGAACAGGTCGTCAGGGTTTCCGATCATTGGATTGCGGTTCTTTGGGAGCCTAAAGAAGGACCCATCCATGTTGATCCGCAGAATCGGACCCTCCATAACGGGACCAATGGAACCACTGGGCTCCTTGCCTAGGTCTCCACAAAGATAGGCGTCTCGGGCACCATGGCTCCCAACGTCTCCCGAGTAGGGGCTCGCCAGCATCCCAACTTTGGCGTCTGCGCGTTTTGGTTTCCAGGTGGAAACATCTTCGTTGTAAGGGGGAAAGGTTCGAAGATACGCAAAGCTTATTTTGAACGGAGAGTACCAAAAGATACAGGGGATCAAAGGTGTTGCTGACCACAGGCCATTTCCCATCGGCGTCCGCCACCTGTCGTTGTTAGAAGCAAAGAGGTCCCGCGAGCCAACATAAGGTTCAACCTCGACCAGAGTCAGGGGCGAGTCCTCCGCGTTGTCGGCCTCGTACATGGTGACGGCCAGATAGATCTGTCGCATATTTGAAATATCGGGAACTTCAAGCGCTCTCTTGCGAGCCCTTGCGAACACTGGAAACACAACTGCAGCTAGCAAAGCAATGATCCCGATCACAGCGAGAATCTCTACAAGAGTGAACGCTCGTCTCTTCATTAGCTCACTCACCTGCCCATTGTGAGAGCGATACCCGCTTGAAAGCCATGGCTAGTCCAACCGTCAGGGGCACCAAGGCCGCAGTCGGATAGAGCTCAAGGTGTGCATCACTTGCCACCGTGCTGTTCAAGGCACCTAGGAAATAGAGAACAGTCATCACGAGCAAGCCCTGTGTTGCCAAAAAACAAACGACCATGAGCACGATTGCGGCACGTGTTCCCCGCAAAAGAAATGGTGTCCCGATCAGGGCGACAAGGCAGCCCCAAACAACGGCCTGGAGAAGGTCGAGCTTCAGCATGCCGAAGTCGCTGAGGGGCTGGAGCAACCCAAAGAGGCGAGTTACCTGAACGATAATGAACATGGCCGCGACACCAGCAACAAGAAGGCTGAGGGCAGCCCAAACAAATCGGTCAAGCCCGCGTAGACTCGGGTGTCGGTTGTCCGGGAAGGTTTTCGGTTGCATATTGAATCCTCCAGAATCTCGCTTTGCTTATTGACGAAGGATGTTCTCTTGATACTGAATGGACGGCCACCCGCGGTCGTTCGTTCGGCGCTGCGCCAGACGAACCCTGGAGGCCCGACTCATGGGCAGAACCATTGAGAATGTCGATATTGACACTGGGAGCCGGATTTAAGTACGGGACGGATCCAGGACAACGTGAGAGCCCTGGCCCAAGACATCTCTCGACCTTTTGAGGGCCGAGGGACGCTATGCAGTCCTGCCAGCGTTCGCCTTGCTTCACGCGAATCATTACCAATTGCAAATCGGATGGTACTGGTCGCAAAGGCCGCGAACCCATCGCTTGCGCGTGTCCTCGTCGACACCGGGTACTGCGATCGTGCCGATGAACAAGTTGCTAAGGCTCCCTGACTCACTGACCCAGCACCGGAATTTGGGGTTCTCGCGCAATTGGTCGGTGCTGGAGAGGTTGGCAGATTCGCCGAAGTACACGACCTTGAAGTCTGCGGGTCGCTTTTCAGGGTCGGGCCGCACCATTGCCGCGAACAGGCACTCCCCGCCTGGCGCCGTCCACTCCTCAAGGGGAGCGACTCCAGAAAAGTCCAGGTCGCCCAGTTGCACCGTCATGCCACTCATGACGTTAGTATCGCCTAGCCGCGCGCTTCTTGCAAGTCGAGGAGCTTGCAGATCGCCAGGAATCAGCCCTAAGGCCCTGCCTCCGGGCAATACCTGTAAGAATTGCCTGAATTACTCTCACAACCCAATCTGTTCAGTTTTGTCAAAGAAGCCTGCATTGGGACGTCGTATAATGAGATCGTTCAATCGCGTGGATTGACGAAGGAGGATTGATATGGTTCGAGAGAGCGGAGCATTTAGTCGCCTTGGCGCGACCGCCGGCCTGGCCTTTGCAGGGGCCCTTGCGTTCTCGTTTCCCCTGTTCCCCAACATCATGGGGCATGACTTCAACTTCGGAGCGTTCAACGGAGACGGCGCGGTCGAATACTCGACGAACGGGTTAGCCCCCGATACGCTTTTCTATTCGGCGTCGGAGTTCGACACTGAGGTCACCGGCTACTGGCCGTTTTGGCCCACGCCCCCGGTGTATCCGGTGTTCAACGCGGGCGGCTCGTTTGGTGGCGACATTACGATGTGCCTGATGTTCACGGGTCAGGATGCGCCTTACGTCGGCCCCGGTGGGACGATCGATGTGAGCCTGGTGGGTACCGGTGGATTCGCCGCAGCGCCTGACTTGGCGATCTTCGGAGCGATTCCGGGATTGGGCATCCCCTACACCTTGCTGTGGGCGCTCGAGATTCGCAACGCGTCGCTTTACGGCGTTTCCGACTGGAACTCCTACGTCGTCGAAGCTGAGGGCTTTATCGTCGGCGGATACATTGCTCAGCAGTTCAATCTGGTCGGCGAGCAAGGCGTCGTGCGCGGGCATCTGGATTTCGTGGATCGGCCTGCGGGTTGGATTCCCCCGACGTACGATCCAGTGGCTGACGACGTCGACTACAACATCCGCGCCGCATACTCGGGCGAGACCGGTTGGGGAACCGCCGTGCCGGAGCCTGCGTCGCTGGCGGCTCTTAGCCTCGGCGTCGCGATGCTCGTCCGCCGCCGCAAGAAGGCCTGACCTTCTGCGTCCCGGGCAGTCAATCGTCCTTCGATAAGGGAGAGTGCGCAGGCAAGGGAAACCTTGTCTGCGCTTTTCCGTTTCTGCGCCTCCGAGTTGGCGAAAGCCCTTGCAGGGACCCGCCGTTCGAAGGACTGGGCGCCCGAGAGGGGAGCGCCGCCTACGAATGAGGAAAGTGGGGAATCAGATCGCCCCAGCAGGTCTGCAAGTAGTCGATCTGGGAGGCGTGCGAGTGGTGGTGGATTCCTGCCAGGCGCATATAGAACGAGGCGGGCGCCTGCAATTCGCCCACACCGAGAAGCTTATCGCGGCCGCCCTCAGGGACCTGGCGAATCGCTCGCTCATAGGCATCGCACGATTGGTTGAACGCCTCGACCGCTTGCTCCCGAGTGGTGATCTGCCTCTCTTGTTCCGCAACGAAGCGTTCGAGCTCTTCAAAGTTCGAAATGGGAAGCGAACCGCCCTCCAGTAGCTGCGAAATCCCGGAGTTCGAGACCGCGAGGTGAGCCATAAGCCTGAGCCCGCTCTTTGCCTGAGGCGCGGGCGACCACGTGAGCTTGTCGTCGGGGATGAACTTGAACGTCTCTAGGACGCGGGCCTGAGAGGACCTGAGATCGGCTACGCAAAGGTCGATCAGTTGCTGATGAGATACGTCGGTAGCAGTTGCAGACATGAAGTTACTCCTTTGAACCACCCGTAGTCCCACCAAACGTGGGGAGGGGGCGGAATCGATATTTATCATAAAGTAGCGATTGCTTGTTTTGCAACCCGACCTCTCGGCCCGAGATCCAAGCCTTCTCGACGACGGTTCGGGTTTCGAGAAGGTCGCCGCTCGCGAGCACGACCGTTGCCTCGAGTCCCGGACGGAGCGAACCGATGCGGTCGGCCATTCCAAGGATCTCGGCTGCCCAGAGCGTGACGGAGCGCAGCGCGTCTTCGCGCTTCAGTCCAAAGGCCGCGGCGAAACCCGCGTGCTCACGAAGTTGCCGAACGTCGTGGGAGTCGTTGGTGGAGAGGCAGAACCTCACTCCGGCTTTGGCGAGTTTAGCGGGGAGAGCGTAAAAGCTCTCGGTTGGAAGGTCGGCGCCCGGCATGCTAAAAACTGCGCTCAGTATGATCGGGACCTTCTTTTCGGCGAGCCAATCGGCGATCTCGCCCGCACCCGAGCAACCATAGAGCTGGACCCGAACCTTCTGCTCCTCGGCCCAAGCCACTGCCGCCTTCATGTCCTGCGCGCTGTTCGCGGCGATCATCACGGGCATCTTGCCTTCGAGCACGGGAACCATCGCCTCGTACCGAGCATCGAAGGCAACCGGACCCCCAGGGGTGGCCTTGGCGCGCTGCTCCAGATACTCGCGGGTCTCCTTGAGGGCCCGATTCAGGCGTTCGTAGGAGGGTCCTTGACGGCCCGCCTGGCCTCCGCGACCCTGGGCCCCGGCCTCATACATCTCGTCGATATGAACGTGGCTCTCTTCCTCTTCGAACCTGGCGAAGCCGCCGCCGCCCGCAGAGGCAACCATCGCAACACCGCCTTGAATGGCTAAGTCCTCAAACGTGTAGCCTTCGGTGTTGATGACGGCCGCTTGTCCGGCTATGCCTGAACCCACCGATTGCCGCACGAGCGCCGTCAGGACGCCTTGGGCGCGAGCGACCGCAAGGGTCTGATGTTCTGCGTTGATCGTCCGCTCAACCCTGTAGTCGGGGTGGAAGTCGCCCTTTTCGACGGAGTCGTCGCTTTGCGGAACTTGTCCGATCTCCATGAGCCCGAGGGTGGTGGAAGAGTCGATAAGTCCGGGGTAGACGTGCTTGCCGCTGCCGTCGATGACTTCAACCCCTTCTGGACTCAGGTTCGCGCCCATTTGGGCGATCCGGCCGTCTGCGCCCACTAAGAGGTCACCGACGAAAGGCTCGGCAACCATCGGGTGAAGCGTCGCGCCCCGGATCAGGAAAGACTTTCGGGGATAACGGACCGTTCCCGGAAAGCCAGTAATGGGTCCAAGTCCCGTGGCGACGGATGCGCTGCCTTCGGAGGCGGGCTTGACTTCGGCTTTACCCTCGTCTGCGTCAGCTTCGGCGTTGCCGGCCGATGCCGTCGATGCGAACGGGTTGTCGGGGTCGGTCTCAGGCTCAGGGGCGCTCAGGGCCTCCTTCGCGGCCTGAAGCTCTTCGATTCTTTCGGAGCGCTGCCTTGCGTCGGCATCTCGGTCGAACTTAAGGACCCCATCGACGTAGGTTTGCATGCACACCGCGAAAACGCTCGTCGGATCAGCGGTCCAGACGGCGATGTCGGCGTCCTTTCCGGGCTCGAGCGAGCCGGTACGCGAGTCGATGCCGAGTTGCCTTGCCGGCTCGATGGTGACGAAGCTCAGGGCTTTCTCTGCGGGAACCCCGCCATAGCGTATGGCCTTGGCTGCCTCATGGTTGAGCCTTCGGGCGTGGTTGTCGCTGTCGCTGTTGATGCTCACCGAGACGCCCCGCATCGCCATCAGAGCCGCGTTGTGCGGGATCGCGTCGTAGGCTTCGAGCTTGTAGCCCCACCAGTCGGCAAACGTAGAGCCCCCAACCCCTGAGGCCGCCATCTCGTCCGCGATTTTGTAGCCTTCAAGGACGTGCTGGAGGGTGGCGAGTTTTCCGCCGAACTCCGAGACGACGCGCAACAGCATCAGAAGTTCGTCCTGACGATAGCCGTGGCTGTGGACCCATCGCTTCTGAGTGACGATTTCCGCCAGGCCCTCGAGTTGAATGTCGCGCCGAGGCTCGACAGGGAGTTTGCCCTCTCCGTAGGCCCGCCATTGCTCGGCGTATTCCTTTCCGAGTTGGAGCGCCCTTCGAATGGCTTCCTCGACGCCCATCCTCGTTTGAGGACGCCAGGTGAGGAGTGTGGTTCCGTCCGGAGTCGCCTGTGCGCCGCCGCCCCTTCCCGCAGGTTCGCGGATCGGGTTCTCGCCCAAGGCGAACTTGACGCCGGGAGGGGCGCCCTCGACGCCAAACCGCGTTGGAGGCTCGCCCCATCGCCACTTGACCGTGAAGGATTGCCCGCCGATCGCGTTGGCCGACCCATGAAGCTGGTTCGCGCCGACCGTCCCACCCGAGAGCTGTCGATAGATTCCAATTTGCGTGTGATCCGTGACGTCTTGAATGCGGCACTCGATCGTGACCATGTTCGCGCCTTCGTTCACCCCTCCGGAAATCCCGGTGTGGCTATGGCAGTCCCAAATGCCGGGCGAGAGGTGCATCCCGCTCGCGTCGATTACCTGGCACCCTTGAGGGACCTGCAAGCCTCGGCCCACCGCCTGAATCTTGCCGTCGCGAATCAGCAGGTCAGCGTTGCTCAGAACCCCCTGCGGTCCCATCGTCCAAATCGTCGCGTTTCGGTAGAGTCGGAAGGCCGGAGCGGTCTCGGCAGGGGCGGGGAAGCGTCCGTATTTCGGGGGAACGAGCTTGAGAGGCGCGTCGGGCTTCAGTTCGTCGCCCTTCTTTCGATCGGGCATGTCGAAGTCGATCCGCTTGCCCGACGAAAACACGGCCATGATCTGGGAGGAGGAATCGAAGAGGTCGCCTTGCGTGAGCACGATGCTGGCGCGTTTGCCTTGCTCGAGCGTTCCCATCTCGTTCGCCAGCCCCAGAAGCTCAGCTGGCCGGGTCGTGAGAGAAGCGAGCGCGGAGTTGCGGTCGAGTCCGCCGCGAACATAGGTGCGAAGCCCCGCAAGTGGGTTCGCGACGCTGCTGGGTCCAAAGCAAAACGCAACGCCGGACTTTTGCAGTTCGGCCCCAGCTTGCACTTCGCCGAAGTACGCGCGAACTGCTCCCAGCGAAGCGTTCTCCAAGTCGTCGATCCGCGGCCGGCTTGGGATCGTTCCCCTCAAGACTACTGCCCGAGCGGTTGAGAAGACATCTCGAAGGCTCCCCGAGTCGGAAGACATCACGAATACCGGGCGAATGCCGAACTCCTTGGCGAGCTCGGCGGCCATGTATGCGCTGACCTCGTTGAGGTCTTCAAAGACCGGGACGGAAGCGCCGCTCAGAACCCCTGCCAGAGCCTCGAGCGCGGGATCGGCTTCGGGCGCCTCGACTCCGGCCTTCTTCGAGGCGACTGCCTTCAGGACGCGCGAGTGGTACTGGGCGTCATAAAACGCCTGACGAATGAAGGCGATCACTCCCATCGTCGAGCCTGGATAGGAACCGAATCCACCTCCGCGGCGAAGCCCAATGGGGACGGTGGACGTGGAGGGCATCACCGAGTCTTTCTCAACAGAGCGATAGAACGTGTCGACGACGGCGGATCGGGGCCCGAAAATACCCCCGGAAGCCGAGACGTTCGCAGCCGTAAAGCCACCTAGCGCCAAGTTGCGAAGCGCCGAGAGGTCCTTGGCTTCGAGAGTCGCTGTATCTATACCTGCGAGGTTCTGGGACTTCTTCGAGAGCGGGTCCTCATCCCTTTTTCGGGCGATTTCAGCCGCCGACAAGCCCGTCGTAGAGGGCACTACGCCCTCGATGTTCACGCGGTAGAGCGGGTGGATGAACCCAGCATAGGCGGTCAGACCCGTACAGTCGACGGTTTCGACTCCCGCAGGCGCGCGAAGGCCCTTACCGATCGCTACGATCTTGCCTTCGCGAACGAGAATATCCGTGGCCGCAAGCGTTTGGCCCGGTTTCACCACCACCGTCGCCCCCTTCAGGAGCCAACTGGTCGTTGGTGGGGGCGCGTCTTGCTTCGGCGGGTCTTGGTCCTGCGCCCAGGTGAGAGCGGGCAGGAGCGCCAAAGTCCAGGCTGCCAATCGAATCGCGTTGAACATAAGGCCGATGCTACCCCGCAGCCCACACGACTTCGTCAAGGCACGGAAGTACTAAAGTCCGAACCCTTCGGTCTCAGCCTTTTCCGGGCTCGTTTGTGAAGCGCAAGGACTTCGCGATCTTGAGGAACGTGTCGGCAAAGTCCATGTAGTCGGGCCGCTCGGTATAGAGCACCAGCATCCAGATGGTTCCGCGCTCGACAAAGAACACTTGGTCCGCGACGACTTCGATGGGCGGAGCATCGGGCCCGTACTCGGACATGTCTTCGTAACGCGAAGTCACGTTTCTCAGCGCCCGGCCCGCGGGGAGCTTAATGACCTCGGTTGCCAGCGTGCCGGGGTGCCTTTGGGCCGCCTCTTCCAGAGACTCTAACGTGAGGCTGTCCGATGCAGGCGCCTTCGCCACAAAGCCGATCACCGTCGGATCGTAGCTGGACGAGCTCACCTTCCCAAAAAACTGAGTCTGGAAGTTCTCCTTGAACATTCGTTCAAAGTCGACACCGAACGGCGTGTCGGCGGTCATCGCTTGGAGCGCGGTCTTGTCCTTGAGTTCCCAGTTAGGGGGAAGATCGATCTGAACCGCTCCGATGGCCTCGACCCGAGTCCAGCCTTCAGGCACGTCGGACTTCGGCTTGAGGTACTCGTAGACCTGGATTCCCGCGTTGATTCCCGCGGCGATTGAGCCCAAGGTGACGAGCAGCACCAAGACCTTCTTTCCAAGGCTCATGCCCTGTTTCGGTTCGGGGGCCGACTCTCCAGGTAGCGTCTCAGGTTCTTCGCTCATTCCCCCCTTCCTGTTCTATCCTCCGTCGGCGGGCTGGGGTGGGCTCGGGGCCGTCTCAAAGTCGCGGCGCAGGCGGGAGTAGTTAAGCGCGGCGTTCAAAACGACGCCATAACTCCCGACGGTCTGGCAACGCCAAAACGGATTCCCGCCGAACATCAAGATGTTGCCTCGGCCCAATGGGCTTTGCACCACTAACGCGCGGCGTTCGAGCTGAGTTGCGTCGTCGATCATCCCGCTGATCAAGAGACGCTGCGCATCTGCAAAGCGGAGCAGGACCTTGGGAGCCGGGCCGAGCGCCCGAGAAGCGCGCCCTTCTTGCGCGTCTCCCGGATCCGTTTGAGGCCGATAAGGGGGTCTTCCTTGGATCACGTCGGGGTCGGTAAGGGAGCCTCGGCCGCTGGCCCGTCCTTGCGGCCCTCCTCCACTTCGCGGACCTCCTCCGCCCCCGCCCAAACTCAAAATCACGCAACTGTTGGCGTTGAAGTATGCGCCCATCGTGGTTCCGAGTCCGGTCAAAGCGGGGCTGTTCGGCGCGACGTTCTCAGCGAGGTAAACGCCGCCGGGCGCATTGAGGGTGCCGCGATCCTGCACCGTGACGCCCGTAACTAACCCGTAGTCGATCGGGATTCTGCACGTCGAGCCGATCGTAATCAGGAGGCCGCCCTCCTCGACGAAGCGCTTGAGGTGCAAAACGCCCTCCAGTTCGATTCCCCCTCGGATGTCGTCAGACTCGTCGGGTCCTCCCAGGTTGGGATAGAGTTCGGTCGCGCGCCAAGGAATGGGGCTCTCGCTCCGGATCCCGTTAACGATCGACTGGGCGGTGCCGCGAGTCTGCGGGAAGATCACCACGTCGAAGTTTTCGCGGAGGTTGGGCCGGTCGCGGATTTCGTGAACCGAGATGTAGCTGTAGGGGATGCCCATTTGATCGAAGGCAAGCCTTGCCCAGCCTTCATCTTGCGTGCTCGACCACGTGTGGACTAAGGCGATTCGGGGGGCATGCAAGGGAGTGCCCTCGGGCATCGCCGACCCCGTGGGTAGAGCCTCCGCGGGAAGTCCCGGGATTACCACCCGTCCGCCTCGCGGGGAGAAAAAGACCGAGCCTGCCGGGAAGGTCGATTCGCCCCCACTCAGCGGGCGGTCGAGCATCCGGAACTCCGTCCTGGGGTTCGAATAAACGAGCTGCGCGAGCGAAAAGTCCGCCGTCGGGCGTATCGCAAAGACTCCATCGCCCTCGACATGCGTCGACCCTTCAGCTTCTTGGAGAAGAGCCATTTTCCAATCGAGCACTTCGAGGTCTTTGCAACGAACCACCTCGAGATTGAATTGCGGCCCCAGCGTCCAACCTGTGTCGTCATAGGACCGAGGGTCGTTGGGATTGTAGTATTGAGTGTCGAGGAGCATGTCCGCCATGCGGCTGTAGGGCTGGTCCATCCGAATCACAAAGTCTCCCGCCGCGAACTCGCCGTCGGAAGTTTTGCCTCCCTCTGCGAGGCGGTGGATCTCGATACCCTGCCGCCGGAGCAGAGCAAGCAGCATTTGGGAGGTCCCCGGCTTAGAGGGGTCGTGACGAAGGACATAAGCTGCCGGGCCCTCCGTTCTCGCCTTAGCGACCGACCGCTTTGCCTTTAGATAGTAGTTCCTCAGAAAGAGGTTTTTTTCCGTCGCCACTTTGTGGAGCCCGAGAAGCAGGCCGCTCTGCATCAGATTGGTGTTGTTGCGGAGCGACCACCTCACTTGGGGAAAGGGCGGATTCGGCCGGAACCAGGCCCGCTGCGTTTGCGACCCGACCGAGCGAATTCCAGTATCGGCCCATCCACCCCCGAACGTCTCGTAGAACCGGCCGATTCCGTTGTGTCCGTTGGCGGCATAGAAGCCGTAGTGGGGCGCCCATCCGTCAAAAAAGTCGTGGGTCCAGACCCCCGGCACACCCCTCTTCGTAAGCTCGTTGATCTCGTTGTAGGCGAGCATCTGCCACTCGTTGACCGTGATGGGGTCGAGCCAGGCGTTGTAGGGCCCCGTTCCGGTGGAGATGTAGAGATACGGCACGCTCTCGTGGAGGTCGTGGAACACCAGCGGCATGAACTGGAACCACCCGCGCATGATGGCCTTGCTTAGTTCCAAGCTGAGCACGACAGCGTCTCGATTGTTGTCATGCGCCACGTACTTGCCCCAGTAGACCAGAGGGGGAGGCTGCTGGCCCGGATTGTCGTTTCTCCAGCGATTCAAATCGACGACGCGGTCCCTGCCATCGACTTCGAGCACGGGAGTCAGCATGACTACGGAGTTTTTTCGGATTTCGCGGATGAACGACGACTCATCGACCGCCAGGCGGTAGGCGAGTTCGAGGATCATTTCGGGAGGGCCCGTTTCCGGTGAGTGCATCCCTCCGGTCGCCCAATAGAAGGGCACTCCTTCGGCGATGAGAGTTTCGGCTTGGGCGTCGGACGTGACCTTCCTCGGGTCGCCCAAGGTCGCGTTGATCTCCCGCAATCGCGTGAGGCGCCGGAGGTTGGCTTCGTCTGAAATCAACGCCACGACCATCTCGCGCCCCTCTTCGCTGCGCCCCATCGACACGACGCGTACCCGCGGTGAGGCAGCTTCGAGCGCCCGCAGATACCGGGCGCAGTCCGCCGAATACGTCAAGACCTTGGGAGTTCCGATCACGTATCCGAGGACCTTTTCGGGCGTCGGCACGGACTTGCTCGCAGGCAGGTAGTCCACGAGTTCCGTCAGGAAGAACGGTTCGGTCGTGTACTCCCGAATCTTCGCCGTGTAGCCGGCGTCGATCTCGACTCCCGCCTGCGTCTGCGCGTGGGGCAGAAGAGGTTCGCGAGACGAAGCGAGGAACGCGGCCAGATAGAGAGCGAGCATGACTTACACATTCGTCATGGGTCCTCGAGGGTCCTTCTCGGATGGCCCAGCAACGTGACAGGGGATCAAGTGGGGAGCCGGGACTTTCGAATCAAGTTGCAAAGGGCGAATCTTGCAAACAACGTGGTTCGTCTGTATACTGCAAGGCGGTGTATGTCTTGAGCGCGAAACTTTGGAAAGCGCCAGGCAAAACCGACTGCAAACGATAAGAACAGGAGGTTCTTCTAGCAAACATGAAAGCAATCGCTACGCTTGCGCTGGCCACGATGGCCGTGTCTTCTGTGTTCGCCACTGCCGCCCAGGGATCTGGGCAGGGTAGCTGGACGCTCAATCTCGGGATTGCGTTCCCGTCGGGCGATCACAAGGACGCAGGATTCGACAACATGTTCGGCGTCGGGGTGGACTACAACCTCGGCATGGTCGGAAATGGGTCGAACGCTACCTCGTACATTGGCGTCGCCGCCCTCTTCGGGAGCGGAGACAGCGACACCGATAGCCGCACTTGGGGCGTCCACTACGGTTGGATGTTCCCGTTGAATAACGGTGGCAACTCCTCGAACTTCGCCTTGAAGCTTCAGGGTGGTTACTACAACACCGAGATCAAGTCTCCTTCGGCAGCAGTCGCGACCGAGGACAAGTGGGCTCTCGGCGGAATGGTCGGCTTGGTCTGGAAACCCCAGAGCAACAGCGGACAGAACTACCAGATCGAACTCGGCTACTACATGTATCCGAAGGTTTCGGGAGCCGACAACGTCGGTTTCCAGGTCTCGGTGGGCATTCCGTTCAACAGCAAGTAGTCCGTTTCGGCGGATCGAAGGGAAAGGCGTCGGGTCCATCGACCCGGCGCCTTTTCCGTAATCGCAGCCACTCGATTCCAAGGCCTCAGACTCCTCTCATGCGGCCGGAGCCGGCGGCGGGGTCAAGGCAGCTACGGCAGCGGCGCGGAGCCTCAGGAACACAGCTTCAGCGGCCATCGACAGCGTAAGGCTCGTGGCGATCATCCACTCTGCGCGGACTCCGAGGGAAAGGCAGGTTAGGAGCGAAGCCACCAGAACCAACATCCCGATCAGTACGGCCCAGAGCCGAACGCGGGTTTGTCTCCACTTCGTAAGTTCGCCACGAAAGTATGACTGCGCGGCGTTGATGAGGGGCGTCAAAGCGCAAAGCAGCACGCAAAGATGAGCGAAGCGCGAACTGGCTGGGTCCGCGCCCAACACCCTCTCAAAGAAGACCGAATCGAGGCCCGTGAACGAAAACAGAAGCAGCACGGCCGATGCGATCGCCCCCGCGCACATGCAAAACGACCGCAACACGCGCGGCCCGTCGGGCCGATCGTAGAGGGCGATCACGACCTCGGGCAAGGCAAACAGCACCGTCCGGAGCAAGAACAAAAGCGTCGTCGCCACCTGCCATCCCGCCGTCGCCAACACCGGGCTCGCAGTCCGAAAGAGGAACGCGCCGATCAACGGGCTGCCGACCAACATGACCATCGTCGTCAGGGTCAACGGAGTATGGAAAGCGGCCAACTCGCGAAAGCTCAAAGGCGCGTCTTCTGGGACGGGCTCGACGCCCAACGCGCTGGGCACGATCTCAGACCTTCGCGATCCCAAGTTGAACCACCGCTTCGGCCTCCGCTCCTTCCCAAACATCGTCCGAACGATACGCCTGCTGCTCCAGTGCGCGAAAGCAGCGTCCGCGGCGACGCTGGCGATGAGACCGATCGCGACGATCGCGATGCTCGGCAACTCGACGGTAAAGAACAACCCGTAGGTGACCGTGGTCATCGTGACTAATCGGGATGCGGTCCCCAGGCCGACGGCCTTTGTATGCCCGAACCGAATGAGAACGCCCTGCAAGTACCTTCGCCAGCCGATCACGGCGCTCCAAGGCGTCATAATCAGTAGGCCCAATCGCGTCGCCTCAGAAACCTCTGGGCTGAGGTTCAAGATGCTCCCGCTGACGAACCCGTACAGCGGGGTCGCGACGACCGTAAGGTGAGTCAGCGTTACCAACCCCATCAGCACCCAAACGAACCTGCTGATCGTCGCATACCGCTTCGAATCTGTGGCAAGGGTCACCGAGGTCGAGAGCAAGTCGATCACAGGGCTCTCGATCCAGATCGCGATGCCCATCATCATGAAGAACGCCGCGGTGCTGACCAACGGATCGGGAAGACGCGAGATCGCGGAAAGGGCGATCGGACTCTCAATGGCCATGAAAAGCCACGAGAACGCAAGGGGTGAGAAAAACCGCAACGTCTCACGGTGCGTGAGCCTGGGGGAAATCGAGTCTCCTTGGAGATGCGGCGAGGTCAAGGGAACCTCAAGGATACTCGGAGCGGGGAGTTCCTCACCAGTTCCCGCCGAGACTTCGCTCTGAATCTCCGGATTCGACGAAAGACCCCCTTCTCCGACGGTAAACGCTTCCTTGTCCCAATCAAGAGAAACTAAGTAGGTCATTAGATATCGTCGTGAGGATCGCCCAGTAGTGACCGTACCCACTCGAGTTCTAAGGCGTCGAACGAAGGCGTGGAGCCGTTGTTTTCAATTCGAGCGCGCTCCCTGGTTCGCAGTCAATCGCAAGAAACAGGCTTGCAATCTCCGGAGAAGTTCGGTATAATGGAATCTGCGGGGAGTGGTTCCCGTCAATACTACACAAACGGAGGTATCTTTATGACAGTTTTACACGCGGAATACGCAGGGAAGTCGCCTACCTTGCCGGGATTTTCGAATCGGGACTCCGTTCTGTTGATGGAATTGGTGGAAAAGGGGAAAGCCGAGAGCAAGATTCAAACGCCCCTCAGCGAGTTCAAACGGGCTCTCTCCGAGAACCGTGGCGTGGCGCTTTTTGAGCTCCACATCAAAGACGATCCGAAGGTGCGGAACGTGATCGTGCAGCAAGTTCGCCGCAATCCGAGCGGGGAGGGCATCCAGACGCTGACCCTCCGCGAGGTCGCCGACGCAGAGTCCATTCGTGTTCACGTTCCGATCGTTTCAAGCGGTACGCCCAAGGCCAGCGGAGCGGGTACGGCCATCTTGGCGCAGCCCGTGTCGCACGTTCGAATCCGCGCCAGAGTCAGCCGCGTTCCCGACTCGATCGCCGTCGACGTCTCCAAGCTCGGTCTTAGCGAGCGCGTCGTCGCCTCACAACTGAGTCTTCCTGAGGGCGTGGAGTTGATCTCCGACCCGGAAACCGTGCTCTTTGAACTGGAAGTCCCCACGAGCACGGTCCGCGTGATGTAGAGCCGACGAGAAGGGCCATCGGTCCTGCTTTCGTCCAATCGCCGAAGGATCGCTTACAATAGGAGCGGGGCTTTCGGTATGGATGAACGCGCGAAGATCAAGCATCTGCTCCGTCGGTTCGGGTTCGGAGCAGGGAAGTGGGAGGTCGAATCGTATCTTCCGCTCGGGTTGGACGGGGCGATCGAGAGGCTGATTGAGTACGAGAAGGTCGACGAGAGGTTCCCGGTTAGCCCGTGGGAGTTCGCCCGAGATAGCGAAGGCGCGCTCGGGTTCGACCCGTTCAGGTTCGCTTCGTGGTGGGGCCTCCGGCTCTTGTTGACGCACAGGCCACTCCAAGAGAGGCTTACGCTTTTCTGGCACGATCATTTTGCAGTCAGCGGCGCGAAGGTCTTCGACGGGCCCGCGATGGTCTTCTATCAAGAGACCCTGCGAAAACACGCCGCCGGGAACTTCCGCGACTTGCTGAAAGGGGTTTGCCGTGAGCCGGCGATGATGTTTTGGCTCGACAACGCCCAAAGCGTCAAAGATCACCCGAACGAGAACTTCGCGCGGGAGCTGCTCGAACTCTTCACGATGGGCGGCGGATACACCGAAAAAGACATCTTTGAGGTCGCGCGGGCGTTCACAGGGTGGTCGGTTCACTTTGGTGGGCTGGGCGACGAGTCGGAGTTCTATAAGCAACAGGAGGCGGCCGCGCGGAAGGGCCGTTCGGTCTTCAACTTTTGCGTCGTACCTGCATTTCATGATGAGGGGCCGAAGACGATCTTAGGGAAGACGGGACCGTTCGGCGGGGAAGAGGTTCTCGATCTCGTAGCCGAAAGGCCGGAAACGGCGCGAACGATCGTCCGCAAGCTGTGGGAGTGGTTCGCTTATCCGGACCCCGACCCCAGCGTCGTCGAGCGGCTCGCGGGCGTTTTCACACGCTCAGGGATGCAGATCCGCCCGGTACTGCGCTCGATCCTCGCGTCCGACGAATTTTGGAGCGAAAAGTGCGTTCATGGCCGCCCTAAGAGCCCGATCGACTTCACGTTGGGGCTGTTCCGCTCGCTTGCGCTTTCCGAAGTGTTGCTCGCGCTGCGGGGCCAGCCGACGGACCCCTTCCAGTCGTTGCGCAAGGAGGTCCGAGGAGCGGCGGACGGCCTCTCGTTCCTGATGAACGGCCAAGGGTTCCTTCCTCATTTTCCGCCGGACGTGGGCGGATGGGAATGGGGAGAGAACTGGCTGACGTCTAACAATATGAAGCTGCGCATTCAGCATGCGGACATTCTGTTCTGGGGCGACGATCCGAACCGACCCATTGCGGTGTATTTGGCGCAAAGACTCAAGACGGAGTTTGCGCCCAAGTCAGCCGGTGAGATCGTCGATGCGCTGGCGGAGGTGTTCGACGCCGAGGTGTCGCCACGTTCCCGCGACACGCTGTTGGAAGCGTGCGCCCGAGCAGGAGGCCCGAGCGCTTTGGACGAAAAAGACCGGGCGGCGGGTCTCTTCGCGACGGTTTGCCGTGTGCTGTTTGCCTCGCCTGAGTTTCAGTTGTGCTGAGCCGGGGATTCCAGGGTGAGCAGGTACACTGAGCAAGGTCGAGGGCCGGCACACCGACACGTAGGGGGTACCTAGTTATGAGTGAGAATATGGAAAAGTTCAGGAGCATGGACGGCAGCGATGCGCTGGTCGACCAGCCCTTTATCAAGATTGTCTTTCAGCACGGCCCTCCTGCGCAGGTCGGCCTCAATGGGTGTCGGATCGAGGACGTGATCGAGGTACTCGTCCAGCGCCTTCTGGATTTTCAAGGCCGTGATTTGGCGTGTGAGGAGAACGCGACCGCGCTTTATCATCTGGAAGCGGCCCGCGAGGCGCTGTTGACCCGAAGGCGACGCCGGGAGTTGCAGGGCGTCATCGCCACCCGCGAGGCTCACATCAGCAAAGACGTGTCCTCGACGCCCGCTTCCTAAGCGTTTCCAGGACCGCGCGAGCTAACCCTCCGCTTTTGATGTATCGTCGAGCGCTCTTGCGACGTAGGATGTTGTAGGCGCGGCGCAGAGCATCGCGTCTGGAAGGCAATCACGATGTCCCGATCAACCCGTGACCAGCTTCACCCGACCGTTCTATCGAGCCGGAACGGCGCAGGGGTCCGGCTGCTGGAGCCAGACGCGCCTCGAAAGCGGTGGATCGCCGGGGACCTCGCCCTCCGGGTGAGGGTGTTCGGCGAGTCGCAACCGGAAGGCAAGGTCGATCTGTTACGATGGTATGACCTTCCCTCGCTCAACGGACGGGTGCGGAGCATCGTGCTCCACCCCGAGGGGACCCATGCGTTCTGCGCCGTGGGGCGGCACGTTTGCTGCGTCGATCTTTCGAGCCTCTCGGTCGTTTGGCGAGCGAGCGGTCCGCGTGTATGGGGGTTTATCCGTTCCAGTCCGTTCGCGCTCGGCCTTACCTCGGAAGGCAGTCTCCTCGCCTCCTACGACTCGGGGCACTTGCAATGGATCGACCCAGAAGGCAAAGTGAGGTCGCTGGCTTACGAAAACGACGCCCCGCTTCGGTTCGTCATGTTGCCAGGTGGCAGGCAGTTCTTGGGGACGGACGGCCGAACGGTTGGCGTGTGGGACATCGACTTGCGGGTTCGGATCGCGGGCTTCGAACCCGACGAGGTGGTCACTGCCCTTGCGGTCTCGCCAGCGTCCAACACTGCATTCATTCGCACGTTGCGATCGGTATCGGCGTGGAGTCTCGCCGATCTTTCGCCGATCGCCGCGTTTCCCGTTGGCCCTTCGCTCCCGATCCTTGCTGTGTCGGCAGACGGCGGTCGCGTGGTTACTGGGGAGTCGAAAGGGGTCACCGTCCGGTCGGTGAACGGTGAAATCGAAGCGCTTCTGTTCGTTCCCGGAGCGAGGATTCTGTCGGCTCAGTTCGAGCCTTGGACCGGCGCGGTCGTGACGGGCTCCGACGACGGGGTGGTCCGGCATTGGGACTTGGCGCGCCGGGCGGAGCCGTAGAAACCACGAAGGAAGGCACGCCGCCGTCGCAGAATTCTTCCGTATGGGCTACGAGCGCAGGTTGTATCACGGCCCGTCTCCTTATGAGGCGGTCGTCGGCTTTGCGAGGGCCGTTCGCGTGAACGACATGGTGTACGTGAGCGGCAGCGCCCCGATCGGGGAGGATGGCCGCGTCGCTTGCCCCGGAGACCCTTATGGCCAAGCCCTCAGGTGCATCGAGATCATTCGCCAAGCCCTCGAAGGCCTGGGAGCGCGGCTTGAAGACGTGGTGAGAACGCGCATTTACATCGTGGATCGGCTCGATTACCCGGCAGTTTGCCAGGCCCATGCCGAAGCGTTCGGCGCCATCCAGCCCGCCTCGACGCTGATCGTGGTCGCGAAGTTGCTCGAAGAGCAATGGCGGCTCGAGATCGAGGCCGAAGCCATTGTGGGGTCGGGTGCTGTTCCTTAGCACGAGTTCGCCACGCAATTCTTAATGACGAGTTAATGGGAAGTTAATCGCCCTTTAGCAAGGCTCTATCACCATCCGTCCTGACCCACCTGGTTGGGCATTGCCGGAATGTCGGCAATAGGGAGGAAGGTTGAATAGAAGTCGAACCCTTAGGGAGATTGCGGCAGTAGCAGCCGCAGGTCTCCTAATCGTAGGAGCCCACGCCCAAGACTCCGGTCAGAAGGAGAAGGGCACGATCATTCTGTTGCCGCCCGCAAAGAAGCAGCAAAAGGAGCGCGATCCCGGGCAAGTGCAATGGGCCAGCCAGCAACTGCAAGAACGAACGAAGTTCTTGGAAGCACTGGAGAAGAGGGCCGCGGAGGCCACCAAGGCGATCGGCGAATTGGCGTCGAGCGGGAAGCTCACCGCAAGCGAAGAAGCTCTGGCGCTGATGAAGGAGATGGTGCAGCAGTTGCAGGAGATCCGCGACATGATGCAGCAGATTCAGCGAGAAATCGAAGGAATCTTGGGGTGGATCGAGGGCCAGAACGAAGCGCTGCCGATCATGGCTTACGACATTGAAGATCTCAAGCGCGGAAAGTGGAGCAATTACGTCCAATTTCAATTCACCGACACGCAGGAGGGGCCGAACTCCTTAGGGGGAAGCAATCGCACGAACCCAGATGGGTTCGCTATGCGCCGATTCCGTATGGGGACCACCAACAAGATCGACAGCAAGACTTCCATGAAACTGTCGTTCGACGTGTCGTCAGGTTCGACCCGAACCTCAGCGGAGTTGAAGGACGCGATCCTGAAGTACGACATCATCAAGTCGGATGTCGAAGTTGGAACGAGCGTGCAGGCCGGACAAATCGCCTTGCCGCTTGGTTACGAACTTGAGAGGTCTTCCAGCGAGCGGGAGTTTCCGGAAAGGGCGCTTTATAACCGAACGATGTTCGCTGGCGAGCGGGGAAGGGGAGCATACTTGACCCACGGAATTGGGGGAGGTACGTGGGCTACCCTCGGCGTATGGAACGCGCTCACAGTAGCCGATCCCCAGCAAACTGCCCTTGCCAGCTACCGGAACCCCATGGGAACTACCATGGCGATGTCCGCGGGCTTGCGCCACTCATCGGAAACCTACGAAGTTGGCATTAGCGGGTTCGTTGGGGAGCGTCCGGGCACTCCTGCCAGCACGATCACCTCATGGACCGACCTCAACGGAGACAAGATTGTCGATCCAGGTGAAGTCAAGAACACGATCGTTCCGGCAGCGAGCAAGGCGGATCGTCAATACATCTTCATCGACGGTGTCGTAGTTGGTTTCCTCGATCCCAAGCTGACCCTTCGTGCCGAGGCGATGTTTGGCAAGGACCGGGTGCCGACGATCTCATCCAGCGTTCCCGTCTCCCTTGCCCAGTCGAACGTCAAGGGCTACCACATCATCGCTTCTTACAACTTGAACTATCGAAACACTCTGGCGTTTCGCTATGAGTTCTTCGACCCTGGATACAAGGTCAACGACAACGTAACAGGATACGGTCTGTCGTACATCCACTATCTGAATCCGGGAGCGAAACTGGTGTTCGCCCACGAGGTTTCGAAAGAGCAAGGTTTCGATAGGAAGAACAACGTGACGACTCTGAGAGTGCAGCTCAAGCTGTAGCTCAAGGGCATGACAGCATCTCAATAAGGAGAACTTGGACAAATGATCATTAGCACACTTAGTTGCGTCTTGGCGATCGGAGGCGGAGGGGTTGCGTCCCCTGCTCTGGGCACCGTAAGTATCAAGGGATCGGACACGCTCCTCATCCTGAACCAGCGATGGGCCGAGGAATTCGGCAAGACGCACCCCAACATCGCCATCGCGGTCACGGGAGGCGGCTCGAGCATCGGCATCAAGGCGTTCATCAATGGCGTGACGAACATCTGCGCCGCGTCTCGGCCCATGAAGGAAAGCGAAAAGCGGAGCGCCCGAAGCCGCGGCTCAATCGTGAACGAAATCCCGGTCGCGCTCGACGGGCTTGCGATATGCGTGAACGCAAGCAACAGCGTCAGATCCCTCACGATGGACCAGTTGCGCCGAATCTACATCGGCCAGATCACTAACTGGAGCCAGGTCGGAGGATCGAACTCTCCGATCACGGTGTTCAGCCGCGACAGCAACTCCGGAACGTATGGGTTCTTCCAGCAAAACGTTCTCAAGAATCAAAACTGGGGCCCGAACGTAAGGTTCATGCCTTCGACGAGCGAAGAGGCTCGAGAAGTGGGCCGGACCGCCGGCGGGATCGCCTATGGCGGAGTGGCGTATTTCAAGAACCGCCCTGGAATCAAAATCATCCCGGTAGCCCCGAAAGATGGCGTCGCTCCGATCGAACCCACCGAGGAAAACGTCCGGGGAAAGAAGTACCCGATCTGGCGTTATCTTTACTACTACACGAACGGCAAACCAGGGGGCGATACGAAGACCTTCATCGACTACGCCTTGTCGCCACAGGGACAGCAGGTCGTTGAGCTGGTCGGATACTACTCGCTGAAGTAAGAACGGATCAAGGGGGAATCTCGGCAAGACGATCCCCCTTTCCCCTGCCATGAGGAAGTTCAAGGAGTGGCTGATCGAGCGCACGGTCATCGTTTGTGGCCTGATCGTAGCTTGTACAGTTTGCCTTGTCTTCCTCTTTTTGGCTCTGGAATCACGTTACGCGTTCAACGCGGAGTTTCCGTTTGGGCTATCGCATCGTAGCTGAATCGCTGGGTGCCGAAGCTGGCGAAAGCGTAGCATTCAGCCCCAATGCAAGCTTCGTGGGAGCGCACCCCGACGGAGGCGAGGGCCTGGATGAAATGGAGCTCGACGTCTTCGCGCCAACCTTGGAGGAGCTTTCAGGGGTTGCAACGGCAGCCACCTGCACGCTTCCTGAAAGCAATCTCCAGGCTAACGAAGCCCGGCGCGACGATTGGAGACGCCCTTCCGAAATCGGATCGGGCCATTCCATTCGACTCTATGTCTTTGCAACTCCGGAACACACTGGAAAGGAGATGCGCGTTCGGTGGGAACCCGACGCAGGCTTCCTCCCGAACGATTGCCCGTACGACCTCCGCCTACGTTTGGCGCGAGTGCCTACTGGCATCGAACTCGAACCGTTCGAAGTGGACCTGAAGAAGCAGCCGTCGGGGAGCATTAGGATTCCTACATGGATTGCCCATTCGGACTCTGAGAGGGTGGACGGCTATGTCTTGGAGGTGCAGGCGCTGAGGCCAAAAGGAACATCTCAGGTTAGCGCTGTATTGGGTCAGCTCAACTCGACGCATTGGTCTCCGACAGGCGCGTACGCTAGGTTCGGAATCCTTCCTCTCCTGTTCGGAACTGCGACAATGACTCTCATCGCACTGGGGGTAGCCGTGCCGATAGGGGTGCTTTGCGCCGTATTCGTGAGCGAATTTGCCTCGAAGCGACTCCGGCATTTGCTCAAGTCCACCGTGGAACTGTTGTCGAGCGTGCCCACCGTCGTGCTCGCATACTTGGGACTCATGATGCTCGCGCCCTGGCTCATGTCGCTCGTTGGATCGGCACTGCGCATGGAGTCAGGCCGCAACCTTTTGACCTGTGGGCTCGTTCTCGGGGTCTTGATTCTCCCGACGGTTGTTACTGTGGCGGAGGATGCTCTGGGCGCCGTGCCACGCTCGCTCAAGGAAGGCGGGTTTGCGTTGGGCCTGGAACGCTCAGAAGTGATCCGAAAGGTGCTGCTGCCTGCGGCGAAGGTGGGAATCGTGGCAGCGGTCCTTCTTGGGTTCTCGCGAGCCGTGGGAGAGACCATGATCCTCTGGATCCTCAGCGGAGGAACTGCCACTTGGCCCCGGCTGGACAACGTTTCGAGCGCTGCCAGTTCCCTGGTAGGGCCGGCGAGAGGCATCCCCGACACCATCGCGATCGAGATGGCGAACGTGGATTTCGAAGGCGACCAGTACGGATATCTGTTCCTGATAGGGGTGCTCCTGTTCGCCCTCACCATGCTCTTGAACGTTGTCGGATATTCGCTGATTCGGAGGAAGGCATGGTGGAGCTAACCGCCTCTCAGCTCGAAAGGCTCGCGCAACGACGCACTCCGACTCGAAAGTCGAGGGGCCTGCTCCTTGGGATCTTGGCGTACGGGGCGATCGGGCTTGCCGTTGCAGTGGCTTCGGGCGTCATCGGGATCGTGGTGGCCAAGGGGCTTCCTGCCATCGATTGGGCGTTTCTCAGTGAACCTCCCGTAGACGGAATGTCCGCTGGTGGCATTTGGCCTATGATTCGCGGGTCGATCCTCTTGCTTCTCGGCACCCTCGTTCTTGCACCCGTCTTAGGCATCGCTTCCGGTATTTGGTTGGCGGAATACGTCAAAGAGAACCGCATTGGCCAGGCCGTCCGGGTTCTCGTGATGACCCTTGCTGGGACGCCTTCGATTGTATTCGGGCTGTTCGGCCTCGCGATCTTTGTCCTGAAGATGGGAATTGGATTCAGTCTCATCGCCGGGTGGCTCACTCTCGCGATCATGTCGGTTCCCGTAGTAGCGCTCACCACCGAGCAAGCGATCCGCTCTGTCCCCCACTCATTTGCTGAGGCTGGGGTTGGCCTAGGGCTCTCTCGTTGGCAGGTGATACGAAAAATACTGCTTCCTGGCGCCCTGCCGGGCATTCTAACTGGCCTTGTGCTGGCTGCGGGTCGTGCTGCGGGCGAGGCTCCGCCCATCCTGCTCACGGCCGGCCTCTACTACTCGACTGAGAAACTGACGCTCTCTTGGGAGACTCTCAAGAGACCTGTCGCCAATTTGCCGTATCACCTCGCAGAAGGTTACCGGCAGGGCGGCGTGATTCCGGAGAAGATCATATGGGGAACATGCTTCGTACTTATGGCGCTGGTACTTCTTGTCAACCTGGTGGCGATCACCGTGCGGTCTCGTACGCGGGGCAAACGGCAATGGTAGCCTCGCCCGCCGTTGTGGCCTCAGAAGACCAGGAGAGCACTGGCGCGATTTCCGTTGAAGGATTGAACCTTTTCTATCGCGATCACCAAGCTTTGCGGGACATCTCCTTGAAGGTTCCAGGTTACAGGGTGACCTCCCTTATCGGCCCGAGCGGCTGCGGTAAGAGTAGCTTCCTTCGTTGCCTTAACCGAATGAACGACCTGATTCCCACTGCAAGGGTTCAAGGATCGGTAATCGTGGATGGAATCGACGCCTACGCCCGCGGAGTCGACCTCTTGAAGTTGAGGCGGAGGGTTGGCATGGTGTTTCAGCGTCCCAACCCTTTCCCGATGACGATTTTCGAGAACGTGGCGATTGCCCTTCGGCTCCACTACGGAATGAAGCGCGCGAAGTTGGAAGAGTTCGCTCAGGCCGCGCTCGAAGAAGCCGGACTGTGGCACGAGGTCAAAGACGTTTGGCGGAGAAAGAGCGCCCTTGAACTTTCTGGGGGGCAACAACAGCGCCTGTGCATCGCGCGCTCGCTTGCGGTGCGCCCCAAGATCCTGCTCATGGACGAACCCTGCAGCGCCCTCGACCCAGCCAGCTCTGCCGTGGTCGAGCAGTTGATTCAGAGGCTTGTCCATTCCCATACGATCGTGATGGTTACGCATAACCTTCAACAAGCTCGACGAGTAAGCGACGAAGTGGTGATGTTCCTCGACGGGAGGCTCGTCGAAAGGGGCGCCGCAGGCGAGGTCTTCGGAAACCCTAGGACAGCAGAGATGCGGGACTACGTGGCTGGAATCTTCGGATAAACGGCGACTATCGCCACGGCGATTCCAGGAGCTGCCAGGTCGCCTCTTGGGAGTCTTGCCAAGGCCGAACCGCACCGCGTTCTCGACACTCGCGCAGAGCGTCGAAGTCGAGCGTGGCGACCGCGATTCCTTCTTCGCCGGGGCGAGTTTCGTCGAGAATCGCCGGGCAAGGGAAAGGCTCGAAGCTCGGCGCAATGATCGCGCTCGTTCCGGCCGCCGAGACCACCGGCTCACGCCCCAGTCCGCCCACGAGAGCGGAATGAAGTACGAAGACCTGGTTCTCCGTTGCGCGGGCCAGGCAGCAGTTCCTCACCCGCTCGAATCCGTGAGGTTTTTCGGTGTAAGAAGGAACGCAAATCACTTCAGCGCCCGACCCCGCAAGCGCTCTGGCGGCTTCGGGAAACTCGGCGTCGTAGCAGATCGTCACCCCGATCCGCCCGTCCAAAAGGCGTTGCAGGCCCTTGCCCGGAACGAGAGACCATACGTCCCTCTCGTAGGCGGTCCCCTGTACTTTAGTCTGATAGTCGCCCGCCACGAGCGTACCGTCGGCTCCCTGAAACTCCTTTCGCGAAGGGTACGCGACGAAGGCTGTGTTCGAGAAGCCAGACTCCTCTTCGACCAACCAACTTCCGGCGACGATCAGCATATCGAGTTCGTCGGCAAGGTGGATGGCGAGGTCCTCCCAGGCCTCCGAATGGGGTGCAAGGTTCTGCGGGACATCCCGCTCAGCAACCGTCTCTTCGAGGGCGAGCAACTCCAAAGCAATGAGTTCGGGAAACACGAGCAGTTCGCAGCCGCGCCCCTTGGCGTCCCGCGCAAGTTGCTCGAAGTGGGCGAAGAACTCCTCGGCGTCTTGGATTCTTCGCACCTTCCAACTGGCGGCGCCGACGGTCATATCTGCACCCCCACGGCGTCGAGAATCCTGGTCAGTTCGTCGTCGGAGAAGAATTCGATAGTGATCCTTCCGCCCTTACCCTTGCGGCTCAACGAAACGGGCGCACCGAGCGTCTCGCGCAGGCCTGATTCGATCCGCTCCCAATGGGGGTCGTCCAGTTCTCGCCTCTTTCGGCCTTTCGGAGCCGCCTCCTTCGCCAAGGCTTCCAGCGCGGCCACAGTCATACCCGTCTTGAGGATCCTCTCGAACAGCGCGAGTTGAACCGCGGGCTCACCGAAGGACAGCAAGGCCCTTCCATGAGCCTCCGTAAGCGTCCCGAGGATCAGCGCGTCTTGAATGCGTTGCGGCAATTTCAGAAGCCGAATCGTATTGGCGACCGCGGAGCGGGTCTTGCCCACGCGGATCGCAACCTCCTCTTGGCTCAATCCGAACTCGTCCATGAGCCGCCTGTAGGCGTGCGCCTTGTCGATCGGGGAGATGTCTTCCCGTTGGATGTTCTCGACGAGCGCCATCTCAAAAGAGACCTGCGAACTCGTGGACCGCACGACGGCCGGAATCGCCGCCAATTCTGCCCGCTGGGCCGCTCGAAACCGCCGCTCGCCCGCCACGATTTCGAATTGATCCTCCGCTATCTTGCGTAGGACGATCGGCTGCAACACCCCCACACGCCGCACCGACTCGGTGAGTTCGGCCAGCGACTCGTCATCGAAAATGCTTCGCGGTTGACGGGGATTGGCGCGTATCTGGTCGAGCGGAACCTGCATGAGCTGAACTTCCTCACGCTCTGAAAGCAGTTGACTAAGTCCCCTTCCAATACTTCGTCTCATCGAATCGCCTTCCCGCAGCGAAGCCCCAACAGGTCGCAGGTTCGATTATGGACGATGCGGGCCTGGCTGTTTGAAGCGCCGTACGATCGGCCTCCGGCGCAGTACAATCGAAGCGTGAGGGCGGACGATTTCTTGGACGGAGTGATCTCCCGACTCGAGCAACAGAAGGCAAGGCTGGTGAAGGCCGCCGCAGCCTTTTCGGATGAGGAGTGGGATGCGTCGCGGGGAAAGCGAGGGTGGAGCGCATCCCAAATCGTCGATCACATGAACCTTGCGAACGGATTCTACTTCGAGCCGATGCGAAGAGCCGTCGAGGCGGCCCCGGAGAGACAAGGAGTCGAAGTCGCCTTCAGTTGGTTTGGGAAGGTGCTTCAGAAGGCATCAGGGCCGACGGGCAAAGCGCCTTCGCCCAAAAAGCTCTGGCCTCGAACGGAGCGTCCCGGCCGGGCTGCGCTCGATACGTGGATGTCCGACGCCGACGCCCTTCTCAAGCTCGCTCAGGACGCGAAGGGGAAGGACCTCGTGCGGACCAAGCTGACGAACCCGCTGGTCGGCATCTTTCGAATGAACCTCGCCGACTGCTTTCAGTTGCTGGTGTCGCACAACGAACGGCACATCGCGCAGGTCGAGCGAAGGGTGCCGGGACCGAAAGCTTAGTCGGGCAGGAGATGAGGCGATTCACGTCGAACCTGGCGACGATGCATACCGCAGAAGACACGCCCTACGTGAGGTTCAGGCATCTCACGCCGGGCGCCTTGGGATTCGTCGATTTGGTCGCGCTGGGAGTAGCCTCTTCCGAGTCGGAGGAAGACCAAGCGGAGGCGTATGAAGCCGTTCGTCGCAGGGCGACCTTGACGAGCCAGTTTCACCGGGTCGCCGATCTTTCGGAACACGAGCTCGCGCAGTTTGGCGTCGAATCGTACGAAGCGGTTCGGGCCCTTGCCTGGATCGAGATCGGGCGGAGAATGGAGCGGGCGACTCGCAGCGGCGACCCCGTCATCACCGGACCCGCCGACGCCGCTGAGTTCCTGCGATCGAAGCTGAGGCTCGAAAAGAAAGAGCAGTTCGTCGTCGTGCTACTCGACGCGAAGGGCCAAGTGATGCATCACTCGGTCGTCCATATTGGGACGCTTACCATGTCCGTTGTGGGCCCGCGAGAGGTCTTCCGCGAGGCGATTCGGGCGGGTGCGGCGAGCATCATCGTCGCGCACAACCACCCCAGCGGCAACCCGGACCCCAGCCCAGAAGACATCGAGATCACCGAGCGGCTCGTGCAAGTCGGTGAGATGCTCGACATCCCCGTCAACGACCACATCATTATCGGGTACGACACCCACATCAGCCTTCGAGAACGGGGGCTCATGGGATGAGCACGTGGGAAAAGACCGCCGAGGAGTTGCGCGATCAAGCCCAGGCGATGCACGAAGCTCGTGAGATCGGCCTCAAGGCCAGCCGCGCTGCCATCCAATTCAGCGCGCGCAGCATTCGACACGTCCACCGACGCCAGTACGAGAAGGCGGAGGAACTGCTCGCTGAGGCTAAGGGAGCGATCTGTAGCGCCCAAGAATCGCTCGCGCCGTTCCCGAACATCTATTACGCGGGGTTTCTGCATGACGGCGAAAAGGAGGTCGTCGAGGCCGCTTCCGTTCTCTCGATCGCGCGGGGTTCGGGCTTCCCGACCCCTTCGGAACTCGGCGTCATGCCGATGAGCTTCCTCAATGGGATGGGGGAGGCCGCGAGCGAGTGCAGGAGGTTCGCGCTCGATCGGATGAGGGCGGGCGACCTAGTTGAAGCCTCCCGAATCCTCGACGCGATGGAAGCGGTCTATGAGGAGTTGATCACGTTCGACTACTCCGACGCCATGACGGGCGGACTCAGACGCACAACCGACGCGCTTCGGGCGGTCGTCGAGCGGACTCGGAGCGACCTCACGGCGACGACCAGCCAGCACGAATTGGTCGAAGAACTCAAGCGAACCCGCGAAGCGCTGGGCAAGTAAGAGAACGAACCCAGCGGCGCAGGCCCAGAAGGGGTCGCCGTGTCTAGTCGTAAGGGAGATCGACCGGGGGCTTGGGATGCTCGATCGACTCGCGGCGTTTGGCTTTTGGTACGGCCTTTGCCCGCGCCGAAACGTCGAACACCGCGGACAGATGAAAGAGCGCGGCCGAAGCCAAGAACAAGAACGCGAGCATGTTCACAGGCTGAGAGGCTTCGTCGCGGAGCAGGCCGAGCGCGCGAAGAATGTTATCGAACCCTACGACGAACACGCCGATCCAACTGCCCAACCAACCCAACAGGAGAACGATCCCCTTGCCGACTTCGCCCAGAGTGATCTGCCCTGAACCGGGGATGAACAGGGAATAGTAGACGGCGGCCCGCGCGGAGGCTTGCTGCTCGAAGGCGCTCCCGCCGATGCGAAGGGTGTCGGCCATGATTGCGGCGTTTCCCACCTGGAAAACCGCGTTGGCGTACTTCTTTTCGATCGAGATATTTTCGGGGTCGAGCTTCTTCGCTCGCTGATACACCTCCCGCGCCTTGCGCAGGTTGCCACGGGCGGCATAGTGATCGCCGACCGCCTCCAACACGTCCGCACAACCCGGCGCGAGGGCTAGGGCTGCCTGAAGGATCTCCTCGGATTCGTTATAGTTCCCCCGGAGTTGGGCAACGTTCGCCTGGCGGAGCATGTTGTCGATCTGCGATCGCTGTTCGGGAGTGAGTTCTTGAGGCTCCGTGATCTCCTCGGCATTCGCTTCTTCAGTTGCGGGCGGCGCGTCGTCGTAAACGGGAAGGTCGGGGAAGTGCTTGCGAAGGTGGGGAAGTAGTGAAAGCGAAGCTGGAATCTGGGTGAAGCCGACCGACTTCTGCAGCTTCTCAACCTTCGATGCCAGCGCGCCCTGCAAAGCGGACGCAATCTCGGCGTCTTGCTCGCCGTCGAGCCGCCTTGCCACGAGCGCAAGCTCTTGCCATGCGGCAAGCTCTGTTTCGCTCAGGCCAGTAGGTTCGGGTCTGCCTCTCTCGTCTTCCACAACGACTCCAGATCGTAGAATTGGCGCTGCTCTTCTCGCATCACATGGACGATTACGTCGCCGTAGTCGAGCAACACCCAGCCCGTTCGCTCCCCTTCGCGCCCCAAAGGCGCCACGCCCTGCGACTTGAAGGCCTCTTCCACGGCGTCCGCGATCGAGCGAACGTGCCGATCGCTCGTGCCCGTGCCAACGATGAAGTAGTCCGCCACCGGGGTCTTGGACTGAACATCCAACACCTCGGCCCGTTCCACCTTGGTGTCCTCCATCGCCTTCAGGGCAATGTCTCTCTTCTTTTCAGACGTCATTCATCCTCTGTATAGATGGTTTTGTTCGATATATGCAAGCACATTCGGGTCCAACCATTGCCTCACGGCCCTTCCGGTTTCCAGTCGGTCGCGAATCTCTGTCGAGGATACTGGCACGGGGTCCATTTCGACTCGGTCGAGATAGGGGTGATACTCCTCCGGCACCTTCGCGAGCACATCTTCCCATGCGAGCGGCCTTCGTAGCGCCACGGCAAGGCGGCAAAGCCTTACGATGCGGTCTGGCTTCTTCCACGATCCGAACTCTCGGATCGCATCCGCGCCGAGGAGCCACCAGTATTCGGCGGGCCGCACTTGGTGAAGTTGTTCGAGCGTGTCCACCGCATAGCTTGGGCCCGGACGTCGAATCTCTAGATCGCTCACCGAGAGCCACTCGTGGCCCCGCGCGAGCCGTTTGGCCATTTCGAATCGATGCGTGGGGGACGACTGAGCGATCTTGGATCTCAGCGGGTTCTTTCGCGCCGGCATCAACATCACCTCGTCGAGTTCGAGTTGCTTGCGGGCTGCTCTCGCAAGTTCGAGGTGGCCGATGTGGGGCGGGTCGAATGTGCCCCCCAGAATCGCTACCTTCAACTCTCCTCCGTAAATGCGAACTCTTCTTCGCCCACAAAAACCGTGTCGCCCTCGGCGGCCCCCAATTCGCGCAGCCGGTCGAAAACGCCCCATCTTTCGAGTCTGCGTTGAAGCCGAAACACCGCCTCGCGGTTGTCGAGGTCGGTCATGGCGATCGCCCTTTCGATGCGCTTTCCATGGATGCGGAACCCCCCTTCGACCTCTTCGGCGCTCCATGCCTCGTCGTTGCGTTCAGGCGAGAGCGTGATCACCTCGGCGTCGTCCTGCGCGGGCATGGCTCGGACTGCGCCGTACATCGCGTAAATCGCCTCCGAAACGCCCTCGCCGGTCGCGGCGCTCAAAACCAGAACCGGCAAACCGGACCGCTTTTCTAGCTTCTTGGCAAGCGCCCGAACCTCCTCAGCGGGCATCAGATCGGCCTTTGAAAGGAACACGAGCCTCGGCTTTCCAGCCAGCTCGGGCGAGTAGTTTCGCAGCTCCGCCTCCACAAGGTCGTAGTTGGCCAAGGGGTCCGATGCGTCGAGCGGAAGACATTCGACCATGTGGACCAGCGCCGCCGTGCGCTCGGCGTGCTTGAGGAACCTGTGCCCGAGCCCCACCCCCTGGCTTGCGCCCTCGACGAGACCAGGAAGATCGGCGACGACGAATGAATCGCCGTCCACCGACACCACCCCGAGGTTCGGCACGAGAGTCGTGAAGGGGTACGCGGCGATCTTGGGCCTCGCTGCGCTTATGGCGCTGATGAACGTGCTCTTGCCGGCGTTGGGCAACCCCACGATGCCCACATCGGCGAGCAGTTTGAGTTCGAGACGGGCGACGACCTGCTCGCCTGGCTCGCCCTTTTCAGCGAAATTGGGAGCCTGCCGGACGCTGCTCGTGTAGTGGAGGTTGCCGAAACCGCCACGGCCCCCTTTGCAGACCACGCAGCGAGCGCCGTGCCGATTGAGATCGCTGATCACTTCGTCCGTCTTCAGGTTTCGAATGACCGTACCCACCGGCACTTTGAGGAGGACGGGCTTGCCGTCGGATCCCCGCTTGTTGCCTCGGCCATGCGCTCCGTCGTCGGCCCGATAGGAGCGCTTCAGTCGGAAGTCATAAAGGGTACGTTTGGATCGATCGGCTTGCAGTACGATGTCGCCCCCACGACCCCCATCGGCCCCGTTCGGGCCCCCTCGCGGAACGTGCTTCTCACGATGAAAACTGACCGCTCCGGAACCCCCTTTGCCCGATTGGAATTCGACCTCGGTCTCATCAAGAAACATTGCGTTCAGTGTACCGACTTCCCGAACTCGGCTCTACTCGCCTTTCATGCCCTCGATCAGCCGTACGGTGATCCTTCTTGCGGCGGGGTCGACGGCCCGAACGAACTCCTTGACCACCGGAATCAATATCGCGCCGACCTGAAATAGATCGTGAGCGGGGTAGGGAAGTACGTCCTCGACGACCCCCAAGGACGTCCCATCCTCTTCAAAGACTTCCATGCCGATCAGGTCCTCTGTCAGGAAGGTGTCCTGGGGCAATTCAGGCCGTCCCTCAGAGGGCGCGTACACGTCCTCCCACTGCAACTCTTCTGCCGCGCTTCGCGACGTACAGCCTTCCAAGCCCAAGAGCCACTGGCCCTTATGAAAGCGGGACGACTCGATCTTCCGAGGGGACGAACGGACGAACACGGTCAGCCCGAGGTCGAACCTCTCTTCGAAGTCCGTGAGGGGCTGGATTTTCACCTCACCCTTGATCCCGAACGAACCTACGATCCGGCCGATCAACACCCGATCGGATGGGGAAGTCTTCAGGGAAGAAGCGCTACTCGGGGAGGATTTTGACGAACGCTCTTTCACGGTCTCGGCTTGCCACCGCGCTGACGACGCTCCGGATGGCGGAAACGACACGGCCGCTCTTCCCGATCACCTTGCCGATGTCGTTGTCGGCCACGCGAACGAAAAACGTCCTCGTGTTGCCTTCGACGGTCTCTTCGATTTCGACGGCGGAGGGGTCCTCGACGACGCCCTTGACCAAGGTCTCGACCAATGTGGAGTAACTCATTCTTTCGGCTCTTCGGCTTCAGGCTCGGTAGCGTCGGCGCTCGCTTCTGCGCTTGCGTCTTCGTTCGCTTCGGCGGTTGGGGCCTCATCGGCGGGTACTTCGGGGGCGGGCGCCTCAGGGACGGCCTCCACGGGAATTTCCTCAGCGGGAGCTTCTTCTGCTACCGCCACGGGTTCTGGCTTGCTCGGCTCTGGAGCCTCGGCAGGTTTGGGAGCGGCGGCAGTTTGAGGAGCCTCGATGACCGACTTGACGGACATGGCCGATGTTCGCTTGTCGAGGAAAGAGTAATCCCTTCGAGCGTTGGGACGCTGCTCGAAAAACTTATCGAGCACGCCCACCCTATTGAGCAAGATCGCCGTGGTCTCGGTCGGCTGAGCGCCCTTCAGGAGCCAGTTCAGGGCCTTCTCACCATCGATCTGAACTTGGGTCGGCTTGACGATCGGGTTGTATGTGCCGAGCACTTCGATGAATCGACCGTTTCTTCCGTCGGTCGAATTTGCAACGACGACCCGATAAAAGGGGTTGCCCTTCGAGCCTGTTCTTCGTAACCTAATCCTTACCACTTCGTGTTCCGTTCTCCCATTTGGCTTGATTGCCTATCTCGCTACCGCCTTCCGCGCTTCTTGAACCGCTTTTCGAGCTTCTTGAACTGCTTCAAGCTGCGCCGCATTTCCGTAAGCTGCCGCAGCAGCATGTTCACGTCTTCAACCGAAGTCCCCGAACCTGCGGCGATCCGCTTCCTGCGCGAGCCATTGATTATATCCGGATTCGCGCGCTCGATGGGGGTCATCGAGAGGATTACGGCCTGCATACGGTCGATTTGGCGCTCGTCGACCTTGTTGAGGTCCTCCTCGGACACCTGAGCGCTGAGACCGGGGATCATCTTCAGCACGTTCTGAATGGGCCCCATCTTGCGGATCGTGCGGAACTGGGCGAGCAGATCGTTAAAGTCGATCGCACCGCCTCCCTTCAGCTTGGCTTCGAGGGCGAGCGCTTCGCCTTTGTCAATAGCCTCTTCGGCGCGCTCGATGATCCCCAAAACATCGCCCATGCCGATGATCCGCTCGGCCATCCGTTGGGCTGAGAACGCTTCGAGCGCATCGGTTTTCTCGCCGAGACCGACAAACCGCACAGGGACTCCGGTCGCAGCCTTGACCGAAACGACGGCCCCTCCGCGGGTGTCGCCGTCGAGCTTTGTGAAAATCGATCCCGTCAGTTGCACTCGCTCGGAAAAGGCTTGGGCTACGTTGACCGCTTCCTGGCCGGTGGTGGAGTCAACGACCAAGAACGTTTCCGAGGGCCGAACCTCCCGGACGATCGCCTGCAACTCATCCATGAGCGGAGCGTCGATCTGCAGTCGGCCTGCGGTATCGACGATCAGCACATCCTGCATCAGGAACTTGGCTCGCTCCAGAGCTCGGCGAGCGATCAGTGGCGGGGAAGTTCCGTCCTGCAAGCTAAATACGGGCACGCCGATGGACTCGCCGAGAACTTCGAGCTGGTGTACGGCCGCGGGGCGCTGGATGTCGCATGCCGCCAGCATCGGCTTTTTGCCCTGCTTCTGGAGCCACACGGCGAGCTTGGCGGCGGTCGTCGTCTTGCCAGAGCCCTGAAGCCCGCACAGAACCACGACCGTCGGCGGGCTCGGTGACCACTTGAAGCCCGCATCGTCCGAGCGAAGGAACTCGACAAGGGTATCGCGTACGATGCGAACGATCGTTTGGTCGGCTGACAGGCTGCCGTAGACTTCCTCGCCGACCGCCCGTTCCGCAACCACTTTGCAAAAGTCCTTGGCGACCTGAAAATTCACGTCAGCTTCGAGAAGCGCGACGCGAATCTCCCGCAAGACCTCCTTGACGTCGTCTTCGGACAGTCTGCCCTTGCGCCGGAGGTTCGAAAAAATGCCCGAAATGCGGCGGGTCAGGTTGTCGAACATGAGCCCTCAAGTGTACCGGCCTGGCCCCCAAGCGAGCGAAGATTGCCGGGCTTTCGGCAAAACGCGATTCCGTCCTCCAAAAACCCCGCAAAACACCGATCTCAAGAATAACGTCCAATAGGAACGCATTGAAATGGAACGAAACAGTGGAGTTTCCGTCACGGTCCGACCTGAGCGAAGCCGGGGAGTCCCTTGGCTACCGGTCCTCACGGCGCTGGGTCTTACGGCCGCAGCCGTGGTCGTAACGCGAAGGATGATGCAGCCCAAGCCTGCGCACCGGGAGACGCTCGACGATATCCTTGCGTATTGCGACGGCGCGGCCTCGATCCTCGATCAGAGGATTTCGGCCAATGGCGCGCTTACGATCCACTGAATAGACCGCGCCCCCCAGAGCCCCCTAACGCCGCGAGAGGCTTGTGAAATACATTTCTGATAAGAAATATTATGACTCTCTCGTAACTTTGAAACGGGCTGGGTTGCGGAAGGCTCCCTGCTCCGCCTCGTCCAAACGCCGGGTTTCAGATTTCGCCAGCATGGGATTCTCGCAAGAACTCCTCGAACGCGTCCTCATGCGTCGTTTCGGGCGTTTCTGTCTTCGCGCGGTGCCGACGTGCCTCTTCGAACGACATCGTGGGATTCGAATGACTCAGGCCCTTGGACCGCAACATGATGTCGAACAGTGAGGTGTTGAGGGTCAGACCCGAGCAAAGGGCGCTTCCGGGGCCGATGGCCGTGAGGAAAACAAGGTCCGACGTGTGGTTATTGCTGGTCCATGTGACCTTGCAGTGGTTCCCCAAGATCGCGGCAAGACTCGCGTCCCTCGACTTGTAGAAATCGGAAACCTTGAAGGGGGAGTCGCTGCTGAAGCTGGCCTTGATGGCGCCGGCCTCGGCGTCGGTGAGTTCGACGCCCCACATCTCGTTGACAACGTTCTTGATTTCCCCTGTCGACTTGCTCGAAGCGATGGCCGGCGCGAACCGCTCGAACGAGGCTTTCATCTGGGTAACGGATTTCAGGCCCTGCGTCGAATCGAAGTATTCGGATCCCGCTCCGTTGAGCGAAGGGCCGCCCGTCGCATGGTCGGCGGTGATGACGACGAGCGTTTCCTTGTCCTTGAGGGCAAACTCGACCGCGATCCGAACGGCGTCTTCGAACTCCAGCTGATCGTAGAGCATCCCCGGAAGATCGTTGGCGTGCGCGGCATGGTCCACCCTACCTCCCTCGACCTGCAAGATGAAGCCGTTGGGGCCGCCGTCGAGGAGTTCGATCGCTTTGGAGGTCATTTCAGCGAGCGTGGGTACCGTGGCATCGAGCTTCGCGTCGTGCTTCCGGTCGACCGTGTAGGGAATGTGGGAACTGGAAAAGAGTCCGAGGAGCTTCCCCGCCTCAGCGCGAAGCAGCGCGTCGCGGTCGCGCACGACTCGGTAGCCCTTATTCGCGAACTCGCCGAAAAGGTTTCTCTTGTCCGAACGTGCGGCGGCGTCGAAATGCCGTGACCCCCCGCCCATCAGTACGTCGACGTTGGCCTGGAGGTGTTGGACGGCGATCTCGTTTTCCTTGTCTCGATGGTCGATTTGAATCGCGAATCCCGAAGGAGTGGCGTGGGTGATTCGAGTCGTGGTCACGAGCCCCGTACGCATCCCCTTCGCTTGCATGAGATCGTAGAGGGTCCGGAGCTTGGTACCGTCCGGGAACTCGTTGATCTGGGCATTCCAGATTCTCCTTCCGCAGCCCCAAGCCGAAGCCGCGGCAGCCGAATCGGTGACCAGGGAACTGAGGGACGGGGTGTCTTGGAGTCCGTTCACGACGAAGTCTTGATCGAGGAGCCAAGCCCAATACGAGCCCTTCCCTCCCCGAAGTTGGTTGAGGTGATGGGCCATGGTCAGGACGCTCATCGCCATGCCGTCGACGGCGCAGAAGATGATGTTCTTCGCCTCCGTCTTCTGGAACTCACGGGGGAGGCCCTTTAAGGGGAGCCCTAGCGTTCCTGTAGATGTTAGCGCTGCGCTGGCACTCAAAATCGATCGTCGGGAAATGCGATGGTCACTCATGGCTCTTTTCTCCACTTTGCCATAGGCTACTCGCTCAAGCTAATGGAAATGTTAAGAGTGCTGCCGAAGTGCGCAGGGTCAGGGCCATCTTCAGTGCCTGGTCCGAGCTGCCCCCGGAGGACCTCGATGCAAAAGAAGGAGGGCGCCCGACGCGATCGGACGCCCCAAAGAAGCGATGCGACTCAAATGGTTATTGCTTTCGGCGGCGCAAAAGGGCGATAGCTCCCATACTGATGGCAACGAGCGAAGTCGGCTCAGGAACCACCGCGAGTTCGACTTCGTCCAGGAGCATTCCCAGATGGTCACCACCAGCGTGGTCGAAGGAGAGATTTGCGTTTGTGCCGGAGGCCACGAAGATGTTCCGCTCAACAACCTCCCAAGGTGCGGCGGCAGATCGCGTGAAGACCTCGCTGTAGAGAGATCCGAGCGAAACAGTCATCGAATCATCCGCTCCGCCGCGCTGGTTGCCCGAGATCGAAAATCGGAGAACGTAGGTGGTGCCTCCCGACAAAGCGAATGCGGTCTTTGTGGTCAACACGCCGGCGTTGCTGGTCGATCCGTCCATGTCCACAAACATGCCCGAACCCAAGAGGCCGTAGGCGCCGTTTGCGATGAGGTCCACGGTCCCGCCTGATACGTCCCAGTTCGCAAACGAGCCGTAGTTGAGCGAGCTGACGCCCCCGTTCTCAGTGTCGAAGTTGTCGTAGAAAATCGCCATGCTCAGGGAAGGCACAGCAAGGGTGCCGCCGACAACGGCAATCAGCAATCTGTTCTTCATAGAAATGCACTCCAAGGGGTCGTTCATTCGATCCAGCCGATTGAAGTCGCTCCATCGATCCGAAGGACCCTCACATAGGTATTGCGCCACGAGGGAGAACTGTGACGCCGAAGGCAAGAACCTGGCAAGCACCGCTTGTTGAGCGAGTCCGGGCCCTAGTGCCGACGAAACCCGATGGCCCTCAAGCCTATTGCGCATCGCGCAACTCTCGATCCCGGCGCTCAAGGGCGTCGAGCACTTCCCTATCGCTCACCTGCTGAAAGTCAGCGTAGTGTTGCCCGACCGAACCGAAGCCAAAGATAGGCTCTTCAAGCGCGATGACGAGTACGCCTTCGCCTCGAATCTGCGCGGCGGTTTGGCTTGCTGCGACCGGGACGGCGAGTAGGAGAGGCTCGGCTCCTTTCAGCCTCAGGTGCTCGAGCGCCGCTCGCGCTGTGCTGCCGGTCGCCAGACCATCGTCGACCACAATCGCCGTCCTTTCGTCGAGGTCAGGAAGGGTCGCCCAGGGGCCGTACGCCTTGGCGCGCTGCCTTGACTCTTCCCTTGCCTTCTCCAACGCCTTGGCCAAGCCTCGGCCTTCGATCGCGCCCTTTTCGTTCGGGTTCCACACGAGAGGGTCATCGCCGCAAACCGCCCCAATCGCATACTCCGGACTCTGGGGATGGCCTACCTTACGAGCGACGAGAAGCCGGATCGGAGCATTCAAAGCTCGAGCAACCTCGACACCGACGATGGCTCCGCCGCGAGGCAGGGCGACCACGATCGGGTTCTCAAAGCCGAATTCGGCGACTTTCGCCCCGAGTTGGGCGCCAGCGTCCGTCCTATCCCGAAACAACTTCGCTTCACCCCCTCAGCATTGCGGTACGCTCTTCGCTCGACAGGACCCGAAAGCGCCAATGCGGATCATGATGCTCGCCTGGGAATACCCGCCCCGAATCGTCGGAGGCATCAGCCCGCACGTCCACGAACTCTCCCAGCAGTTGGCCGATCAGGGCGTCGAGGTTCACGTCGTCACTAAGGCTACCCCTCTGGCCCCCGATGAGGAGGTCGAACCCAGCGGCGTCCACGTCCACAGGGTTCATTTGGAGGGCGAGCCCTATGACTTCATTCATGAGATCCAGCTTCTCAACGTCGCAACGGAAAAGCGGGTAAGGCGGCTCCTCGAGGACTGGCGGCCAGGAGGCGAGCCCACGATCTTTCACGCTCACGATTGGCTTTCCCTCGACGCCGCACGCGAGCTCAAGTATCAGTACAAGCTGCCGATGGTGGCGACGATTCACGCGACCGAAGAGGGCCGGAACGGAGGCATCTGGACCGAAACCCAAAAGTACATCCATGAGCAGGAGTACTGGCTCACTTATGAAGCGTGGAGGGTCATCGTGTGCTCGCAATTTATGCGGGGCGAGGTAAATCGGTCGTTCGATGTTCCAACCGACAAGATCGACGTGATCTTCAACGGGATCGACGCCACGAAGTTTGAGTTCGAATGGACGTCGGGCGAACACGCGGAGTGGCGCAGCCGGTTCGCATTGCCCGATGAACCCGTCGTGATGTACGTCGGGCGATTCGTCCGAGAAAAAGGAATTCAACTCCTGCTCGATGCCGCGAGCGTCGTGCTATCTCGAATCCCTAAGGCCAAGTTCGTCATCGTTGGCGGGGGCAAGCGAGACCATTTCGAGAGGTTTGCCAACTGGGTAGGTCTGAAGGAGAAGGTGCTGTTTACGGGGTTCATGGCGAACCGGGCTCTGCATCAAACCTATCGGATTGCGGATGTCGCGGTCTTCCCTTCCCTCTATGAGCCATTTGGCATCGTAGCTCTTGAGGCAATGGCTGCGGGGGTACCGGTGGTAGCCAGCGATGCGGGCGGGTTGCGAGAGGTCGTGCTTCACGATCAAACGGGAACCCTCTGCTATGCGAACAACCCAGAGTCGCTCGCGTGGGCCATTTGCAGGGCTCTGGAGTCCAGAGATGAAGCGCGTTCGATGGCCCAGACCGCCAAGAAGAGGCTTCGACCGGACTTCGATTGGTCGCGGTTGGCCGAACAGACGCGTTCGGTTTATGACCGGACTTGGAACGAGTTCTTGAGCAGTTTCTGGGTTGAGGATACGCTCTGGCCTCTGTCCCCCGGCGCGGAGGAGCGGGCCGCCCGACTTCGAGTGCGCGAGCTTGCCGAAGCAGGCGAGGCCATTCACCGGCCCGCAGTTTCTCGCCCGGCCTCTGCGGAAGCGGAAAGGGTCTCCTTCAGGGAACATGAGACCGATACTGAAGGGTCGTGAGCGGATAGGCACCCAGTAATATTGCGGATTTCTTTGTACTAAGGAACCTGTTACAAATAATAGGTAAAGTGCCGGAGAGTCCAAGCAAACTTACTCGCGTATTCTTACCAGAGTACCTCTAAGCTGGTATTTGTCCCTGTCCCTTTTTTCCAAGAATCGCTTACCATGGGATTCGCAATCGACTGCGTCGTACCCCTTGGGATGCGGCTAAGTCCGTGAGGAAAGGAACAAAATGAAGAAGCTATTCGCACTTTCGATGGCGGTCGGCATTGTCGGCGCGGCCAACGCTTACATCTACAACTATGACGTGACTGGAACCCCAAGCTGGGACGCCCTGGGCAGCCCCAACAACGTGGTCGTTATGCTCGACCTCGGTGGCGGCAACCCCGTCGACATCGCTGCGATCGGTTGGGACGTCGTGCTTTCTGCGTACGGCACTAGCTGGCTCAGTGAAGTCGGCGTGAAATTCTCAGACTCGGCCCAGAACACGGACGACGACCTGTTCTTGCGCCCCGGCGCCGGTGTGAACAACCCCGGAACCCAGGCGTTCAGCAGCGGCGGCATGCTTGACCTCATGACGGCCGTTGGATTCGTGATCGGACTTCACGACGGGTTGCTCCGCATGGAATTCTACGAATCCTATGACGACGTGAGTGACGCAATCGACGGCCAATGGGACAGCGGCACGATTTCGCTCGACGTCGTCCCCGAGCCTGCGTCGATGATCGCCCTCGGTTCGGGCGCTGTCGCCCTGATGGCTCGCCGACGCCGCAAGTAATCACACTCCGGCAGTGAGTCTCGATCCGGTCTTGGCCCCCAAGGGCCAGGGCCGGATTCATTTTTCGCGGGAGACCGCTCGGCATCTTCCCAACGATCTTGCGGGAGTTCGGGCCGGATACCGTTCCGCGCCCCCCGGCGGTATAGTCCCCTCGGAAGGACCCGCCATGATCTTCACGACCCTGCCCCTTGCGTTCTGTCTCGGTGCCTCGGCCAACGGCTTGAGCCAAGACCTACCCCTCCCCAAATCCAAGCCGGAACTCTCTGAATACGCTGAGACCTCCTCGCTCGAAGACGTTGTTAGCTTCCTCCGCGAGCTCCAAGATGCCTGGGCGCCGGTCCGGTTCGAGTGGATTGGATCGAGCGCCGGGGGAAAGCAGCTACCGCTTGTGGTGATGTCCGACCCACCCGTCTCAGATGGGATGCAAGCCAAGCGGCTGGGCCGACCTGTCGTGTACGTGCAAGCGAACATTCACGGCGGCGAAGTTGAAGGCAAAGAAGCGGCGCAGATGCTGCTTCGCGACCTTTTCTCGCAAAAGGGCTCATTCGGCTTAAGTACGATCCGGCCGCTGCACAAGGAACTGGTCCTAGTGGTCGTTCCGGTCTACAACGCCGACGGCAACGAGAATTGGGGGGAAGGACGCCGCAATCGCCCCTCGCAGGACGGACCGGCGCGAGTCGGACAAAGGGCCAACGGCGACGGCCTCGACCTCAACCGAGACTGCATGAAAGCGAGGTCCCCCGAGATGAACGCGGTTCTCGAGCACGTGTACCGCAAATGGGACCCCGACGTGGTCATGGACCTGCACACCACGAACGGCACCCGTCACGGATATCACCTTACGTATTCCCCGCCGCTCCATCCCAACACGGATCCGTGGGTTCTCGAGTTCTGCCGGTCGGAACTCCTTCCCAAGGTGCGGGAGCGGATGAGGGCGGAGGCCCACCTGGAGACCTTCGACTACGGCAACGCTTCGGGTCAGCCGGGTTCCCAAGTTTGGCAGACCTTCGGCGAAGAGGGACGCTACGTCACCAACTACGCGGGCCTTCGCAATCGCATCGCCGTGCTCTCCGAGGCGATGAGCTACTTGCCGTTCAAGAAAAGAATCGAAGCGACGTATTGGTTCACCTATCTGGTCCTGGAAGAAATCGCCAACCAGCGCGAGAGGGTGGCTCGACTCATCCGTGAAGCAGACGCATCCTCGATGGGAACGGAGATCACAAGGCAACCGAAGAGGCTAGGAGTGCGGTTCGAAATGGCCTCACGCGGCGTCGAAGAGGTGCTGATGGAAAAGGCCGGCGCTCCGCGGTCGGGTATGGCGCCCGAAGTCATCGAGCGCGTTCCGATGGAGGTGTTCGATCGCTTTCGTCCCACTCGCATGGCGAACTTGCCGGTCGCCTATGTGATCCCTTCCTCGTTCCGAGACGCTGTCGGGCTGCTTCTCGCTCACGGGATCGTCGTCGAGCGGCTTGAACCCACGAATAAGCGCGCATTTGGCTGCGAGTATTTTCACATTCGGGAGGCGATTCATTCGAATCAGCCGTTCCAAGGCGCGCGGCTGCTCAGGTTAGAGGGGGAGTTCGTTGACGGCGATTGCGCTGTTCCTGTAGGGGATTACATCGTCCGCACGGCCCAACCGCTCCAGAACCTGATTTTCATGCTACTGGAACCGGAAAGCCTCGATGGACTCGCCGCATGGGGTTTCCTCGGCGAGAAGCTGTTGCCGGGAGAAATCTATCCGATCTACAAGCTTCCCGTCCTTAACGCCCCCACGACACGGGTGTTCTCGGTAGAAGACTGAAGCACAAGGGGCCTCGCTTCGTCTTTCCAATGGGACGGCGGCGACCGTTCCGGGAGGGCTTGCCATGTTGACTTGGATCGCTACGCTTGCTGTAGGCGCTTCGTGGGGCGCCGGACTTCAACTACCCCCAGAGGGTCCCGCGTTCGCTTCGAAGTTGAAGACGCTCGTCGTTTTCAAAGAAGGGTTCGGGTTCTACGTTCGAGAGGGCAGCGCGACGCTCGAAGAAGGATGGGCTACGACGAATTTGGTTCCGCAGGCCATCGGGGGGACCTTCTGGGTGTACCCCAAGAACCCCGCCGATCGAGTGGACACGGTCGTACTCACCACCGACCATCGCATCGACTTCGAAAAGCCGGAAGACCTGCGCTCGCGCTTGGCGAACAAGGTGGGGCTTAGGCTAAGGGTGACTACGGAAACGGGCGTGGTCAATGGGCTGCTCACCAATCTCCTCGACAAAATGATGCTCGTACGGGACGAGAAAGAGAATTTCGTCGCTATCGAGTACGCGAAGATCAAGCGAGTTGCGCTTTCGGACTTCCCTGTTCGCATCAAGCTTCGAACCGAGAAGCCCGGGGCCAAGGCGGACCTCGGAATCGCGTACGTTCAAGACGGCGTGAAATGGACGCCGAGCTACCTGCTGGAGTTGAGCGGATCATCGGGACGACTGACGCTTCGCGGCACCTTGCTCGACCTCAATGAAGAGTTGATCGACGCCAACGTGGTGTTTGTCGTCGGCGCGCCGCTGCTCGTCAATCGCGGCACGGTCGATTCCTTGCTTCAGGGCTTCGTCTCGGGCAGCCTTGCGGCGATGTTGGGCAGGTCGATTGAATTCAAGAACGCAGACCCCTTGGTGAATACTCTCGCTGAGCGCGATGCGGCGAAATCGGCCGCCCCGGGAGCGCTTCGCGAGGGACGCGGGATCGGCGGAGGCGGTGGATTTGGCGGTGGCGGTTTCGGCGGGCCGATGACCTCCGACGAAACCGGGGAGTTGCAGTACTATACGAAGTCGAACTTCTACCTTCGGCCGGGTGAACGGGCGATGTCGATGATCTTCGAGATCGAGATTCCGATCGACCCGCTCTTCGAGTGGAACGCGGATGGCGACCAGGTGGAGTACATCCTCACGCTGAACAACAAGTCGTCGCAACCGTTCACGACGGGGCCGGTGTTCGTCGTGGAAGACCTTCGGCCTGCCGGCCAGCAGATGATGCAATACACCGCTCCCGGGGACAAGACCGAACTCAGGCTGGCCCAAGGGATCGGCCTCAAGGTCGAGCGCGCGGAAAAGGAACTGAAGCGGGGAGACCCGTTCCGCATCGGAACCGAGAACTGGCTCCCGATCACCCTCGAAGGAAGGCTCACGCTCGAGAACTTCCGAAAGGAGCCGGCGAAGGTTCGAATCAAAAGAACTCTCAACGGGAAGCCCATCGACATTGGCGGAGGCGTCGTCAAGGGCGCGGAAGTCGCCAACTCGGGGCCGAACACCAAGAACTCAGTCGAATGGAACGTCACAGTCGCTCCCGGAAAGAAGCACGAGATCGTCTATTCGGTGGAGACGTACACTTCGATGGGACGCTGAGCGGTTCTTGCTACTCGCTTGAAAGCCTGAGATACGCGTTGATTCGCCTCATGATGCGATTCCGGGCCGTGGTGGAAACTCCGCTCGCGAAGCTGACCTCTCGGCCCTGCTCGTCTTCGAGGACGATGGAGGGGGTCATGCTCGCCTGACGTCCAGAGGTGAACTTCATCGTGTTGACCTTCTGAATCCGCGCCACCCCGCTCATTGCGAGCTTGTGGGTCTTCTTTCGGACCCAAAAACCGAGCCTCCTGCGGACGGTGAGAGTTCTGCCGGAGAGTTCGATCGACTCTTCGCTGGCCGCATTGAACGCGGCCGCAAGCATCGAAATCCCCGCGCCGAAGAAAAGCGCGTAGAACCCCAAAAGCCCCAGCGCAGCCCACCCGATCACCTGCTTGAAGCCACCGATCATGAAGTACGCATGGACCGCCGTGAAGCTGTTCCAGGCGATACTTACTCCCAGCAGGCCCGCCGCCATGCCGTAGTTCGCCGGAGAAGTTCGTTCCGTGAGCGAGAGCGGTTGAACGAGGTCCGCGTCCACTCCCAACTCATCGTGCGCGGCCCGCTCCGCCAGTCGGTCCCGGAGAGCGTCCATGTCGACGAGTCCTTCGGGATCACCTGGCGCCAGCAGGGCGAGCTTCCTTCGCAGGCTTCGCTCGACCGAATCGAGCTGTTCGATGGCCATGAGAAGCGTATCGGCCCACTCCGGACGCTCAGGGTGGGGCGTCGATTCAAGGTTGGAAGTCAGTGGGGCCGACTCCTCCCGCAATGCACGAAGCACCCGAAGCCTCCCGCGAATCTCGTCGACCGAAGCCACATCTTGGTTCATGACCAACGGGGCAAACCTCGCGATCCACGCATCCGCTCGGCGCTCGGCGTTCGCAACGCTCGTCTCGGGTTGGAAGGACTCTTGCTCCACGACTTTCCCATTATCGGCCAGACGGCCTCGAACCTGCGATATCCTAGGGACGATGAACGTTTCGGATTGGCTCGATGCTTGGAAGGTCAACGACCTCGATCTCTGCTCCCTCTGGGAGGGGCCTAAAGTGCTGCAATCGGCGTTGTCCTAGTACCTTGCGCTTATTCTTACCTCTGATGTAGAGTATGAAAATGTCAGACCAAAACGATCAACATGCGCTGGCCGAGGGGCGCGCTTTCCCTTGGCACGAGCTGTACGCTCCGAACATCGACCAGGCGCTCCAATTCTACGTGGATGCGCTCGGCTTTGGGATCACGGAAATGGACATGGGCACGGGCAGCATGTACAAGATGCTGACGGTCGACGGCAAAGCAGTCGCGGGCTCGATGGATACGAACAGCCCCGACATGCAGGGCGTTCCTCCCCACTGGTCCGTGTTCATGACCGTCGATGACGTCGACGCGCGGCTCGCGAAGTGCCTGGAGCTTGGGGCGAAGGTGGTGGTTCCGATCATGGAGGTGCCGACGGTCGGCCGAATGACCTTGATTGCGGACCCAGCAGGCGCGCACATCTGGCTCTATCAACCCGCTTACGCGAAGGATCGGAGATTGTCTTGAGAACGAATCGCCCCCAGATTCGTTTAGGAAGAGTATGAAGAGGGCTTTGGTGATCGCTCTGTTCGGGCTCATTGCTGGGTCGTGGGCGCAAGACGTCGAGAACGCCAGGTGCGATGTCGAGTTGCTCCTCGAACGGACGACGGTCGCTCCGGGCGAGGCGTTTTGGGTGGGAGTGCGATTCCGCATCGAGCCCCAATGGCACATCTATTGGCTCAATCCCGGCGACTCGGGCATTCCGACGACCCTCCAGTGGGAGTTGCCTCCGGGGTTCGCCGCTGGGCCCATCGAATGGCCCACTCCCCTGGCCTTTCGGTCGTCGGGGATCACGAGCTACGGCTACGCCAACGACGTGATTCTGTTGACGAAAATCACCGTCGCAGCCGACGCCGCGATTGGAAGAAGCGAGCTGGCGGCGAACGTGGGCTGGTTGATCTGCAAAGAGAATTGCATGGTGGGGTCGGCGGAAGTCTCGCGCCGGGTCGAAGTAGCCGAGAAAACAGGCCCCAAGGGTCCTGAGTCGCGCTGGCTCGAATCCGTCGCGGAGAAGCTCCCGGTTTCGGGAAAGGTCGCGGCCGGTTTCACGGAGGACCCGACGTCCATCTCGCTGGACTTCCGAGGAGTTCCCGATCCCGCAGAGATCGTGTCCGTGAAGTTCTTTTCCCAGACGTCCCAAGTCATCGATTACAGCGGAGAGCAGAAAATGACGGTGCGGGAGGGTGAGGTTCAGGTCAGCATCCCCAAGAGTCAGTTTTTTGAAGAAACTCCGAAAGTGCTCAAGGGCGTATTGTATGTTAGATGGAAGTCGGGCCGATCGGCGGCCTACGCCATCGAAGCCAAAATACCGGGAGGGTACGAATGAAAACAGGGATCCTAGCCATCTTAGCCGTATCGTCATTGTTCGTCGTGGCGGCGTTCCGCTCGTCAGAATCGACCCCTGCATCCGCCTTCACGCTCACTTCCAGCAAGGGCAAGTCCATCAATCTGACGGATTTCAAGGGCAAGTGGGTCGTGCTCGAATGGTGGAACTACCAATGCCCGTTTGTGCAGAAGCACTACAACAGCGGCAATATGCAGAAGACCCAAAAGCAGCTCACAGACAAAGGAGTCGTGTGGCTGACGATCTGTTCGTCGGCCCCGGGCAAGCAGGGCCACGTTTCGGGTGAGCAGGCCGAAAAGATTCTTGCGGACCTGAAGGGCAACGCCACGCACGTGCTGTTCGACCCCGAGGGGAAGGTTGGCAAGATGTACAACGCCAAAACCACTCCCCAGATGGTTCTGATCTCGCCGGACAAGCAAGAGGTCCTGTACAACGGAGCCATCGACGATATTCGTTCGGCGAACATAGCCGACATCGCCAAGGCCGAGAACTTGATTCTCCGCGCCTACAACGAAGCCTCCAACGGCAAGGCCGTCAGCATCCCTTACAAGGAGCCTTACGGCTGCAACGTCAAGTATCCGTAGTCCCGTCGATTCGCGATCCATTCACAACAAGAAAGGGCGTCCGATTCGTCGGGCGCCCTGTTTTTTGGTTCGGGAGCGTGGCTATGCGGGCTTAGGGCCGACCGAACCGGCCATCCTCAAGATGCAATAGGTGAGGATCGCGCCCGCGAACATCAGGCCGAACACGTTGAAGTTCATCAGGTTCATCAACGTGCTGAGGCCATAGACGACGATCCCCATGATGAATCCCCATTTGGCGCTCTTCATGATCCCGTAGCCGACGACGACTCCGAGCGCGCCCGAGACGATCAGGATCAGGCCCACGACGACCGCGGCAGCTCCGGCAAAACCCATAATCGCCGACGCAGATTGTGAGTCGCCTTGTTCGGCTGCGGCTCCCGCGAGCGCCGCGCCGAAAGCCCCCATCCCAAGAGTCGCGGCAGCGCCCAACAGCGTGCAACAGACCGACAGCACCATGATGATGATCCCGATGGGCTTGTCGGCAGGAAAATCGTTTTGCATCTCCAGCATCCTCCTGAACTAATGGGACGGAATTCAACGCCGAATTGGCTCAACTCGTCGCGCAATCGCGTGGGTAGCGGCGATCACCAAAGCCTGAGAATATGCGAAATGTACAGAAACAGGTAAAGCAAAGCGGCAACCCACGTCGCGGACTCGGCGAGTGCGGGTTTCTTCGTTCGGGCGTACTCGAGTAACAGGATCGGTCCCGCGAGCAAAGCCGCCTTGCCGAAAACGAACGCCCAAGGTCCCAACGCGAGGAGCCAGCGAAAAATCGGGTTGCCCTCCGAAAACCCTCGTCCCAAAAGCAGGATCGTCGTAGCCAGATCGAAGATCGCTACGGTCGCCAAGACAAGGGTGCTGAGTTGAACGCGCGAGTGAAGCATCACAAGGTTCCATACAGCCTATCGCCGAAATCGCCTAACCCCGGCAAGATGTACTTCTGGTCGTTCAGGGTGCGATCCAAAGCCGCTGCGACGATCCGAACCTCCGGGTGGTCCGCGTTCAGCTTCTCGACTCCCTCCGGCGCGGCGACGACGCACACCATCGTCAGGTCCGTGGCCCCCTGCGACTTCATAAGGGAAAGCGCTTGCGACGCGGAGCCGCCCGTCGCCAGCATCGGGTCGAGACAAATCGCGAACCTGCCCTCGAAGCTGGGCAGTTTGCAGTAATAGCTGCGGGCGATGGCGGTTTGCTCGTTGCGTTCGAGCCCGATATAGCCCACCGCCACGTCGGGAAACAGCTCCGTCACAGGCTCGAGCATTCCCAGTCCCGCGCGAAGAACCGGGACGGCCGCAAGCCCTTGGCCAAGGATGCGAGTGGGCGCGACTTCCAGAGGCGTCTGCACTTGCGAGTTCTCGGTCAGGAGTGACTTCGTCGCCTCCAGAATCAGCAACGTCGTGAGTGCCCGGCAAATTTGCCGAAACCTCTCCGGAGGCGTCGATACATCCCTCAGGTCCGACATCAGGTGGCCCGCAAGAGGGTGATCGAGCACTGTGAGCTTCATGTGGCTATTTTTGCCCAATCGTTCCCGCTGCGTGCCGTGTCGCCAAATAGGCTTCGAAGTGCATAATGCTATCACCGCCTCAACCCCCTTCGGTCTCGCGGTCGGTCAGAAACTCGATGAGATCACGTCAACTAGCCGGAATCGTTCTCGCCGCGGGCAAAGGAACCCGCATGAAGTCGGACAGACCCAAGGCGCTTTTCGAGGTTTGCGGCGCGCCTATGGCGGAACTCGTCGGCAGGGCGATGCAAGGAGCAGGAGCGGACCGACCTGTGGTGGTCATCGGCGTGTGCGGTGAGGAGGTTCAAGGGGCGCTTGGCGAAGCGTACGACTACGCGTGGCAACGCGAGCAGCGCGGCACCGGCCATGCGGCAGCGTCGGCCTCGGACGCCTTGAAGGACTTCGACGGACCGGTCTTCGTGGCCGCCGGAGACGTTCCCCTGCTCACGCCCGACGTATTCCAACAGCTCCTTTCCCGCCACGACGAAGCCCAAGCCCAATGTACGCTTGCAGTAGTTGAACTCGACGATCCGACCGGGTATGGCAGGGTGATTCGAGACGACTCGGGCCGTCCGGTTCGCATCGCGGAAGAACGCGACGCGAGCGAGGCGGAGCGGAAGATTCGAGAGGTTTGCGTGAGCGTCTATTGCTTCGACGCAAAGACCCTTTTTCGGCTCCTCCCTTCCCTCTCGACCGACAACGCTCAGGGCGAGCAGTACCTGACCGACATGGTTGAGGCGGTCGCGGGTTCCGGAGGCCGGGTCGAGACCTGCTTTTTCGAAGAAGCATGGCTGTTCCAAGGTGTGAACGACCGCTGGCAGCTAGCGCAAGCCGAGCTTGCTCTTCGGCAACGCATCCTGAGGCGCCTCTGTGAGGACGGGGTCAGCGTGGTGGACCCGGCTACGACGTATGTTGCGGTGGATGTCGAAGTCGGGCGCGATACGGTATTGGAGCCGATGACTTCGATCGGCAGGGGTTGCAAGATCGGCAAGAACTGCCGAATCGGCCCCTCGACGACGATTCGCGAATCGACCCTCGGCGATCGCTGCGTCGTATTGATGAGCCACCTCAACGGCGCGTGGCTCGAAAACGACGTGCGATGTGGTCCCTTTGCCAACCTCCGACCCGGCGCCCGGCTCCATTCGAAGTCCCGCGTCGGCAACTTCGTCGAGGTCAAAAACGCCAGCCTCGGCGTGGCCGCGAGCGCCTCGCACCTGGCCTATCTCGGCGACGCGACGATCGGGGCTTCCGCCAACATTGGCGCGGGCACGATCTGCTGCAATTTCGACGGTTTTCAGAAGAATCGCACAACGATAGGGGAAAACGCGTTCGTCGGGTCGAATACGACTCTGATTGCGCCGGTTTCTGTGGGGGAGGGAGCTATTGTGGCGGCCGGAAGCGTCATTAGTCACGACGTCCCTCCCGATTCGCTCGCGATAGCAAGAGGGCAAGAGGTGATCAAGGAGCAATGGGCATCGAAATGGCGTCGGCGCAAAGAAGCGCAGTCGAAATGAGTTCTCGCAGGGAGGAACTTGAGGGCATGAAGCTGTTCGCTGGAAACGCGAACCGCGAGTTGGCGAACCGGGTGGCCGAGTATCTCGACATCGATTTGGGACGCCTGACCGCCACGCGTTTTAGCGATGGGGAGATTCGGGTTTTGGTGGATGAAAGCGCGCGCGGCAACGACGTTTTCCTCCTTCAGCCCACCTGCCACCCGGTCAACGATTCCCTGATGGAACTCTTGATCATGCTCGATGCGTTTCGTCGGGCTTCGGCCAGGAGGATCACCGTGGTCATGCCCTACTTCGGCTACGCGCGGCAGGACAAGAAGATCAAACCCCGCGAGCCGATCACCGCGAGGCTCGTGGCCGACCTCATTCAAGTCGCAGGAGCCCATCGAGTGGTGTGCGTAGACCTCCACGCCGAACAGATCATGGGCTTCTTCGACATTCCCGTCGACCACCTTTATGCGGGTCCGATTCTCGGCCGCCACATGATCGACCAGCACCTTCAAGAGCAGGACATCGTGGTGGTGAGCCCGGACGTCGCGGGAGTCACCCGAGCGCGGGCCCTTGCGGAGATGCTCAATTCTCCCCTCGCCATCATCGCCAAACGGCGGCCCGAGCCCAACAAGGTGGACATCGTCGAGATCATCGGTGACGTGGAAGGCAAGCGGTGCATCATGATCGACGATATGATCGATACCGGGGGCTCGATCATCCAAGGGGCCGAGGCGCTATTGAAGCGAGGGGCGGTTGACGTCATGGCTTCCTGCACCCACCCGGTGTTCAGCGGAAACGCGGCGCAGCGCCTTCAAGACAGCGTCATTTCGCAGGTGATCACCCTGGACACGATCCCGATTCCCAGCGAGCGGCAGTTCCCCAAGCTAACGGTGCTTCAGATCGCTCCGCTCGTCGCCGAGGCGATTCGCAGAATCCATCTGAACGTTTCGGTGAGCAGTCTTTTCAATGAGTGGCGATAACGATTCGAGCTCGGAAGGCATGGCCGCCGAGCCTTTGAACTGGGAACTAACACTTTGGAAGCAACAACCCGGCCGCCGAATCGTCGTCTTCGTATGCGCGGGAGTTGCAGGGCTGTTCGGTTGGTTCCTTTTCCAGAACGCTCTGCTGGCTTTGGTCGGCGCCCTCGTGATCCTCGGTTCGACAACCGAGTTCTGGCTCCCACTTCGATACACCGTCGACGCGAAGGGGGCGAGGGTCCGGTCAGGTATTTCGGTAACCGCGATCGATTGGGACGACGTAAAACGAGTGACGCTTTCGGAGGACGGTCTCAAAATATCGCCGCTGGCCGCCCCAGGCAGGACGGCCGTCTTTCGCGGGGTTTACCTTCGGTTCGAAGAGAATCAGGAACAGGTCGTGAATCAGGTTCGGCGATTCTGGAGAGGTGAAATTGGAGTTCTGGGAGAACGAGCTATCGGAGGAGAAACGGAAGGAATTGATTCGCAAGGCGGCGAATCAGGTGATCAAGAGGGGGCTTGAGACGCCCGCCGTGCTTTTCCTCGAGATGCACAAACCGCTGTGCAACGTTGGGGCGAACGCGGCAATCGTTTTCGCGCCCTTCCTCGTCCCATTCTTAGGTTTTGACAGGATCAACGAATACACCATGCTGCTGCAGAAGAAAGAGAACGTGGAGGCGCTGATCTGTGAGATAGAATCGAGCGCAAAGCGAACGAAGGAGGAAGCGTGTTAGGCGAGCAATACCTCGACACCCGTTGGTTTGGAGTCGTCGTGACCCTCATCATGGTCGCGTTCGTGCTTCTCAACATCAAACGAGCTCACGGCAAGAAGGGGGAGCTGTTCATCCGGCGAATTCCCGGCCTGAACGCGATCGACGAAGCGGTCGGCCGCGCCACCGAAATGGGAACTCCCGTCCTGATGGTGCCCGGACTCGGTGACCTCAACGCGATCTCCGTTCAAGCGCTGACGATCTTCACTCACGTCACCCGGATCGCCGCGAGGTTCGCCAACCCCATCCGGCTCTGCTGCTACAACCCCGCCGTTTACACCGTGGCGCAGGAGATGATCCGCGACGTTTACCAGCAGGAGGGGATTCCCGAAAAGTACGACCCCGACTCGGTCATGTTCTTGATCGACCGGCAATTTGCGTTCGCCGCCGCGGTTTCGGGCATCATCCACCGCGAGCGAACTTCGGCGGCCTTCTTCCTCGGCGAGTTCTTCGCGGAGTCGATGATCTTCGCCGAAACCGCGAACGCCATCGGCGCGATTCAGGTCGCCGCCTCTACGGAGAAGACTCAAACCCCGTTCTTCATCGCGGCTTGCGACTATGTTCTGATCGGTGACGAGTTCTATGCTGCGAGCGCCTATCTCAGCCGCGCTCCGGTGCTCGTCGGCAGCCTCGTGGGTCAAGACTGGTGCAAGATGCTGATCGGTGCGTTCGTCCTCATCGGATTCCCGCTCAACTCGATTCAGATGGCCCAGACGGTGGAGTTCGCCCTGGCGCCGGACGGCACCCAGATTCAAGCCGAGCCCCACAAGAGGCTCAAGAGCGAGACCTCGCTGTATCGGCTTTTCAACCCGATCGCGCCGGTCAAGGGAAGCGTGGTCAGCCGGGAGTACGAGTCGTTCCAAGCCTACCTGGCGCAGCGCATGGGCGAGCTTGCCACCGACCAGGCGCCGACCCCTGGATCGGAAGAAGTGATCGGCGAAGACAAGGGTCAGTGGCATACCTACACGCTTTATGATGACGAGCTTGAACGCAACGTGGAAGACCTGGTCGTGATCTCGGAGTCGGGAAGCGTTCGTGTGATACGGGAGTTCCGTTCGAGGCTCAAACAGCCGGCTAAAGAGATCGTGGAAGGAGGAGCCGAATGAACTGGACTGCTCTGGCACAAGCCTCTCCCCTTTGGAGCGACGAGCACGGTTCGACCTCCCTTTGGGTGAAAATCGTCATCGCTACCCTACTGGGATTTGCGCTCATCTTCGGGTTCATGAAGGCGCCGACGCGGGCGAGGCGGCCGATCGTGGCGATCTTTACGTTCGTCGCGGGCGCTTTTTGGGTTCTCGTTTACCTGTTCCCGCAACCGGTTGCCCGATCCGATAACGATGTGCCTTCAGGGTTGCTCGATGGGGTGTCCTTCTTCCTAAGCGATGCCGTAGTCGTCGTGGGTGGGTTCTCCAACATCCTGACCGCGTTCATCCTGGGCCTGGGCGTGTATTCGCTGGCCCGTATCCACATCCGCAAGTTCATCAAGCGACAGAAAGACTGGGTCTTTAGCGGTTTCCTGTTGCTCTCGATGCTTTCGATGGCTGGAGTCGGCTATTGGAAGTTCGTCGAAAGCACCCGTCCGGACGCGGTGGCCGGTGACCTCAATACCACCGCCAAAGTCCTGCAAGACTATATGTTCGACGGTTTGCTCCAGCAAATGGAGGCCGTCATGTTCTCGTTGATCGCGTTCTTCATCCTGAGCGCGGCCTATCGAGCGTTCCGGGTGCGCTCCATCGAGGCGACGATCCTTCTGGCTTCCGCGGTGATCATCATGCTCAGCCTGATGGGAGGCGCCGTCTTCCTTTGGGACGGCAGGATCGACGCCATGACCGGGCAGAACCCAGACGCTTTCCTCAACAACTTCAAGCTCTCGGAAGTCGCCGGATGGCTTAGAAACAACGTCGAAAGGCCGGGTCTGAGGGCGATCGACTTCGGAATCGGCCTGGGGGCTCTTGCAATGGGCCTCCGGCTTTGGCTCAGCCTGGAAAGAACGGGGATGAGTAACTGATGGCACAAAACGAACCCACTCGCAAGCACTGGTCGGAAGTGATGATGAACGTGCCTCGGCAGGTTCTGTACGGCCTGCTGATCGTGATCATCTCCATCACCCTGTTCGTGCCCGTTCAGGTTCCGGTCGTCCCCCAGAAGAGCACGAAGGACCTCTTTTCGATCCTGATGACGATCCCCGAAGGATCGACGATCTTGATCCAATCGGACTGGACGAACAGCACACGAGGCGAGAGCGCGTGGGAGTTTCAGGCTCTGATGCGGATTCTCATGCGCCGGAATATCAAGTTCGCCGTGATGACTTCTGCCGACCCTCAGGCGCCTGAGGTCGCAAGAAAGGCGATCGATGACGTGAACCGTGAGCGCGTGGCGGACAGCGAAAGGCCGTACGTGCGGGGTGTCGACTGGGTCAACTTGGGATTCTTCCCGAACGCCGAAGGCACTGGCCAAGGGCTGGCTTCCAACGTCGCCGACCTCTTTTCCGGCCGCTACGATCAAGGGGAAAGCGGCAGAGTCGCCGTCATGGAAACGCCCGTCCTCAAGGACATCCGCAGAATCGAGGACTTCCCCGCCATGATTGTCGTGACGGCCTCGAAGACGATCGACATTCTCGTCGAGCGGCTTGCGAGGCGCACCAAGCTCTGCGCGATGGTCACGGGAGTCATGGGACCCGAAACGCTGGTCTACCACCAGACGGGGCAAATCTCAGGATTGGCCATCGGGCTGACCGGCGTCGCCGAAATCGAACAACTCATGGAGCGTGGCATGGACCCGAACGGGGGAGATGGCGCAGTGCTCGCCAGCGGATATCCCAAGATCGAGGGCTTCAAAGGGATGAAGAACATCGGCAACGGGTCGCGCTATTACTTCCCGCTGCATAACGCGCTCGGCCTCATGATTCTCGCAATCGTCTTGGGCAATGTCGGCATGTACGTGAGCCGAAAGCGGAGGGTTCAGTCGTGAACATCGACCTTGAGAAGTACCAATTCTGGAAGCTGACGGCAGGCGTGATCTGCACTATCGGCCTCTACAGCGTTCTCTACCGCGAGACGAAGCTGTACCGCTTCTTCGAGCACGTGTTCCTCGGGCTTGCGGCAGGCTGGGCGTCGGTAACCCTCTGGGTCGAGACCCTCAAGCCGCAGTGGTGGGACAAGATGGTCGGCCGGGACGAGGCAGGCACGCTTACCAACGGCTACTGGGCGTGGTCGTTCCTCTTACCGCTCGGTTTCATGGCCTACTTCGTTTACAGCAAGAAGCACAACTGGATCAGCCGCGTGCCGATCGGCGTCATCATCGGTCTGTGGTCTGGGCAGCAGGTCTCCATTTGGTGGAACCGGTACGGCCCTCAGATCTACGACACCGCTCGACCCGTCCTACCCACCACGAGCGAACTCTTCATGCCGTCAATGGCGAACCTACCGCCGGATCAGGCGGCTGAAGTCGCCCGGACGGTGTACCTCTCGACGGCCATCAGCAATCTCGTCTTCATCATCACCGCCCTTTGTGTCCTCAGCTACTTCTTGTTCAGCATCGAGTTCAAGAACCGGTTCCTCAAGGGCATGACGATGAGCGGCCGTTGGCTCTTGATGGTGGGCTTCGGCGCGATCTTCGGGTCGACCGTAATGATGCGGTTTACGCTGCTGATCGACCGAATGTACTTCGTCTGGATCGAGTGGCTCGAAGCGCTTACCCGGACGTTCTCAGGGGGATAGGCGGCCCTGGAGCCCCGTACGGCGGACGCGATCGTCTTGAGAAGACGGGATGCGGGCGAGTCCGACCGAAAGCTGACCCTGCTCACCCGGGAATGGGGCGTCGTGGACGCCTACGCACGGGGGTCGCGTAAAGGGGGGTCAAGGCTTGCGGGCGTGACGGAGCCGCTGACTCTGGCGACGTTCCAACTCGCCTCCGGAAAGCGCTTCCTTTACGTTACCCAGGCGCAGGCCATTACTTCGTTCCCCGCGCTTCGGGGGGAATATGAGAAGCTGGCGATCGCGCTCGCACTGGTGGAGTTGGCTGCGGCGATTCTTCCCCACGAGCAACCGGCCGAAGACTCCTTTCAGTTGCTTCTGGAGGCGCTGCGCTACGTGGAGGTTCACGCCAAGCCCGTTGCGGCCTTTGTTTGGGCCGAAGCGGCCCTTCTCGGAGTGGCGGGGACCGCGCCGCTGTTCGACCGATGCGTCGTGTGCGGCAAGAAAGGTTCCGGCTCGGCGTGTTCCCTTTCGCCTTGGGCGGGCGGCTACATCTGTTCCGAGCACAATCCAGGCTACACCGATCGATTTGCGGCGAGTCGGGAGGTTTGCATCGGCCTGGCTCGGATCGCAGAACTCGAGATCCCGCCCGCGAACCTCAAATACGCTGGCGACTGCGCGAAAGCGATCGTCGCGTTTGCCCGTAAACTGGCAGATCAAGACCTGCCCGCCCACCGCCAACTCCTTGCGTTCCTCAAGTCAACTTCACCAGCTTCCCAAGACTCCAACGCGCCATCTGAGTAAACTACAGGCCGTCATGAGGGTTCTGTGTCATTTCGTGATCGCGTGTGCAGCCGGCTCCCTAGTGTGGGGATGCGGCAAAGGCGGGTTTTCGGAGCGGGAGGCCGTAGGCAAAGAGAACACCTTCCGCTACCCGATCGTCACCAACCCGACGTCGCTCGATCCTGGGGTCGTGCAGGACGGCGACACGCTGGACATGATGCAGCAGGTGTATGAGGGGTTGGTTACTTGGGGTACGGACAATCGAGTTCACCCACTCCTGGCCGAAAGCTGGGACATCGAAGACGGAGGCCGAACCTACGTCTTCAAACTCAAGCAGGGCGTCAAGTTCCATTCCGGCCGCGAAGTGACCGCCGATGACTTCAAATGGACGATCGAGCGGACTTGCGATCCCGCGCTGGGATCTCCGACGGCGGAAACCTACCTTCAAGAGATCGTCGGGGTCATGGACAAGCTGCGAGGTAAGACCCACGAAATCCCCGGCGTGCAGGTTCGCGACAAGTACACGCTCGCCATCACGATCGACAAACCCCGGCCCTACTTCCTTGGGAAGCTCACCTATCTTGCGATGGCCGTCGTCGACAAAGACAAGGCGCCAGCAAAAGAGGAAATCCGGTCCGTGGAACAGATGGTGGGCACCGGCCCGTTTCGAGCCGTGCAGTACGTGCCGGACCAAATCGTGGTGTTGGAGGCCAACAAGGACTACCACGGGGGCGTACCGCTGATCGAGCGTATCGAGCGTCCCGTTCTGAAGGACCCCGCCACTCGGCTCAACAAGTACCGCGGCGGCGAGCTCGACCTGGTCATGCTCGAGCGGCAAGACGTGGAGGGACTCAAGAAGGACCCCGAGCTTTCGAGTCACCTGAAGTACTTCGATCGACCCGCGATTTGGTATATCGCGATGAACCACTTGGTGTATCCGCAGTTCAAGGACCGACGGGTGCGTAGGGCCTTCGCGATGGCGATCGACCGCAAGACCATCGTCGACAGCTACCTGGGCGGGATCAATCAGGAGGCGAACACGGTCGTCCCGCCGGGGGTTCTTGGCTATCGCCCCGAGGCCAAGGCGCTTCCCTACGACCCGGACCAAGCCCGCAAGTTGCTCGCGGAAGCGGGTTACCCCAACGGACGAGGGTTCCCTGAACTCGAAATGAACTTCCGAGAAGCGAGGCCGGACATCCGGCTCGTCGCAGAAGCTGCCGCAAGCCAACTGCAGAAGAACCTCGGCATCACGGTCAAGCTTCGGACGATGGAGTGGCGCGCCTACCTCGAAAAGCACGAACGAAGCGAACTCGGGTTCTTCCACATGCGCTGGGCCGCGGATTATCTCGACCCCGAGAACTTTTTAAGCTTCTTGCTCGCAGGCTATGGCCCTCAGAACAAGGTCGGCTACCAAAACTCGGAGTACGACGCCCTTTGCGCGCAGGCCGACACGGAAATGGACACGGACAAGAGGATGCAGCTCTACGCCCAAGCAGAGGAAATTGTCGTCAATGATGCCCCATTCATCCCCATCTACTTCCAAAGGGACGTCGAGCTGATTCACCCACGGGTCAGTGGACTGCGGGAATCGTTGTTCGGGCACTTGCCCCACACGACGGTCCAGCTAGGGCCGAGAAAGTAGGAAGCGTAGGCCGACGTAAGAACCCGTGAACCGGAACTCCGCCCAACAAAGCGCCACATGGGTCGATCTGACGTGGGACAGGCCGGCTCGCGGCCCCCTCGTGCGGGGCGTCGATGTTCCGGGCCTTCGTTCGGAGTTGTGCGGATGGTGCAGCAACGGCGGCCCGACGGCGAGGCATCCCCATCGCACCCACCCGTTTACTCAGGAGTTTCGCGTTTCGCAGGACCAGAAGGCGGCCTCGGCCATTCGGTTGATCGGCAGCTTCGCGCTCTGGTCATCGCCTGACATAGAGCCCCACGGAACGGTCGGGGCGAGCATCACAGTTCACGCCGAAAAGTCCGCTCCCCTAAGCGTATCGCTGGCAAGCGGCGTTCATTACCGGGACGCGTTCGATCTTGTGCCGTGGGAAAGAAGCCCCGGCGATGGCGTGCTGGTGCACACCCTCGGAAAGGGCGAGTTTGAAGACCGGCCACTGCGAGTCGATAGCTTCGAAATCGATCTCGGTGGGACTCGGCAAGTCGAGAACGTCGTGTTTCGGGACTCCGGTTCGTCGGCTGCGTTCGTGATTTTCGAAGCGCAAGCTCTGAGTAACCCGGCTTCGGGCTGCCCATTCCACTCTTCGAGCGAAGGGGTCTCGCTGGCTGCCTTGGGGAGTTCGATTCGGCTCAGAAACGTCGGCGCGCTCTGGCGGGCGATCAGTCAACTGACCGCCGGACTTCAGAAGGCCAGCGACCTCGACGAAGCCCGAAGCGAGTCGCTCCTCTTCGTCGCGGTTGTGGCCGCAAGCGCTCTCGAAATCGGAGGCGGCCGAGAACTCCACCGCGTCCAACTCGAAACCGCCCGTAGGCTGGATCGCGCGCAGGACCTCGATGAGGTCGTCGAGATCACCGAGAGGACCGTCCACAATATCCTCGATCCCCTGATGGGCCAGCCGTTCCGACCCACCGACCGGCAGATTCGCGCTGCGCTCGGCTTCGTCGACCAGAACTTCGGCAAGGACCTCTCGGACGACGAAGTCGCCCACAGAGTTGGCTTGAGCACGTCGCATTTTCGCTACTTGTTCCGCCAAGCGACGGGCAGGCCGTTTCAGCAATATCTCCTGGCTCGAAGACTCGAGCAAGCCCGGCGCCTGTTGATCGAGACCGATATCCCGGTCCAGGACATCGGCGCCGAACTCGGGTTTTCGAGTCTGGCGAGCTTTAGCCGGGCTTTCGCAAGGCACTACGGCACGCCTCCGAGCGCGCTGAGGGACGAGCGCCGAGGCCAGCGATGACCGCAGAGGACCCTCGAACGCCGCTCGTCTCGGTTCGAGGTCTCTCGCACTCGTTCGGACCCAAGCGAGTTCTGAACGACATCGATTTGGAAGTCCGCGAGGGTGAGATCGTCGCAATCATGGGGAGTTCCGGTGGAGGAAAGACGACGCTTCTCAAATGCATCAGCGGGCTGATCACACCCACCTCTGGCGTGATCGAAGTCGATGGGGTTGACGTGGTGTTGAACCCCGAAGAGGCCCGAAAACACATGGGGATGGTGTTTCAATCAGCCGCGCTGTTCGATTCGCTCAACGTGCGCGACAACGTCCTTTTTGGGGTCCATCGCTGGCTCCCAGGATCGAAGTCGGACCACGAGGGCATTCTGAGCGGCTCGCTGAACGCCGTCAAGCTCGAAGGCTCCGACCTGCTGTTGCCCTCCGAGCTGAGCGGTGGCATGAAGAAGCGGGTGGGCATCGCGCGGGCGCTTGCGCTCAGCCCCCGACTGATGCTCTATGACGAGCCCACGACGGGTCTGGACCCGATCACGACTTACGCTATCGACGAGTTGGTGGTAACCCTCAGGCGCGAATTCGGGATGACCAGCCTGATCGTGACGCACGACGTGAACTCGGTGTTTCGGACTGCCGACCGGGTGGCCTTCTTGGCGGAGGGTCGGATCGCGTACTGGGGCGATACGGAGGGCTTCCGAGGCTCGGGCCATCCTGCGATCCGGGAGCTATTGGACAAGTCCTCGGCGACTTCCCTTCCTACTGCGTAGGTGCTTCGGGGGCATCGAGCGGTAGCAGAAGGCCCCATTCAGGGCTGTTGTCCGGGTCGGAGCAGATTCGATCGGCGACAACGAATGCGCCCAGACGCTGGTAGAGTCGGTGAGCCTCGACGAACCGCTTGTCGCTCCAAATCTCCATGGCCGACTTTCCTTCGGAACGGGCTATGCAGATGACATGCTCCGTCAGGGCCGACCCCAACCCTTGTCGGCGGGCCGCGGGGTCCACGTAAAGCCGGTCCAGCGAGCAATCCGCCCCAGCAAGCCGAACGATTCCCTCGAGCAGCGTCGATTCTCCTCGCGAGCCCGGAACGGCCGCAAAGCGCTTGAGAGCCACGACCCCGAGAAGCCTCTCACTTGGGATCGCGCCACTTCCCACGACAAAGAACGAGTGGCCCAGGCGGTCATAGTGCCCTTCAATGTCGTACAGGTCGGCGTGATACTCCTGCTCGTCCCATGTGAAGCCGTACTCGTCGTAAACCGTTCGGACGACCCGGACAATTTCGGGGATGTCGGCCAGTTCCGCGCGGCGAATGGGGAATTCCATCGCAGCAGATATACCAGAAGGCCCAAGTTGGAGCGCGGTTCGAGGTATACCCGCCCGCAATGAAGCTGATTTGCGCTGTTCTCGGCCTCGTCGCGTTGTCCGCCGCCTCGCGGGCTCAGATCGAATACTCCCTCGCCCCCGATCCAGCGGCAGGTTCGATTCGCGTGTCGGCATCGGCGGCCGCGACCTCCGAAATCACCGACTTCCGAATCCCCGCATGGTGCCCCGGCTTCTATTTCTTGCTCGACTACCCGACAAAGGTGTTCGACGCGAAGGCCACTTCCGACGACGGCGCGACGCTCCCTATCGAGCGGCCGAATCGCCACACTTGGCGTGTGCGATCTCGGCCCGGCTCGAAGGTCACCTTCAGCTATCGGGTTCTGGGCGATGACGCGGGACTCGGTTTCTTCGGGGTCAGCGTCAAGCCGCACACCGTATTCGTAAACGGCCCGGCAGCGTTCGTGTACATCGAGGGCCGAAAGGGAGAATCCGCGTTGCTGAGAGTACAACTTCCCAACGAGTGGGACGTGGCGACGGGTATGGACGAAGCCGGAGTCGATAAGTTCGCGGCAGCCAGCTACGATGAGTTCATCGACCATCCGATGCAGCTTGGGCGGTTTGAGAAGCGAAGGTTCGTTGTCGGCAAGTACAGGTTCGAAGTTGCGATCGCCTCAGAAGACCAAACCTATCGCACCTCGCCCGACGCTATCGCGGACGAGCTCATGCAGCTAAGCCGACCGGCAATCGCGATGTTCGGCGAAGCTCCGTTCAAGAGATACGTCTATCTGATCCATCTCGCGCGAGGGGGCTTCCAAGGCGGATTGGAGCATCGGGCAAGCACTCTTATGGCGCTGCCGAACGTTCCCAATCTCAAGTTCGAGACGCTAGCTGCGCACGAGTTCTTCCACACTTGGAACGTCAAGCACATCCGCCCTAAGGTTCTTGGCCCGTTCGATTACACGCAAGCCGTTCGAACGAACAACCTCTGGTTCGCCGAGGGCGTGACTGACTACTACGCCCAACTCCACGTTTACCAAGCCGGCGCCCAGGGGCCGACATGGCTCCTGAGCCAACTCTCCAACGAAATCCAAACGCTCCAGCGGTCGAAGACCCGGCTTACGAAGACGCTCGAACAAGCGGGATGGGAGACGTGGGAGAATGGCGGCTTCGGGGTCGGCGACCTGAGCTACTACAACAAGGGACTCGTCGTGGGGCTGATTCTCGATGCGGCCTTGCGGGGCGCCACTGAAGGCAAGCAGAGCCTCGACGATGTCCTCCGAACCCTGATGAAACGCCATGCGTTGCCCCAGCCGGGCTATGGGGAAGACGACCTTCGGACCACGATCAATGAGATAGCCGGAAGAGACCTCTCGGCGCTCTACGATCGGTGCGTGCGCTCGACGCAAGAACTCCCCTATGAGGAACTTAGGAAGATCGGACTTCGGTTGGCGATTCCGGGCCGAATTCAGGCGCATCTCCCGTTTGAGCTTCTGGGCGACGTGGTCCGATCGGCCGACGCGGGGAGCGGCTTCCAACCGGGCGACAAGGTCCTTGCTGTCAATCAAAGGCCGTTCGCTCCGGGAGCGTTCTCGGGGCTGACGATGGGGGATAAGGTTCAGGTTGACGTACAAAGGTCGTCCGAGAATCTGAGGGTCGAAGTCGCAGTCGGCAGCTCTACGCCTTCGGCCTATCGACTTGCGAACGACCCGTTCGCCTCAGCCGAACAAGTCCGACGAAGAGACGAGTGGCTGAGGATTCCCTCGGACCTACCTACCGCGTCGAGGCCGAGCGGAGGGGATAGGAGCGCGCCCGGCGAGAGCCTTCTTCGCCGCCTCAACAATGGCGTCGGGTTCGGCGTCCGATAGGTTGCCCGAACTCACGATGACGCAGGGATGCGTTTCGCCTGCGTGGCGCCATTTGCGCGCCATTCTGGGCCGGAAGACCGTAACGGTCGGGCGTCCCAAAGCGGCTGCGACGTGCAAAAACCCTGTGTCATTTCCCGCAAGTAGCTGAAGGCCGGAGATCACGGCCATCGACTCGCGGATCGAACATCGTCCGACGAGATCGACGGCCTCGCCCTGAAACAGCGAGAGGAACTCATCCGCGAGCGGGCGGTCGTTGGGTCCGCCCAAGATCGCGATCTTGTGTCCTTCTGCGACGAGCCTGGAGGCGACTTCTGCCCAGATCCGACTTGGGGCAACCTTGCCCAACGTCGAAGCTCCGAGTTGAATCCCTACCGTCGCATTTCCCCGAAGCTCTTCGCCCCGTTCACTCTCTGAGAAGGTGACGCTCAGATGAGGCTCGACCGGCACCGCACTCCCGCCAAGTGCGTCGGCAAGGTCCAGAAACGACCGAGCCTCAAAACACTCCTGATCGTACGCCACCTTGCGGGTGAGCAGAAACGAACGGCCCTCCGTGTCGTGGCCCACTCGGTTGGGAATTCTCGCGAGCCAGGCGGCCAACGCAGAACGAAAGCTGCGGTTGACCACGAGCGCGGCGTCGAACCTACCTCTCCTCAGCGAGCGCGCAATCCGAAGCAAACGGCTCGTCGAACCCGCCCAATCGTCTACCTCGAATTGGACCCCGTCCGCTCGGTCGAAGAGCACATCGCGTACGGTCGGGCCGCAATAGAGGCTAATCTCGTACCCCGCACCCCGCAGGCTGTCAATCGCCGGAGCGGTCATGACGGCGTCACCGATGAAGTTGGGCTTCAGGATCATTGCCACTCTCTTAGAGGGCATTTGCCACGGCCTCCCAAACGACCTCGGGTTCGATCTCGCTTACTTCCCTTCCCTCTCCTGGCGTCAACACGACGAGCGTATCCGAAGGCGGCGCCCAAAGACGGTGAATGCCGTGCCGGTAGAGCCCGACCGTCCTTGCGCGGGCCGCCACTGCCAGGTGCAGAATCCCGTTGTCGAGAGTCAAGACCGCACGGCACTGGCCCAGCGCGCCAACGACCTCCGGCAGGGAGTACTGCCCCCTGAGATCGATCAGCAGCCCTTGGGCAACTAGCTCATCTTCGGCCGTGCCGCCCATCCAGTGGGTCTTCTGGTCTTTGGGCTTTGCGCCGAGAAGACCGGCCGTGTAGCCTGCGCTTCCTACGCGGTCCAGAACCCAGGCCCATTTTTCTCGGGGCCAGAGCTTTTCCGGCAAGCTAGCCGATGTGGCTACAAGGAGATCAGGAGGTTGCTGGCCGGGGGGTTGGCTGGGCACCCGGTACGGCGGGATCTCGGACTCGAAATAGCATCCGCGCGCGAAGATTTCAGCGATGAACCCCGAACGGAGGAAAGGGTATCGCTCCTTCAAGTCCTCGGCGACCCAGCGACGGTCCGCCCAAAGCTCGCCTTGCGGGTCGTCTGGGAACGACAGTTCGCCCCTCCCGCCATGGCCGACGCAAGGGCCAGAAACGAAGGTCAGTTCGCCCGACAAAAGGCCCGCGATGGCCTTCGAGTGCGCCGTCGATTCGAGGTTGACGATCCAGTCATAGCTTCCCGTATGTTCGGCGATGAGGCCCAGAAGCTCGGCTGGGGAACTCCCGTGAAGCGGCAAGAAGAGGTCGAACAATTCTGGCGCGTGGCGAAACTCGGCGACTCGGGTTCCGCACCAAAAGTGCACGCTCGCTGCCTTGGACTCGGTTTTCAGGAGCTGGAGCAGCGGAGTGGCAGCGACAAAGTTCCCGATGGCGTCGTTGGCAAGAACCGCGACGTTGCCTCCGGGCACGATCTTCTCGCCAGCATGACGTCGCACGAAGTGATTCTAGCAAATTCGGCCCCGAACGCGGAACGGCGGGTATAACAGCCCTTGGCCCCATGCCCTTTCACCTTGGAATCGACTCCGGCGGAACTTCGACGCGTGCGATGCTTGTGAACGAAGCTGGACAGGTCCTATTCACAGGTCAAGCAGGGTCTGCCAACTTCACAACCTCGCCCCCCAGGCTCGTCCGACAGAACCTTCAAAAAGCGACCTCTGGCTGCCCTGAGCCGGACACCGTCTGCCTGTGCGGTGCCGGGATACTGACCAAGGCGAATTTTCTGCAGGCGGGCGATCTCCTTGCCGAACTGTTCCCCAAGGCTAGGCACAGGGTAACGCCTGACTACTACGCAGCGTACGCCTCATTCGATCCTCCCGTGTGCGTCTGCGTGATCTCGGGAACAGGGTCGGTGGTTTGTTCGAGCGGCGAGCACGGGTTCGCAAAGTCGGGCGGAGGCGGGTTTGCGATCGGCGACGACGGCTCGGCGTTTCGGTTTGGGCGCGCGGCGCTCCGGCACTTCCTCGACGACCCGGACGAGTGCTCTTGCAGGGTCCTCCAAGCCATCGAAAAACGGTTCGGCACCACGGAACCCGCCGAGGTGATAGCGAAAGTCTACGGCGGCAGGACCGTGGCGAGCCAAGTCGCCAAGTTCGCGCGTCCGCTGGCGAAGGATGCGGCCGACGGACTTCCCTACGCCACCGAAGCCCTCCGAAGCGAGTTTCAAGCACTTGCGACCGTCGTTGCCAGCCACGTCCACCGATTTCTCCCCCCCAGAACTCCGCTTTCGGTGGGACTGTCGGGAGGGCTTTGGGAGATTTCGCTGCTGTTTCAGCGTTCGTTTGAAAAAGAGTTGGGCGAAGTGCTCCCCCAACGGGAACTTCATGTTCGACGCCCTTCGAAGCCACCTGTGTACGGCGCCGCAAAACTGGCAATGAATCTTCTATGAGTACAGAATCCCGCAACCCTCGTTCGTATGGACTCGACCACATGAGCGCCGAGGAGATCGTCCGCTTGATGGACGAGGAGGAGTATTCGGTCCTCCGCGCACTGCAGAAGGTGCAGCCCTTGCTCGCCCAGGCGGTCGAGCGCGTCGCTGGCGCATTTGCCTCTGGGGGACGGATCGTGTACGTTGGAGCGGGCACGAGCGGGAGGATCGCCGCCGCCGACGCAGCCGAAATGCCTCCCACCTTCGGAGTCGACCCCAAGAGGTTCGTAGCGCTCGTCGCGGGAGGTCCTGCGGCTGCAGGTAGCGCGGTCGAGGACATGGAGGACGACGAACACATGGCGATCGAGATGTTGAACGAACTCGATCTTTCACTCGACGATGTGGTGATCGGAGTCGCGGCGAGCGGAAAGACGCCCTTTACGATATCGGCAATTCGCCACGCCAATCAAAAGGGCGTTTGGACGTGCGGGATCGCGAACAACAAGAACACCCCACTCGTGAAGGAAGCCACCCTTGGGATCGTCCTCGACACAGGCCCCGAGGTCCTCACGGGTTCGACGAGGCTCAAGGCGGGGACGGCGCAAAAGCTGGCCCTCAACCGGATCAGCACCGGCGCGATGGTGCTCTCCGGCAAGGTGATCGAGAACCTCATGGTCGATGTGACGCCCAAGAACTCCAAGCTCAAGCAGCGGTGCATCCGCATCGTGAGAGAGCTAACGAACGCGACCGAAGAAGAAGCTCGACACGAACTGGAGCGCTGCAACTGGGACACGCGCTGCGTGGTTGAGCGTCTCCGAGAAGGCGCGCGCCGTTAAGGAATTACCAGGTCTCACCCCTGCCAAGAACTCTCCGGTTCGGGCGGGCCGTCTCCGACATAGGAGTTCATTCGCCTGTTTGGAGGAAGCACTATGCGTTACGTAAGTAGGGCCTTTTGGGGTCTGGCCCTTGTTCTGTCGTCTTTTGCGGTCGCTCAAACCCCGCCCAGAGACGCCGCGATGCGAGCCAAGGCGTCGGCTTCGTTGCTCAGCGAGGCGCCCCGAGTTCTCTTTTACGAAACCTCCGATACGATTCGGCGAGTCTATGGCGTGCCTTTTGGGGGCGGAGTGAACGCGAGCGACGCGTTCAGCACTTTCGTGACTCGGTACGGCAACCTGTTCGCGCCCGGCGACAGCGAACTCGAGTTCGTCGGCGATCAGGACATCATGGACGGCAAGTTCGTGGCGGGCTACTTCCGGCAACGCGTCGATGGCATACCCGTCGACAAAGGGCACCTGACTCTGCTATCGAAGGACCAGATCGGGTATCCGCTGGTGCTTGCTTCGTCGAACGTTCAAACGGTCCACCGGCCTCTGCCCGTGGCGAAAGTCAACGCCAAACAAGCCGTTGCCCTAGCCAAGAAGAACCGCCCGAGCCTCAAGCAGTTCACAGATCCCGAACTCTGGGTGTGGACGGGAGAGGGCCAGCACCTCGCTTGGGCGTTCCGGGGCGAGAATCCCGAGATCGTAGACCACGAATACAACCCGGTGTATCACCCGGCGCTGTGCGGCTGTTCCGGGACCGTAGCTCACGCGCCTGAGCGCTACTACATCTTCGTCGACGCAATCTCCGGCAGAATCCTCGAAGAACGGAATGAGGTCTTCGCTGTGGACGTCAGTGGGCGCGCCCAAGGCTGGGCGACTCCGGGGTTCAAGCCCGACCAAACAAACAACCCCCCGACGCTTCAAGACCTTGAACTGATCCGCGCGTCGATCACGGGTGGCAACAACGCCTACTCCAACGCGACGGGCCATTTCGTCATACCCAATGCTGGAACGGCGAACGTCACGGTCAATCTGGGCATGCTTGGCCAGTGGGTGAACGTCGTGGACTTTCAGGGCAGCACCCTCGCGCTGAGCCAGGTCGTGACGCCTCCGGGGCCCGCGAACTTCATCCATAATCCAGCGCCTGCTCAGGCAGCCACGGCGCAAGTCAACGGGTTCATTCATACCACCCGAGTCCACAACTTCGCGAAGGCGATCATCCCGACCTATCCGGGCATCGACATCGCCATCACCTGCACTGTGAACCGCAATAGCACGTGCAACGCCTATTACACGAACAGCACGATCAACTTCTATGCAAGCGGCGGCGGATGCCCCAACACGGCATATAGCACCGTCGTTTGGCACGAGTACGGCCACTTTATCATTGATATGGGGCACCCGTTCCCGACCGGCGCCTACCACGAAGGAATGGCGGACGTGACGGCAGCGTTTTGCGGCGACACCCCCTGGCTTGGCGAGGACTTTCGAGGTCCCAACACCGGCCCGCTCCGAAGCTGCTACAACAGCATCACCTACCCCAGTACGGCGGAAGCCCATACCGCGGGCCAGGTGATTAGCGGCGCGTTCTGGCTGACCTACGATGAGTTGAAGCTCACCGAAGGCAACCCGGCTGCGCTCGAACGAGCTCGGTCCTGGTACCTCAACAGCATCCTGCTCCACCCGCCCGCAATCGATCCTGGCATCACGATCGACGTGCTGACCCTGGACGATAACGATGGCGACATCTACAACGGCACGCCCCATTACGACGAAATCGCAACTGGGTTTGGAGCAAAGAACCTCCACGCCCCCAAACTCGAATGGGTCAAGTACACCAAGTTCGTCGAGCCGCCTGCGTTCGTGCTGTGGAATCCGAACGACATTGTTCCCCCGGCGTGGCTGTTCCGCGTCCTGCCGAACGTAAACCCCGTGGGCGCGCCTGTCGTTCTCAAGTACCGTTTCAATGGCGGCGCCTGGCAGTCTCGGGAACTCATCAACTACGCCGACCCGGGTTGGTACATCCTCAAGCTGGCGCTGCCGCCTTGCGGAACCGTAGTCGATTGGTACTTGACGACGGAAGACACGCAAGGACACGAGTCGACCTATCCTTTCAACGCCCCTGCCGATCTCAAGACCTTCATCGTGGCTCAGGGCCTTCAAACGATCCTTGAAGACACGTTTGAAACGAACCTTGGCTGGGGTGTAAGCAACCAGAGCCTGACTTCGGGCGCCTGGGTCCGGGCGAACCCCAACGGCACGACCCAAAACGGCCAACAGGCGAACCCCGAAGACGACTCCAGCGACCCCGGCGCGCAGTGCTACTTTACGGGCCAGGGTACGGTCGGCGGTTCAGTTGGGGCTGCCGACGTCGATGGTGGCCCGACGATCCTAACCTCACCTTTGCTGAACCTGCAAGGCGACAACGCGATCGTCGAATACAGCCGGTGGTTCTATAACGACGACGGCGACGACGTGCTCTACGTCGAGATATCCAACGACAACGGAAACAGTTGGGTTCAGGTGGAGGCCGTTATGGGCATCCAGAACTCCTGGGTTCGAAGGTCGTTCCAAGTCGGCCAGTACGTCACTCCCAGCAGTCAAGTTAGGGTTCGGTTCCGAGTGGCGGACAACCCGAACAACTCGATCACGGAAGCCGGCGTCGACCACTTCGTCGTCAAACGATTGCTCTGCAATTGATTGTTGCCCTAATCTGCGCAGGTCCTTTTGGGGGCCTGCGCTTTCTTTTTGTTCGCACGGTAACACCCGAAGCGTTGGAGCGTCTTGCAAGAGGAGCGGCCCGCCGTTTTGGGGCTGCAAGAGGTAATTGACGATGTCCGCAATCGCTGCTTTGACGCTGCTCTCCACTGGCTTTGCTCAGGGTGATCTTCCCGAAGTCTCCGCCAAGGTCGTCTCTGCGTCCCTTTTCAAGAACGGCTATGCCGTCGTTGTTCGAGAAGCTCTGGTGCCAACCACAGGTCAGGGGATCATCCCCGCCCCTCCGCAGTCTGTCTTGGGGACCTTCTGGATCAGTTCGAGCCCTGGAGTTCAAATCCGCGAACTGATTGCGACGACCCTAACGAAGGAGTCCGACCGCGACGTGCAGAGCCTCGACGAGGCGCTTACCGCGAACGTGGGAAAGGTCGTCGGCATCAAGGTCCGCGAACACTTCGAGGGGACGGCCAAGATTCTGAGCGCAGCCGGTTCGATCGTCATACTTGAGCCCACCGAACGAACGCAACAGCGAGGCGTGTTGATCCTCCCGAAAGGGTCCGTCCTGGAAATCTCGGGAGCGACGGGTGAAGTGGTGTGGAAGGTGAAGCAGAAGACCAACCAACAGGCGCTCCGTTTCACGGCCTCCGCTCCACGCGGGGGAGTGATCAAGATCGTCAGCCTAGAGCCTGGCATCAGTTGGGCGCCTGCCTACGCTCTTGACATCAGCGACGAAAAGACCCTCCGAATCGTGGCTCGCGCGTCGCTCATCAACGACAGCCTCGACCTCGACGGGGTGGATGTTCGCCTCGTGACGGGCTTTCCGAACGTTCCGTTCCTCAACATTCAAGACCCGTTCACTTCCTTTCAGAACCTTCAGATGTTCGTGAGCGCTTTGATGCGGGCGGGCGCGCCTGAAGACGCAGCGCAATCGGGCATGGCTTACCAGATGGCGCGCAACCGGCTTTCAGAAAAGCTGGACTTCGCCGAGGCGTTTCCGATCTCTCAGGCAACGGGCGAACAGAACGAGGACCTGTTTTTCTACCCGCTCTCCAAGGTCACGCTGAAGCGCGGTGACCGAGGCTATCACGTTCTCTTTACGGCCGAAAGCGAATACGCCCACGTCTACACCTGCTCACTCGGTGACTCGATCGTGGACGACCAATACGTCGAGCGCCCTGAGGGGCCGCGGGACGTGTGGCATAGCCTGAAATTCAAGAATACGAGCGGCAAGCCCTTTACCACGGCTTCGGCGATCACGATGAAGGACTCCTCGCTCCTCGGCCAAGACATGATGCACTATACGTCGGCGAACGCTGAGGCGACCGTCAAGATCACGAAAGCGCTGGACGTCGCGGTCGAGGACGCCGAAGAAGAGATCGAGCGTCAGCGGGACGCGCTCCGTACTCGGAGCAGGACCTACGACAAGGTCACGATCAAGGGGAGAATCCGGGTGATCAACCGCAAAGCGCAAGCCGTCAGCCTTGAACTCTCGAAGGGCGTATCGGGTGAGATTCTCGCAACGGATCGAAACCCCAAGGTGACCGTGCTCGCCAAAGGGCTTCGCGCGGTCAACCCTCGGAACCGCATCGAATGGAAGCTCGACCTGAGTTCCGGCGAGTCCGCCGAGATCACCTACCAGTACTCTGTGTACATCGCAACCTAGCGAATAGTTCAGGCCGAGCTCCCTCGACGGCGTTTGAGTTTTCTGCCCTTAGACTCGCCGCGTTTGGCGACGCTGGCTCGTCCTCACAGAGAAGGTTTGCGAGCCTCTGCTTGCTGCGTTTGCCATGTCTCAGTTTCGGACCATTGCCAAAGTCGGGGGGATCTCTGTGGGGATCGCGGCCCTTGCGTACTTGGCGACCTACCTGATTCCAGCGACCTATGCCGCGCGATTCTCGCTGTATTTCCCCAATGCTGCGCCCTCACTTCCCTCGCTCCCCACAGCCCCAGCCCAGTCGGGAGGTTCGGACCCAGGCTCGATCAAGACACTTGGGGGGGCGCTCGTATCGCCCGTGGTCGCCTCCGGGCCGCAAACCGCGAAGGGCATTCTTGCGAGCATGACGGCGCTCCGGGAGGTCGTTCAAAAGCGCGACCTCGCCCAACGATGGGGAGTGACCGAGGGTAAGGCCATCGAGTTGCTGCGAAAATCGCTCGAAGTCGAGATCGACGACAGCGGGTTCCTGAAGGTCGAGGTTTCCGGAGAATCGCGCGAATTCTGCACCGAGTTGCTCAAGGATTTGCAATCGCACCTCAATCGCAGAGCGAATCAGCTTTCGATCAACGTAAGCCGAAAGAACCGCCAGTTCATCGAGGAGCGACTCACCGAAGCTGCGGAGCAAGCCGAGCAGCTTGAGAACGAAGTGGTCGAACTGATGTCAGACCCGAAGGTGGCCGAACTCGCGGGCGCGTCCTCGAATTACGCGGAATTCGTCGCCAAGATCGAAGACGCGAGGACTTCGATGATTCTCGCGGAGGCTCGGCTCAAGGCCGGCGAGGCCAGGCTGCTCGAACTCATCGACATGTCGCAGGAGTATCCGTTCCGGATGCTCGCGCTGCAGTACGTCAACGACAGCCTTTCGAGCATTGCGGCGGACATCCTAGGCCGAAGGCTCGCCTTGGAGCGAACGATGGACCGGTTCACCAAGACCAGTTCCGAGTTCCGAGACGCCAAGCGGGACCTCGATGTGATCGAGTCGTTTGCCGAACAGTTGGTCAACGCGGAAAAGAGCGCGATCCGATCGGGCGACTCGCCGCAACTCTCTCAGGCCAAAGTCGAGTTCGCTACGATGAAGGCCACCTTATCGCGGTACGAAGAGCTCCGCAAGCAGTACGAGCGGAGGCTCGGCGCTTCGGCCCGTCAAGACGTCGACCTTTCCCGCGCCAAACGCGAGTCCGAGGCGGCGCTCTCCCGAGTGACCGCCCTGAAGAACGAACTTGAAATCGCGCGGATCGCCGAAGATCGAGACCCGTCCCGATTTGAAGTCGTCGATGAACCGATGGGCCTCGAAGAGCCCGTGGGTCCCCGCCGGGCTATGATCGCGGGCGTGATCTTCGTCTTAGCGGTACTGGTTCAAGTGTGGCCGCACGTTCGCAACCGGCTTGCGCTTGAGGATTGACGGGCTCAAACGAGGGTCGATTCCTTGGAGGAAACCTGCTTTGAAGGCTCTGCCGACTGCCTCCCCGCGATCGGCCTGAGAACCGCCAAGAATTCCGTGGCCTGCTGCTGCCGAGTATGGTCCTTCGCGGCCCGAGCGCTCGCCGCAGAAAGTTGGGAAACGAGTTCGGGGTCTTCGAGTAAATGGAGTACGGCGTCGGCGAGGACCTGGGGCCGTTCGGAGGGTACGCAGACGCCACACCCCTCCTGCTCGATGATCGAACTCGCCTCCCCCTCGGGCCCTGCGAAAAGAATCGGCAGCCCCATCGCCATCGCCTCAAAGATCTTGGAAGGAACGACGGTCTTGAAAACTGGATCATCCTTGAGATGAACCAGCGAGACATTGCAGAGCCGCCAGTATTCGACGATGCTTTCTTTGGGTTGCGACGGCAGCATCACCACGTTCGAGAGACCCCTTTCGTCCCGTTTGCGCAGGAGTTCCTCGCGCTTCGCTCCGGTTCCTACGAGGAGGAATGCAACCCGACGGTCGTCCCGCAAGAGTTCGGCCGCCTCCAGGACTCCCTCCAAGGCATGGGCCATCCCATGAGTGCCGATGTACCCGACGACGAGTTTCCCTTCGAGCCCGAGTTTTCGGGCCAGCTCCACGTTTTTTGGTCCTGGGGAGTAGCGCGAGCCGTCCACGCCATTGCGAATCACGGTGATCTTCGCCGGATCGATCCCACGAGAGACGAGGTCCTCCCGAAAGGCTCCCGTGAGCGCGACGATCTGGGTGGATTTTCGGTAGAGACCCAACTCCATCCGCTCGACCCAGCGCAACACGCGCCGGTTCTTGAGCGCGCCGACCGCTCGAATCGACGCGGGCCACAAATCGCTCAGTTCGAAGACGAAGGGGCGTCGCTTCAGCTTGGAGACCATCCAGCCCGCGACGGCGCAGAAGAATTGCGGCGAGGTCGCGACGACCACATCGGGACGGCGTAAGAACGCTCCAGCCAGAGTGCTAAAAACCATGTACGAAAGGAAGTCGGCGATCCGGAGGTAGACGCCCTTGTTAGGCATGATGAGCGTGACGACCCGAATCACATCCACGCCGTCGATCCGTTCCCGCTGAACGAGCCGGTTTCTGTACCCAGCGTAGAGCTTGCCTTCGGGGAAGTTGGGGGCGCTGGTGATGACGGTGACCTCGTGCCCTTCCTGGACCCAGAGGGCCGCCCGCTCATGAACGCGAGACGCCGCGGCGTTCGACTCGGGGGGATAGTTGTCCGCTAAGAAGAGAATTCGCATCGCCGAACCTTTCGTTTACTCGAAACCAAGCAAGCTATTGGACGCCCAACGGTTTGGATCCACTAGACGGACGGTTCTTTCACGCCGAACGATCCTATACCTCCGCGTCGAATTGCCTTCGAATCCTGAGCGCCGCCTCGACGGTAGCTTTGCCGCCATCGAACATCTCGTCGAGCGCCATTGGGTTCTCACCCCCATGGGCGACCAGATTCACAAAAGCCGCCGCCAACGTCTTCTGCCCCTTGTCTTGCTTGCCCAAGGCGGGCAAACGCAACTTGCCGAATCCGAACAGCCGCAGCGACTTGAAGTTGTCGATCACAGCAACCTTACCTCCCGCAAAGCACTCGATCCGCTCCTTAGGATAACTCTTCGCGCCTGCAGCGGTATAGACCACCGTGCCGATCGACCCGTCTTCAAAGCTCAAGAGGATGCAAGCGGAGTCCTCGGGCGAGGTGCGCGGAGTCTCCCCCCTCATGCCTCGGGCGTCTACGCCGACGATGGGCGACCCGGCCAAGAAGCGCAATAAGTCGATGAAGTGACAGGCCTCACCGAGGATTCTGCCGCCACCGACTTCGATGTCGCGGGTCCAGTGCTCGCGCGGCAGTTCTCCGGCGTTCATGGTCGCGACGAAAGTCTTGGGTTCGGCTATGCCCGCGAGGAGGTCTCGCAGGGCTTCCGTGGCGGGGGCGAACCGGCGGTTGAAGCCGGCCATGAGGTGGACGCCGCGGGCCGCGGCCTCATGCGCCGCTGATTCCAATGCGCCGAGCGACTCCAGATCGAGCGCGAGGGGCTTTTCGACGAAGACGTGCTTTCCCCGCTGCAGGGCTTCGACGGCAAGTCGGCTATGGCTCTCATGGCGGGTTGCGATCACAACGGCGCCCACTTCAGGGTCGTCGAGTACGTTCACCGAGTCGGATGTGGACTCCTCGAAACCGAATGTCCGGGCCGCAAGCGCCGAACTGTGGCCCCCGCTCGCGACGATCTTCAGTCGGGCGCCCGCCTCCTTAAACGCAGGAATCAGGACGGCCGTCGCATAATTCCCTGCTCCTATGAACCCAAGAACGGCCTTGCCGCGCGCCGTGGCGGGCTCGGAGTGACGCACCCGGCTCTGGAATTGAGTTTCTTGGCCGCCATCGAATTTGCGGTACCTGAGGACGATCCCCATTGCCCCCGAACCCAGCGCTTCATAGGCTTGTTTGGCTTGCTCGAATTCGAACCTGTGGGTAATGAGCGGCCCAACCCGGACCGAGCCTCGGCGCACGAGTTCGAGGAACGCTTCCATATTGCGTTGGGCCGACCAACGAACGAAGCCTGGAGGGTAGTCAACGCCCCGCCCTTCGTAGTCGGGTTCATACCTGCCGGGGCCATAGGAGCACGAGACGGTGAAGGAAAGCTCGCGGTCGAAGAAGTCCCTCCGATTGAGTTCTAGCCCGGTCACGCCGACCAGAACCACACGTCCCCGTTTCCGGCTCATCTTCGCGGACTGCTGCACGATCTCAGAACCCGAGGCCGACGCCGTGATCAGGACGCCATCGACTCCGAGACCTTTCGTAAACGCCAAGGCGCGATCTACCGGATCGACGCCTTCCCGAACCCAGCACGCTTCCGCGCCGAACTCCTCCGCCAGCTTGCAGCGGCTTTCATTGGGATCGAAAGCGAGCACCTGGCACCCGTTCGCCACCAGCATTTGAACGGCGAGCAAACCCAGCAGGCCGACGCCGATGACCGCGACCGATTCACCGAGCGTCGGAGACAGGAGCCGAATCCCTTGCAGCGAAATGGCCCCCAGAGTCGCGAAGGCCGCGCTCTCGTCGTCGATCTCGGCAGGAACTCGAACGCATAAGGTCTTGGGGACGCAGACCACCTCAGCGTGATTGCCGTTGCTGGCGACCCGATCGCCCACCGAGATGTCCGAAACCGCCGAGCCAACGGCCAGGACGACTCCACAGTGGCTGTACCCAAGCGGAATCGGCTGGTTGAGCTTGCGCCGCACGGCCTCGAGCGTGGTCGCCAAGCCGTCGGTCTTGATCTTATCCAAAACGTCCCGCACGCGGTCAGGTTGCTGCTTCGCCTTGCCGATCCAGCCCGCCCGCCCGAACTCAAGGAGCATCCCTTCCGTGCCCGTCGAGATCACGGTCGTCTGCGAGCGGATCAGCACCTCGTGGGGGCGAGGGCGAGGAACCGGGGCGTCGATGAGGTCGATCTCACCCGACGAGAGCGACTGCAACAGTAACTTCAACGCGAGCGCTCTCCCTGGCGGAGTTTCGAAGGGAGCATAAGATTTAGGTTACCTCTGACGAGCCCCGCGAACGCCTTGCCGGGGCGACTCGGGCGGCGTCGAGGAAGAGCCTTCGCGTGGCCTCGACGGCGTCGGCATCGAGGGTCCGGCCGCGGGCGTACTCCCGAGCTCCGCGAGACCATTCCAACCACTCGTCGCTCTCCATGTCGGCCAATCGCTGAAGCGCATGGGTGAACTGGCCAGGGGCCGAAAGCGGCAAGTCCCAACCTGCCCGCCGCGGCGCAAGGTCCCGCCATTGGGTGTTTTGACTGATGACCACCGGACACCCGCAAGACATCGCCTCGAGGATCCCGTGGCCGAAGTTTTCGCCACGAGTCGGCAACAGAAAGGCATGAGAATTGTTGAGTCTGCGCAGGACCTCGTCGTGCGGCAAAGCGCCTGCGAACTCCACTTGTACGTTCAGCGGCAAGCGGCGCGCGGCGTCTTGGCAGAGCCGCCAATACTCCTCCGTTTCTTTCGGGCCGACAAGCTCGAAACGAACCTTTCCCTCGACGCCAGCAAGCACCGAAAGAGCGAACTCCACGTTCTTCATCGGGGCGAAACGGCCCACGAAGATGAGTTGGAGCGAACCTGCGGACTTTTGTCGCCGCGATTCCCCCTGAGCCTCCTCCGCTTCCTGAGGGAGGCTGGGTGGAAGGTGGGCGATCCGGACCTTCGCTTCCCTGCCAACGACCCGGTGGATGTCGGCGGCTTCGAACTCGGAAGAGGCCTGCCAGATCACGTCGCGATAGAGGCTGAGCACTCTTGCCAAGGCGAGATAGCCGGATTTCTTGCGTCCTTTGATGCGGAGGGCCTCTTCGGCGAACTCGCCCCTCGGAGCGATGAGGAGAGGCAGACCGTGCAACCCTCCAAACTTCCTTCGAAGAACGGGACCGATCGAGGCCAGCGGGTGAAAGAAGCTGTTGAGATACAGGGCGTCGGGTTCAGAGGCGAGGATTCTCGCCTCGAGGGCTTTCGGCCGGAAGTCCTCCTCAGAAAGATAGACCACACTTGCCTTCCCGACCCTCACCGGCTGCCCACGAACGACTCCAGGGTAAGGCTCCGAAGTCCCAAAGTCATGATCGTGGGTGAGAATGAAGAACTCGATCTCATCCCCAAGCGTCTCGACGAGGCTCGCGATGCTCCGGACGGGCCCTCCGGCTCTCGTTCCGGGGAGGTAATGGGGTGCGATTACGGCGACTCTCACCTCAGCAACTCCTCGTACCTAGCCTTGAGGTAGGGCAAACGAAACGTGTCGAGCCACTCCTCACAGGGGCGAGGGGGGGATTGAGCCATAGCTGCGAAGAACGCTTCGATTTCGCTGGCCCGCTGATCGGGAGAGAAGCCCTCCGCGCATAGAACGTTGCACACCCCCGGGTGGGGTTTCAAGAAGCACTTGCTCGCATCGTCGTCCCGCGTATGGAAGTTGAGGATCGGCTTGCCCGAAACCGCGTACTCCGCCACCTTGCTGGGAAGCTGGTAGGGGGTGGAGTTGCCGATGTTGACGAGCGCCGAACATCCCGGGATCGTGGCGGCAATCCGTTCCCGACTCACCAATCCATGTACGAACACCTTCGTTCCGATCCAGTCCTGGACAGGTTCCAAGCACCTTGAGCAGCCCTGGAGCCGACCCGCGAAGTGGATTTCGTACTCACATCTCGAAGTCGACTCGACGAGCCGTTTGAACACCGCGAGCACGGGGTTCAGGCTCCGGATGTCCCGGTAGACCGTGCCGGTAAAGAGTAGCTTGCACTTCCCTTGTTCCGCGCTGAAGAGGGGTTCCGCGTCTTCGCTTGCCGCAAGGTCAGAAGCGAGCGGTCCGATGACGGCGAGCTTTTCGGCCAGTTCCGGAAACAGGCGCGCGTATTCCTGCCTCACGAGATCGTTCGTAACGGCGACGGCCTTCGCTCGCCCCAAGGCTTCTCGCTCCGCCTTGCGGTTTCTTGCGCCAAATAACACGCGGTTGTTGAGCGGCACTTGTTCGTCAAACGAAAAGGGATCGCCAACGTCGGCGAGCCAAGGGATCCCGGTCTCGGCCGCGACTTCCGAGCCCGCGAGGAGCGAAGAAAACGGGTGGGAAACCGCGACGATTCGATCGACACCGCGCCGGTGAACGATCTCCTTCGCCGTGTGCGCCGCCAACCTTCGCCATGAGGCCGCGTAGTCGGGCCACTGAAAGGGCTTCACCGCGACTCGATAGAGGGCCCTTGCCGCCTTAGCCGCCACGATGATGGGTCCGGCAGGCGTAGCGGGCTGTCCCACGCTCGTGGGGCCTTGCGAGGCGGTTTGAGTCAGTTTTTGGCGGAGCCCTCCTCCGACGCGATGGACGCATACGCCGCTGAGCGCTTCCTCTGTGGGCAGACCCCGTACTGCGGAACAGACTACATCGACTTGGTGGCCCTCTGCGGCCCAAGCCTCCGCGAGCGATGTCCAGCGAAAAGCGCGCGGAGAGAGCGCAGGGGAATAAGAAAACGTCACGACGAGGAGATTCAAGACCCCTCCGCCTCGGCCAGCAAGGGGGCACGAGCCGACTTCGAGGTCTGCCATGCGAGCAGGCCCAAGACAAGCCCGAACGAGACGTTGAGTTCCTCCGCCTGCGCCGCAAACGCTACCATCCATCCTACATACGCCGAAAGCAGCAGCGCCACTTGAACCTCGTTGCTGCGGCGGACTCGAAGGAAGGCGTGACCCACAGGGGCGAGCAGCGCGTAGGCCAAGAGCGCGATCCCCGGATAGCCAAGTCCATACGCCACGGAAAGATAGAGGCTGGAAAAGCTGGGGATGACCTTGAGGTTGAGAGCGTCGGCAAAGAGCAGGTTCGAGTTTCCCAGGCCGACCCCAATGATCGCGGGCGGATGACTGGCCACGTAGGTGTACACGAAGGCCCGGTTGCTCGCCGCCGCTCCGCCTTCGAGCATAGGCAGCACACGATCGAGGAGGATGCTGAAGATCGACGCCTGTCCGCCTCCGGTGAGGGCCATGACCAGTACGAACACGCCCGAGCCGAGCGCGAGCGCTCCCAGCATCGTGACGACGATCCCCAGGACCCGTGGGCTCCTGACCGAGAGCGACCCTGCGCCGAGCACCAAGCCGATCACGGCCCCGAAGATGCCCGTCAGGCTCCCAGTCAGCAAGAGGGCGCTGCCGATCATCACGGACTTCGCCAGCGAAGCCAAGCCCTTGCCCCGAAGCGAGAGAAACAGCGGCAGGAGCAGGAAGGAAGCCAGGTGGCTCGGCTCCCTAAACGTCCCGATCGCCCTGTGGACCGCGTAGCTGAATGTTGTCGCCTGTTCGGCTCCGCTCGTCCCCGCACGGCTTCGGGGCGGCTCGGGCAGCCCGACCACTTGTGCGATGAAGATGTAGAGGGCCAGCGCGGACAAGACGACGCCGACGAATACGATGGCGCCGGCGAAGATTTCGAATCGGGCCCTCTTGCACAGCCACCAGGCGCAGTAGCCCGCGCTGAGGAACGCCGCCAAAACAAACACGCGCAGCGCCATATACACCGGGTATGGATTCGACGCCATCGAGGGCATGTGGCGCGAGTAATCGCCTTGAAGCGAAGCGAACGCAGTGAACGCCACCGCGACCCCAACGAACAGCACGAAGCCGAGCATGACCTTGGGGATTCCGACGGGGCGGTAGACGAGCAGGGTCAGCGCCGCCCCGATCCAACCTGCGGACGCGATCCAGTCGAAAGGGACCGGCCCGAGCGTGTAGGCTTGAAGGCCGGACACGAAATAAAGGGCGGCGCACCCGATCGCGACAGACCGGACGAGGTTCGATTTTGGCCGGAGCCCGTCGGGAGCGATTAGTCCGAACCCTCCTTCGAAGCCTCGCCGTACCCCGAACTGAAGGGTACAGATGACAAGAAGCGGTTGCCCATGAACTTCAGTTCTTCGAGTTCGGCAGATTCCGATTCGGCGATGTCGGTCACTTCGAGCGTAGAACCCACAAACTTCACGACGCGCCAAACCGGGAACTTGAACCCCAGATGTCCGCCGACTGCGCCGGAGGCTCCCGCGCCGAGGAGCCTGCCCCCGCACCGATCGGGCAACAAGAATAACCCCAAGTCGAGCGGGTTGGGCTCCGAGCGTCCGACTCGGGGGACGAAGTGCGCCTGGCACGACCGGTAGCGATTTCGCGCCGACGGGTCCGACGTGTAGAGGTACGACCCGGGATCGGCGATCCAGTCCTTTCCCTCGACCTGGAGCTCGATCGATAGTTGGTCGTTGTGCGAATGGCCCCCTCGTCCGTCGAGGTCCGACTTGCCGCACCGGAAACTCACAAAAAGCGAGTCGCTCTTCCAAACGCAAACTCCGAATTCGGGAAACGCCCGAAACCGGAGATTCCGAAGGCAACGCTCCGGCAGTTCAAACCGGTACGTCCTGCGCGGGAAACGCGACTTCGCATGAAGGAACTGATCGGGGTCGATGGGGTCCAACGCCGGTGGATTTTCCTCTGGCGGATTAGGTTCACCGAAGGCGTCTTTCGAAAGCAGCGCCCGCAAGACGCTGCCGCCGGGGGTCGTGGGAGGAACGCCGACTACGACGCCCAACAAATCAACTACACCTTCGAGATTCAGCGAGTACTCAACATAGGATCCGCCCGACTCTCTGTAGGCGCCGTCGAGTTTGATTGCGCGGCCAGAATCGTTGTCCCCGATCTGGGACACGCGGCCATCCGGCTTGGTGAGCCACTCCGCAAACTTACGTGCCAGGTGAAGCCTCTGCAGGGTCTCGGGCCAGAACGCGCCCGTCGAAGCCTGAAACGTGGGGGGAGGGTTCGAAGTCCAGGGTCGCCTACCCAGCCCGCTCGGGTCCGCGTTTTCGAGGGCCTGCCTCTGTTCGGGGGTCGTCGCGCTCGCGAGGGCAAGCCCCCATACGGCCAGTTCAGCCGAGAGCCTGTGATAGCACGTCGAGCCTTCAAAGCCACCCCCGTCAGAGAGGAACTGCCGAAGGACCTCCGCGTTCAATTCGTGGATGGCGAAGCGCAGCCAAGCCCGCGGGGTCTCGTGACCCCCAAGATAAGCTCCGCACGCAGCCAGCCCGAGAAGGTCGGCGAGGTAGTGGTTGCCTCGATGCGACGGACTCCATTCGAGGTGGCTGGAGATGTACTCGCCGTGAAGCCAAGCCGCGCGCGCGGCCTCCTCTTCGACCTCTTTGCGCACTTCGCAACTCGATGCGTGCAGGAGGTCGAGGGCCAGAAGTTGGTTGGCGATTCGAATCCCGACGTCCATCGCGCAGCGCCAATTGACCCCCCACCGCGGAGGGTTCGCCGCCCAGAAGTCCAGAAGGTGGTCCTCGATGGCCCGCACCCATGTCGCGGGTTCTTCTGCGAATCGCGCCATGCAGGCGAACTGGGGGAGGTGATGGCAACGCGCCAACTCCCAAGGCGTCTTGATCTCCGCTCCAACGGGTCGCCCGATCGGAGCGTCGCGGTACCAACAAAGCGGGTTGTACCGATGCCCCGAGCGAAGGTCCTTGTGCCAATCGATCCGCGTGCAACGGTCGTTCTTGAGTCCCTCGATCCTCTCAGAAGTGGCCCGCGTGTTCGGCGGGACCTGGCGCTGTTCAGGGCCCTCGAAGGCGGTCGATCGCCAACCAGAACCCAAGAGGTTCATGCGTCCGGCAAGCGCCTGTCCGGCGAAGTGTTGAAGACCCGGATGCAGTTCGGAAAGGTCGTCGAGAGTATTCGGGGGCAAGAGGTATTCGATGCGGATTCCTTCGGGGACGCCGCCATAGGTGTCGCGCTGCCAGTCTTGCCTTCGCCGGAGGGGAGCTTCCAGGGCGTTGTGAAGCCGTTCGCCGAACTTGCTCAGCAATATCCTCGGAGGGACTTGGAATCCGCGACGCAACACGCTCACGAAACGCATGGGCTACGACTCGATGAACCGTTCGTGCCACTTGGCGAAGTTCCACAGATACCAGGCTCGCTTGCCCTCGCCTTGGTCGATCAGCGCGCAGGCGTTCTCACCGTCGAAATACCCGGTGCGCTTCGAGAACGCCTTCAAATCTTTCTTCGCCTGCTCGCCGACCTTGCCATAGAACCACTCGACCAGCGGAACCCCGAACCCCTGCTTTCTTCGATCGATGATCTCGTCGGGAATCAGCCCACGGACCGCCTTCTTGAGGATGTACTTCAGATTGCCCTCCTTGATGCGAGTGGCTGAAGGGATCGAAAACGCGAGTTCGACGAGCCGGTGGTCGAGAAACGGAACCCGCGCCTCCAAGCTCACGCCCATGCTCATTTTGTCGACGCGCATGAGGAGCAACTCGGGCAACCGGAAGTTCAGGTCGGAGTAGGTCATCCAGTTGAGGTGGGTCTTCTCGGCGGGAGAGTCCTGAAACTCCTGCCAAAGCGGGCGGATGAACTCCCAGGCGTCTCTTCGCCGAAGGGGACGCGCGGCTTCTCCGATCAGCCATTCGCGCTCGGTCTGGCCAAACGCCTCGGCACCGGTCCAGAAAACCGGATACCCCGCGATCCCTCTCCGAAGGCGCTCCCGATGCGGCCTTCTCGACCTTCCGCACACGTCCAACGCCACGAGCAGGAGCCTCTTCAGCGCGCCCGTCATCGGAATCTCGTTCCAGCCCGCGATCTTCAGGGCTGATTTCCAGCCGTGATATCCGCAAAACAACTCGTCCGCGCCTTCGCCGACTTGAGCTACGATGACCCCGTTCTGACGCGCCAATTTGGAAACGTAGTAGCTCGGGACGCACACGGGGTCCGCGATCGCCTCGTCCTGCAACTCGATCATTCGCGGCAGGAAGTCGAGGACGTCGTCGGGGCCGAGAACGATCTCATGATGTTCCGCGCCCACCAGGTCTGCGACGGTTTGGGCATACTTCGATTCGTTCGGATAGGAGGAGTAATGGCCATCGTAGGAAACGGTAAACGTCTTAACCGGTCCCGATTCCCCTTCCGAGAACAACACTGCGTTCGTGCTCGAATCGATCCCGCCTGAAAGAAAGACCCCCACCGGAACGTCAGAGACTTTCCGAATCCGAACGGCGTCGCGCAACGTTTCCAGCACGAGCGAGGCCGTCTCCTCCTCCGACCGACCCGCGTCTTCGCGGGATTCGAGCGGGTTGTAGTACCTCCGAACAGAAACGGAACCGTTCGGACGCACACTCACAATCCGAGAACATGGGACTTTGTGGATTCCCTTGAAAAGCGTCATCGGAGCCGGAACGCTCATGAACGCCATGTACGGAATCAGCGCCTCTTGCTCGACCTCGCGAACCTGCTGAGGGTCTTCGAGCAGCGCCTTGATCTCCGAAGCGAACACGAGCCGTCCATGGTGGCACGAGTAGTAAAGCGGCTTGATCCCCATCCGGTCGCGCACGAGCCATAGGTCTCGCGAGCGGCCATCCCACAACCCGAAGGCGAACATCCCCTTGAACTTCTGTATGCACTCGATCCCCCACTGTTCATAGGCCCTCAGAATCACTTCGGTGTCGGAGTGGTCGGTCTTCCATTCCCGGTGTCCGAGAGCTTGGAGTTCCTTTCGAATCTCGGCGTGGTTGTAGATTTCGCCGTTGAAGGTAATCCAGAGTGCGCCGTCCAGGTTGGACATGGGCTGCGCGGCCTGCTCGGAGAGGTCGATGATCTTCAGCCTGCGATGGCCCAGCCCGACCGTCCGGTCGGGGCTGATCCAAGTTCCCGCGCCATCAGGGCCACGGTGCGCCATCGCATCGCGCATACGTTCGATGTAGGAGGAAGTGATCTCGAAGCCAGAAACTTCGAAGCTGATCGCGCCAACAATTCCGCACATCGTTCTGATGGTGACAGATCGCTAGCGCAGGGTCAAGCAGGTCCCGCCGTGACGACCGGCCTGGGAAGCCCCCAGACTCCAACGAAGTCTAGAATCCGCTCCAACTCCGCGGTCGGGGGACCCTGCCGCCGAAGTTGGTCGTGAGCCACTAACCCGACGTGCAGGTCGAATTCGGCTTCGGGAGGGCGGGCGTTGGCGAACTCGACGTTGCTGAACTCGCTCAGGTCTTCGGGCAGGCTCTCGGCGAAGGGCTCAATGACGGCGATACGAACGTTCGGGTCCAGGTGGCTGGCAACATGCTTCACAACTTCGATGGCCGGAGATTCCCGCAGGTCATCGACGTTGGGCTTGAAGGCAAGACCATAAAAAGCGAGGCTCTTTGCCCCGGTTGAGTACGCGCGGTCCAACACGCACGAACTCACTTGCAAAGGGATCGACGCGTTGAGTTCCCGCGCCGTGCGGAGCAGCTTGGACCGCCCCGGCGCAGACGATATCAAGAACCAAGGGTCGACGGGGATGCAGTGCCCGCCCACTCCGATTCCAGGCTGGTGGACGTGCACGCGTGGGTGGTGGTTGGCGAGTTCGATGGCCCGCAAGACGTCGATCCCATGGAGTTCGGCGATGCTCCGGAATTCGTTCGCGAGCGCGATGTTGACGTCGCGGAAGGCGTTTTCCATCAGCTTGGCCATCTCGGCGGTGCGGGCATCGGTCGTCAGGACCTTGCCCTCGACGAAGCTGGAGTAAAGCTCCGCGGCGCGCTCGGTCGCTCGTACGGTCGTCCCGCCGATCACGCGGCTGTTGCCGACGATTTCCTCAAAGATCCGGCCCGGGATCACCCGCTCGGGACAGTGAACGAGATCGTAATCGTCTTCATGACTCAGGCCGGTCTTCTGCCGGATCACCTCGCCTACGATCGATTCCGTGGTTCCGGGCGGGACCGTGCTCTCGAGTACGACCATGTTGCCGGGCTGAATCTGCTGGGCTACCGACTCCGCGGCGGCTCTGACGTAGGAAAGGTCGGCGCGGAACGCATCGGAGCAGGGGGTCGGCACGGCAATGATAAAGACGTCGGCCGCCTCAGGAACTCCCGTGGCTCGGAAGGACGACTTCTCAAGGGCCGAGTCGAGGCGTTCTTGAAGGCCAGCCTCGTGAATGTGAAGCTCGCCGCTGTTCAACATGCGAACGGTCTCGGCGTTGACGTCGAACCCAACCACTTCGAACCCGGCTTCCGTGAAGGCAAGGCTCGTGGGCAGGCCAATGTAGCCCAAGCCAACAACGAGAATGCGTTCGGCCGCTTCAACGTTGGCTACTGCGTGGCGAGTCGTCACCGATCCGCGAGTCGTCATCCATCCTCCCTAATGGCAGGCTGCCCTTTCCCCCTTGCCCCACACCTTCGGGTGGCAGCGAATTCAGGATCAGCCAACTCCCAAGTAAGTATGACTGCTAGCTGGCTGGAATTGTTCTAAGGTCATTGCGTATGAAATCGCAAACATTGGTACGCGCGAGGGCTCCGCCCGAAGCTGCGCGAAGCGAAACCTAAAGTTATTCCATGTTTCGCCGAGAATTCCCCATGGAGCATTGGCTGGAATCTGGAAAGAGTCGATGCTGTAGGTTGAAACTGCAAGCCGGCAAGCACAGGAAGGTCAAGAGAAGTGAGTCTAAGGATCAATACGAACATCCCGTCGATCCAGGCGCTCAGGAACCTGGAAACCACCCAGAATGAGCTGGGCGGCACGATTCAGCGCCTGAGTTCGGGACTGAGAATCAACACGGCGGCCGACGATCCTGCCGGCCTGATCATCAGCGAGAACATGCGCGCGCAGCTCAAGGGAATCGAGCAAGCGATCAAGAACTCCCAAGACGCCGTCAACATGTCGAAGACCGCCGAGGCGGCCCTCGACGAGGTGCAGCGTCTGCTCCGCAATGTCCGAGCGCTGACGGTTCACTCCGCGAACGCAGCGGTCGTCGATGCGGCCACTCTTCAAGCGAATCAGAACCAGATTCACTCGACGATTCAGTCGATCAATCGGATCGCTACGCAAACGCAATTCGGAAAGAAGAAGCTCCTCGATGGATCGGCCGGGGTCATGGCCAACGTCACTTCTTCGGCAAACGTCTCCAGCGTCTACGTTGGCAGCACGTTCGCGGGTTATGGAGTGCAAAGCGGCCCCGTGACTGTGGCCCGCGTGACCCAGGGCGAACGCGCGCAAGTAGCCCTTGCCCAGTCGTTCGCGTCCGCGACAGCCTTGGTAACGGTCGCCGGGTCGTTCGTAATCAACGGGTACTCGTTCGTTAGCTCAGGCTCAGAGACCGTCCAAGGGATCGTCTCCCGAATCAACGCTATGTCGAACGTCACGGGCGTAACGGCTCAGATCGCTGGGTCGGGACCTGTGAGCGTTCAACTCGTTCAAAACGACTTCGGCGCGCAACACCGCATCGACTTCTTCGACGCCAATAGCATTCTCCACACGTCCTCGAGCGCTTCCGACGCAGGCGTCGACGCGGTCTTCGACGTATCCCTAACGACGAGTGCGGGAGTGACGACGGTGCCGTTCACCGGAGGACGCGGACCCGGCGTCTCCGGGTTGCGGCTCAGCGACAACTTCGGCAACGCCTTGACGCTGACCGAAACAGGGAACGCCAATCTCACAGGCACTCCCTCGGAGATCGCCCAAGTGACCGCGGGTTCCGTCCTCTTCCAGATCGGAGCGAACAGCGATCAGTCGTCGCAGTTCGCCATGCCAGTGGTGTTTGCCAACCGATTGGGAGGAAACGCCGTGGCTGGGAAATCTCTGGCCGACCTCGACGTCACCAGCCCCGCGGGCGCGCAAGAGGCGATGAAGATTATCGACAGCGCGATCGAGGAACTGGCGCAGCTTCGCGGCGACCTTGGCTCGTTCCAAAAGAACTTCCTTGAATCCACGGTCCGTTCCCTCGGCATCGCGCAAGAGAACCTCACAGCGACCGAGAGTCAGATTCGAGACGCCGACATGGCGTCTGAGATCACGCAGTACACGCGCCTGCAAATCCTGCAGCAAAGCGGCATGGCCGTCTTGGCTCAGGCCAATCAGATTCCGCAGGGCGTACTCCAGCTTCTCAGGGGTGGATAAGCCCCGGGAATAGACGAAAGAACCTCCTCCTATCCTCTTGGCCCCGACACGCTCGGGGCTTTTTTTCTACTTCCCTTCGATCTCGGCGAGCAAGCCAGGGTGAGTCCAGTCGAGAGAGAGAGGCGTGATGGCAACGTAGCCTTGTCGTACGGCCTCCACGTCGGTGCCCGGTTGCTGCTCACTCATCACGACGCTGCCGCCTTGCCAATAGTACGGCCTGCCCCAAGGGTCCTCGCGGCGAATGACTCGGTCCTCATACACTCTCTTTCCCATGGCGACGAATCTATGGCCCCGCAACTGCGCCGCCGCAATCGCGGGGACGTTGATATTGAAGAAACTCAATGGAGGGTTGGGCAATTCGAGCAGCAACGGCAGATTCTCCTTGAGCCAGGCCTGGCCGGTTTCGTAGTGATACGGGGCGCCGCTAACGAACACCGCCATGCTGATCGAAATTGACCGAATCCCGTTGATCGCGCCCTCGATAGCGCCGGCTACCGTGCCGCTGTAGGTGACGTCGAAACCCAGGTTCGGACCGTTGTTGATCCCGCTCAGGATCAGATCGCAACCCTCGGGCCAGGCCACCGTCAGCCCCACGTTGATGCAGTCCACCGGCAGCCCGTCCACTTCGTAGGCCTCATGGCCATCCCACTCGACCGGCCAGACTCGGAGCGGTCTCCGCAGGGTCATCCCATGGCCACAGGCGCTTTGCTCATGGTCGGGCGCAACGATCTTGACCTCGCCGAATCCTTCGAGAGCCCGAACCAGCGCCTGCAAGCCTTCGGCGCGAACGCCATCGTCGTTGGTGACCAGAATTCGCATAAGAACTCCCTATCTACCCGTTTCCAAGGCTTCGAAGCTGGGCCAACCTAAGGGGAAGGTTCAGCGGATCGGGCCGATGGATCAAAATGGCGCTGTGTTGGCGCGTCATTCCCTTCCGAACGTGCTTCTCCTGACGAGCATGTGCTTCGCTCTCGCCCTCTTGGGGCTGTTCGTGGTGACTCCCAATCAAGCTGAGGGTCGGGAGCTTCCGGCGTTAGTTGCGGCAAACGCATCGATGATGTTTTTGTGGGCCCGCGCAGCCCAGTTTCGACTCCACGCTGCCGCACTATTCAGCGGCCTTCCCGGCCTTTGGGCGCTCGAGGCATGGACTCGGGACATGGGCGCGCAATCGACCCTCGTGAAGTACTTTCCACCGTTGGCGGCGGCGCTTGGGTGGGTCGTTGCGGTGGGCACTTTACTGCACGGCTTCCTCGGCTGGCGAAGGGGCCAACCCTCCTCAGCTTCCGTGGCGCTGTTCTCGATTTGCGTTCTCTTTGCCCTGGCCGTCGGCGGACTCAGCGGCGAAGGAGGCGGAGCGGGCGGGATGATCGAGTGGCTGATCCGAACGTTCGACCTCAGCGAACCTGAAGCGCACCGCTTGGTGGTCGCCTTCCGAAAGTCGGTTCACTTCCTGGCGTACGGGCTTGCCGCAGGTTGTTTCTTCGCTGCGGCGGCTTGGACGGTCTCACGCCACCTGGCGGCGCTGCTGGCCTTGGCGTTCGCTACGCTGATCGGAGCGTTCGATGAAGCGCGCCAGGGGTTCTCGGTGGGCCGCACCGGGAGTCTTGCCGACGTGGGGCTCGATCTCGCGGGAGCGACCGTGTTCGTCGCCTTGGCGCTCTTCGTTTATAGAGGCGGAAGAAAGCAACCTTTTCGCCAGACTGTCGTACAATCAATCGAACGCACCGAGGAACCACCGTCATGATCCTTCCAACCCTGGTCGCTCTCAGTTTGCTCGCGCCCGCTCCGGCCTCTTCCCTGCCCTTGCAGAAGGAATCGCTGACCCTCACGTTCGGCCCCGCAAGAGTATCACAAGTCGTAGCCAAGATCGTCGAGGCGACCGGCGCAAAGCTCGAGGTTTCCCCAAGCATGGCCTCACCGGTCGTGTTTCTTTCAGTTTCCGAGCGACCCCTCGATGAGGTTCTCCAACGGATCGCCAAGGTGACGAGCGGGGAGTGGAGTCAGGACGGCGAGGAGCGTCGGCTCGTTCGGAACGCTGCTCAACAGGGGCGCGAAGTGCAGGCGGAGTACCAAATCAGGCTCGCAGCCGTTCGGAAGGCGGTCCAGCAACTGGTGAAAGCCGCCAACCAGGCAGCGAATCGAGCCCAGGAGGAGTCCTCGGAGGGTGTCGACGCTGAAATGTTCGGATTCATGTTCGGCATGTCGAATCGCGTGTTCGCCGATCTATTGCCCCTGATCGACGCCAACCACCTTACGCAAGCGATCGGTGGCAACCGGGTCGTGTTCTCCTCTTCGCCCAACCGAATGCAGCGTCCGCTTCCGCGTAACATCGGTCCCATTGTCGACCGCCTCGTCGCCTCGCACAACGCAAGGGCGGCCAAAGCCCCTCCCCGCGAAACCGCGGTCGAGGACGACGAAGGGGCAGCCGCGCTCCAGGGATTGCTGGGGATGTTTGGAGGGTCCAGGCGAGAAAAGCCGATCACCGAGCCGCCCACCAAGGCCCTGCTCGTCGCTGAGTCGCCTCAGATGTCCTTTGGCATCAACCTGGCCTTCCGGCTCTACGGTCCATCAGGGGAGGTCCTGCTCGAAGAATCCACGGTCCTTGCCGGCGAGGGGTTGGGAAGGATGCCAGGCTTCGGCGGGATGATGGTGTCCGCGAGCACAGACGTTGTGGAACCCGAAGGCGAAACGAAACCGCAATCCGACCAGCCCCCAGCGCCCAAGGAAGATCCCATCAAGTTCGACGAGATCAGTACGTCGGTGCTGAAGACGTTCGGGAGCATGGGCGCTGCGCCAAACTTCGAACCCGCAGTCGACGAGTGGCTGAGTCGCCCCGACCTGAACGACCCCTTGCGCATTGTCCATGCCTCAGCGCTTCCTGCTGTCGCCCAGGCCAAGAAACGTAGCGTCGTGGCCAATCTCCCGGACACCGCCTCCGGCTTGTCGATGCTCACCGGGCTTTCGCAAGACCTCACGCCCAGCCGTTATCTGAAGCTGCTCCAAGACTCCATGGAGTGCGAAGTCGCAGAAACGGAAGGGTGGCTCGAGGTGCGACCCAAGTTCGCCGAAGCCGCTCGTAACGAGAGGTCCGACCGCCTAGCTCTGACCCGCTTGATCGCCGCAAGCAAAGCCAACGCCGGCGCAAGGCTCGCCGACATCGCCCAGTACGCCCTCACTTCGCCCGCGCCCATGGAGAACCAAGTCGCCATGCTGCACCTCGTCCGCTTTGCTCCGCAGACGCTGAACTCGGGGATGCGTATGCCGGACTGGAACATGCTCCGGCTTTACGGGATGCTCCCGCCGGGAATTCTCGCAAACCTGACCCAAGGCGGGACGCTTCGCTTTAGCCAACTCACCCCCGGCATCTCGGCCCAAACCTCCAAAATCCTCTTTGGGCCGGGTACAAAGCTCACCGTCGACCGGGGGCAAGCCGCCCCGCCCAGCGCCCTTTCGTTCTTCTCGATGATGGAGGACTTCGCTCCCTCCAATCACCAGGACTTTCGCGACGAGCCGACCGAGGTCATGCCCAACGGGCTGCCGCCGGCAGGGGCTTTGGCCCTCGATGCGAGTGAGTCGATCATCGGCTCGCCAGCCGGGGGGAATTGGCCCTCAGGCTTCGATTTTGCGCTGGGCGCCGACGAACTCGCGCTGTTCCGGTGGTTCTCCGAAGACCCGAACTTCGCGAGCATGAGTGGTGGGATGCCCACGATGGACGGCCTTAGGCTCGGGTCGCGCTCGACCCTCAAGTTCAACTTTCACGTCGCCCCAAGAGTCCGCGCCGAGAAAACGCTCAACGACGACCGGGTACCCAAGGACGCTCCCCTTACTCCCCTTTCCCAGCTTCCTCCGGGCCTCTCGAAATTGATCGACGAGAAGGTCGCGGAACTCAAGAAAACGATGCCGAACTTCGGCAACATGGGACGCGGCAACCCACCTCCTCCCCGATAGGGTCGGCTCTACCGCCCGAAGTACTCGTCGAGCCGAAGGCACGAGACTCCCGAAGGGTCCTCGAAGAACGGCAGCGCCTTCACCAGAGCCTCCGCCGTGTCGATGTTTGTGATGCAAGCAACGCCCGTCTCGATGCATCCCCTCCGAATGCGAGAGGCCTCGGCTTCGGTCTCCGCGTCCGTTCCGGGGGTGTTGATCAGCAAGCTGACCCGCCGCGACATCACCAGGTCGAGCAGATGGGGCGAGCCCTCGCTGATTTTGGCGACCCTTTGACTCGCCACGCCCGCAGCCTGCAAGGCCCGATGAGTTCCGCCCGTGCACGCGATCTCGTGCCCCCGCGCCGAGAGACTCTTCGCGATCTCGATGGCCGCCGGTTTGTCGGCATCGTTGACGCTGATCACCACCACCCCTCCAGACGGGAGCGAAATCCCAGACGCCACCAGGCTCTTATAGAGCGCGCCTTCGAACGTCGAATCGATCCCCATGATCTCACCCGTCGACTTCATCTCAGGGCCAAGACTCGGCTCGACTCGCGCCAACTTCTGGAAGCTGAAGACAGGGGCCTTTACCGCATAGAAGGGCGCGCCCGAGAATAGGCTTCGCGAAACCGCGGTCCCATCCATCAGCCGCGAGATCTCCGCCTCGGAAAGTACCGTCCCCTTGGACTTCGACCTCACCTCAGGCTCCGCCCCATGCAGCCTTCCGCGAGTGTCGAGCCGCCAAAGCCCCGACTCGTACCCTAGTTCCGAAAGGCTTTGCCCCATCATCGCCCGCGTTGCGAGGTCCACCATCGGAATCCCCGTTACCTTCGCCAAGAAAGGAACCGTGCGCGAGCCGCGAGGGTTCACCTCCAGAATCTGCGGGACGGCCTCGCCCCCCGAACCTTCGGTCGGGGCGACCACGAACTGAATGTTCATCAGCCCCCGAACCCCGATCTCTCGCGCAAGGTCGCAAGCGGCGGCCACCATCCGCGAAATCACCCGGTCCGAGAGGTTCACCGGGGGAAACACGGCCATCGAGTCGCCGCTATGGACTCCGGCCCGCTCGATGTGCTCCATCACGCCCGGCACCAATGTCGCCTCGCCGTCTGAGATCACGTCGACCTCGGCCTCGATCCCCTGCATATACTTGTCGATCAAGACCGGCTGGCCCGGCGATTCGTCCTCCGCGATCCGATAGAAGCGACGGAGCTGCTCCGCGTCGAAAACGATCTCCATCGCCCTGCCCCCCAGCACGAAACTCGGGCGAACCAGCACCGGAAAGCCGATCTCCTCGGCCACCTCCAGCGCCTCCGATAAGCTTCGCACCGCCCTGCCCAGAGGTTTCGGAATCCCCAGCCGCCGCAACAACCGCTCGAACTGGTCTCGGTCCTCCGCCAATGCGATCGCCTCGGCCGAGGTCCCTAGGATATTCAAGCCCCGGTCATGAAGCCCCTGCGCGAGGTTGATCGCGGTCTGCCCACCAAATTGCACCGCCACGCCGATTGGAGACTCCCGACGGTACACGTCCAGGACGTCCTCCAGCGTCGCAGGTTCAAAGTAAAGGGCATCCCCGGTGTCGAAGTCCGTCGAAACGGTCTCGGGGTTGTTGTTGAGAAGGATCGCCTCGTACCCCATGTCCTGCAAAGCCCAAGCGCAGTGGACACAGGAATAGTCGAACTCGATTCCTTGTCCGATCCGAATCGGCCCGGAGCCGAGCACGAGCACCTTCTGTGGCATTTCAAAAGGATATTGTATCCGACGCCTCCCCCTCCCTGCCGTCGTCTGGCTTTCCGGTCACCGTACGACGTGGCTTTGCCTGAAGGGCCGCGGGGAGAACGGACGGCCGAGATTCCTGGATGGGGGAATCAGTAGGCTTTTTGGGGGAAGGAGTGGACTGGGTGGACAGCGAAGATTGGGTGGACGGAGTGGACTGGGTGGACGGAGTGGACTAGGTGGACCGTGTGGACTAAGTGGACGGAGTGGACTAGGTGGACGGAGTGAACGATGGATTGATTCCGAGGCATGGCGGATATAGGAACCTCAAGTCCTTTCAGGTTGCGCAGTTGGCCTACGACCTGACGGTGGACTTTGTAGACCGATATGTGGACTCGAGGAGCCGAACCAGGGATCAGATGGTGCAGGCGGCTCGCTCAGGTGTACAGAACATCGCAGAAGGCAGCCAGGTGAGCGCGACCTCCAAGAAGATGGAGATGAAGCTCACCAGCGTGGCGCGTGCGAGCCTGGAGGAGCTGCGCCTTGACTACGAGGACTTCCTACGACACAGGAAGCTGCTTCAGTGGGACCGCGACGACGCCCGACGGCAACGCCTCATCGACGCCCGTCCCCGATCCCTCGACGATATCGATGCTCGGATCCAATCTAATTCGTCCACCCTATCCCCCGAACCCGAAATCCGCGCCAACGCTGCCCTTGCGCTGATCGCCGTGGCCACTGCCCTGCTCACGAGACAGATTCAGTCTCAGGCGAACTCCTTTGAGAACGAAGGTGGCTTTACCGAGAGGCTTTGTGGAGCGAGGAAGTCGAAACGGTGAGCGACACCCTCTTCAACGCGGTCGCCTCCCAAAAAACAACGGCAGGGCCCGCGAATTGCGGGTCCTGCCGTTGTGAGGTACTGGATCGTCGTTACAGGGACTTCGTGATCGCTTCGTTCAGCTTGGCAAGGCCGGCCTTATCCGCCTTGACGTTGACGAGCTTGGCCACGACCTTCTTGTTCACGTAAACAAGCACCGTGTTCTTCACCTCTTCCGAGGTGTCGATCTTGTAGTTCTTGGGTGCCGGGTCGTCGTGAGTAACTGTCGCGATGCCGACGTTGTTGAACTTCAGCATTTCGACGACGGCGTTCGTGTTCGTGATGCACATCTCGCAGTCGGCGACGAAGATCCCGAAGGCCTTGAACTCCTTGGACTTGTTGGTCTCGACGGCGGTGTGCAGCGCGGTGAGAATCCCGGCGGCGTTGTTCTTGTCCTCGTTATGGAACCAAACCTGAACGGCCGGGCGGTTGCCATAGGTGCAAGGTGGGCAGTTCTTCGTTCCCTTGTCGGGCCCGGCGATGTGGCTCGGGTAGAACGGCGTGACCGTCTCACCCACGTTCAGGCCCGATTCGGCCCAATTCGCAAGCGCGGGGACGACGAGAAGAGAGAGCGCGGACGCGGCAATGAGAAACTTACGATTCATTCACTTTCCTCCAGCGAGCCGGACGCGGCTCGACAAACGGTCTAATGTTTTGAATATACACTTAGTTCCCAAAAAACGCTGTGCGATCTTCAGGTCTTGGGGTCATTTTGCGACTTCGGTGGGTTCAGGCGGGTGTTTGGGAGAAACGACGTCGTCTTCGAGTTCGAAGGTGCCGTAGAAGTAGGGAGTTTCTGACTCAAACTCCCCAGCGCAGGTATCGACCATCTTGAAAACGGGCATTACCTTGAGCCTCTCGACTTCCCCTCGGACGACTTGCGCGAACCCCGACTCGTCTCCTTCGTGGACCCCAAGCAGGCTGAGAATCGTGGGCGAGGGGTAGCCAATAAGAAACGCTTCGTGGATTACCTGGGAGAGACGCAGACCCGCCCGTCCCGTAGACTCACCGTCGGCAGCGACGGCAACGAGTTCGCGCTCGACCTCGATCAGGTTTTGCATCTTCGTCAGAAACCAGGGGTCGATGTGAGAGAGCTTATTGATCCGATCGACGCTCCACCTTCTGCGGAGGGCTTCCGCGACCGCCCAAAGCCGTTCGTCGGTAGGCTGAATGACGGCGCTCTGCAGTTCTTCTTCGGGCATTCCTGAAAACCGTGCGTGGCGAAGGTCCTTCTGCTTGACTTCGAGGCCCCGGACCGCCTTCATGAGCGCGGCTTCGAAGGTGCGGTCGATGGCCATGACCTCGCCGGTCGCCTTCATCTGAGTGAACAGGGTTCGGTCGCCCTGAGTGAACTTGTCGAACGGCCACCTCGGGACCTTCACGACACAGTAGTCGAGGGCAGGCTCGAAGCAGGCCTTAGTGCGCCCGGTGACTTGGTTCTCGATCTCGTCCAGGGTGCGGCCCACAGCAATTTTTGCGGCGACGCGGGCGATGGGATAACCGGTGGCTTTTGAAGCGAGGGCGGAAGACCGAGAGACCCGGGGGTTGACTTCGATGATGTAGTAGTCGAAGCTTTCGGGGCTGACGGCGAGTTGGACGTTGCACCCGCCTTCGATCTTGAGCGCTTGGATGATCGCGAGACTCGCCGACCGGAGCATGTGGTATTCGAGGTCGCTGAGGGTTTGGCTCGGCGCGACGACGATGGAGTCTCCGGTGTGGACGCCCATCGGATCGAAGTTCTCCATGTTGCAGACCGTGATGCACGCGCCCGCCGAGTCGCGCATCACCTCGTACTCGATCTCCTTCCACCCTAGCAGGCTGCGCTCGATCATGACTTGACCCCGCATCGAAAGCGCGAGGCCCTTGCGTCCGATATCCCAAAGCTCGTCGGCGTTGTGGGCGATCCCTCCGCCCGTCCCGCCGAGCGTAAACGCGGGGCGAACGATTCGGGGGTAGGGAAAGTCGATCAGCCGCCCATCGACATCGGGGACCATGGTATCGAGTAGGGCTTCGAGTTGCTCTTCCGACTCCACGATAAAGCTCTCCGGAACAGGTTGCCGGATCGCCCTCATCAGATCGCGGAAGAGCTCCCGGTCCTCGGCTTGCTTGATCGAAGAGAGCGGGGTTCCAAGGAGCTTGACGTCGAACTCGTCGAGGACCCCTCGCTCGGCCAGTTGAGTCGCGAGGTTGAGGCCGGTTTGTCCGCCGAGCGTCGGGAGGAGGGCGTCGGGCCGCTCACGCTGGATCACCCTTCGGCAGAACACGGGAGTTAGGGGCTCGATGTAAAGGGCGTCGGACATCTCCGGGTCGGTCATGATGGTCGCGGGGTTGCTGTTGATGAGAACGATCTCGTGGCCCTCTTCCCGGAGCGCTCGGCAGGCTTGCGTGCCGGCGTAGTCGAACTCTGCCGCCTGCCCGATCAGAATGGGGCCGGAGCCGATCACCATGACCTTCATCGCATGGCCCCCATCAGGCCCACGAACTTCTCGAAGTACGGGCGGGAATCCCAAGGGCCCGGAGCGGCTTCGGGGTGGTACTGAATCGCGAAAGCGTCCGCGCCGGGGACGTCGATCCCTTCGACCGTCTCGTCGTTGAGGTTGATCTGGGTGACTCGCGCGTCTGTGCCCGAAAGCGAGTTCGCGTCGGCCGCGTATCCGTGGTTCTGCGAGGTGATGGTGTTCGTGTTGGTTTCGAGGTCCTTGACCGGCTGGTTGGAGCCCCGATGCCCGAACTTCAGCTTGTACGTCGAGCCGCCGACCGCGTGGCACAGGATCTGATTCCCCAAACAGATTCCAAACAGCGGCCGTTCGCCGAGGAGTTCTTTCACGACTTCGATTTGGGGGCCGAGCCTTGCGGGGTCTCCCGGGCCGGGCGAAAGGAGGATGCCGTCCGGCTTCCAGGCCCGGATTTCGTCTGCTGTAACAGTCGCGGGCAAGACGATGGGTCGGCAACCGGCCCGCCAGAACCTACGAAGGATGTTGAACTTGAGCCCGAAATCGAGAACCACAAGGCGGGGGCGGCCCTCGTCGTCAGCCTCCTCGACCGACTCCTTACCTGTCCTTCCCCACTTGTAGGGGGCCTTCGTCGTGACTTGCTGAACGAAGTCGGTGTCGTCATAAGCGGTGGCCGACTGGAGTCTTTCGACGGCAAGTTCCGGCTGTGTCGAGGTGATCGTCGCCATCGTGACGCCCCGGCTGCGAATGTGCTTGGTGACGGCCCGGGTGTCGATCCCTTGGATGCCGGTGACGCCGCTTTCTGCCAAGAACGCGCCAAGCGAACGACGGGAGCGCCAGTTCGAAGGCACTTCGCAGGCTTCCCTGACGACGATTCCGGCTACCTGCACCCGATCGGACTCGAAGTCGTCGTCATTGATGCCGTAGTTCCCGATCAAAGGGTAGGTGAAGGTGACGATTTGGCCCGCGTAGCTCGGATCGTAGAGGATCTCTTGGTAGCCGGTCATCCCGGTGTTGAAGACGACCTCGCCAATGGTATCGCCCTGCGACCCCAGCGGCTCGCCTTGATAGATGGAACCGTCGCTTAGGACGAGGTAGCTCGGCACGTCACTCTTCCAGGCCCCCGGATGAGCGCTCCGCTGCGCCGACACCTGTCGAAGACCCTACGAATTCTACCCGGAAGGGTCGGGAGGGGCTAGGGCTTGGGAGCCGGGAGTATCGAATAAGTTGGGCCCTTCTTTCAGCGTTCGGGTCGCTGAGCCTGGGTAATATGCCCGCATCTGCGAGGTGGGAGGAAGCCGTGGCGTCTGAGCAAGCCCAGTCCTTTATCGATCAAGCGACACAGTCGATCCAGAATTCTGACTTCAAGGGAGCGCTCGAGTTCATCGAGCAAGCCATCGCGTTGGAGCCAAACTCCAGCGACGCCTACGTGATCAAGGGGGTCGCGCTTTCGCAAACTGCAGAAGCGGACGCCGCGGTCGAGGCGTTTCGCCAAGCGATCATGCTTTCTCCGTACAACGCAAAGGCGTACTTCAACCTTGGCGTCCACTACTTTTCGACCGGTAACAAGGTCGGAGCGGAGGAGATGGCGCGTGAGGCAGTGCGAATCGATCCCCGTCATGCGGGCGCGCGCGACCTGCTTTCGCGGATCGAAGCGGAACGGGCTCCCGAAAAGCCGATCAGCACCGCCATCGAAGGCCCTTCTCCCTATTCGCCCGGAGGCGGCCAGGCGCCTTCTTCGAGCGGACCGCCCTTCGGCGAGCCTCAGAGGCCTGCTCCTTCTGCGCAGCCGCCGACGGGGTCCTCGCCCTACGAGTCGTCGCCTCACGGGACTTCACCCTATGGGACCTCTCCGGAAGGCGCCTACTACCGTCCGGGGTACGAGTCGTCTTCGACCGTCCATTCGCTTTCGTTCGTCGAGAACCTCGGCTCGAGTTGGTCGGCTCTGGGCTACGTCATCGGGGGAATCGGGACAGCAATTGCGGCGATCAATTGGGGCAAGGCCATCTTGGTCGACTTCCCGGCGATGATGAACGATATGGAAGCGTTCGCTCAGAGTCAAAGCGGCTTCTTGGGGAGTACGCCGGGTCAAATGGCGCTCTCGATGATCTCGATGCTCGTCGCTTTGGTCGCGCTCATTTGGATGATCCTTGAGCTTACCGATCGACGCGGACCCTGGCTCTGGATGCTGCCGTTCGTGATCTGTTGTTGCTGTGGCTTCCATGGGCCGGTGATCCTCATCTATATGTGGAAGGGCCGGAGCTAACGCCTTGCGACGCCCGCGCGTCCTTCTTACGTAAAGACTGAATGAGGTGATGACGGCGGAATGTCAGGCATTCTAATCGCGACGCTGCTTCTTGCGGGCGCCCAAGCGGGCGGGCGTGTTGAGGTCCCCTTCCGGCTCGGCGAGGATGCGATCGTCGTCGACGCCGAGGTGAACGGCAAGAAGGTGTCGCTCATGTTCGACACGGGCTTCGGCGGGTCGGTCGTGCTCAACGACACGATCAACATCGGCAAGCCCACCGGAAAGATGGTGCTCCGGGACTTTGTTGGCGAGCTTGAAGTCCCTACGGTCAAGGTGACCTCGCTCAAGATCGGGGCGCAAACGATCGACCCCACGGGAATGGAAGCGGTTCTGACGCCTTCGGCGAACTACTCGATGTCGTACAACACCCACGTTGACGGCATTATGGGTTTCGAGGTCATCAAGCACAACATCACCGAGATCAACTTTCAAGGCCAGAAGTTCATCTTCCACCCAAACTCCCTCGACGTGACGAAGAGGACCCCCGATGGCGCGAAGACCTTCCTCAACCGGCTGCTGCCCACGGGCCACAACTCGCTGGAGATGAGCGTTCAAACGGACGCCGGCGAGCGGATGATCCTCGCCCTCGACACGGGGAACGCTTTCTTCGCCACCACGCACCGGGACGTGCTCGAAAGGGTCGGGCTCTGGAAACCAGGCGCCGAAGCCAAGTATATGAGGTCTTCGATGGTCGCCTCAGGAGAAGTGCCTAGCTGGGACATCCTGATGAAGAACGTCACCATCTTTGGAGTGAAGGTACCGGAGAGCGTTTGGAGCATCATCGATCTTCCCTCAAGTTCGGCCGAGGGCGATGGAACGATCGGGTTCGGGTTCCTTAAGAACTTCAACATCACCATCGACTACGAAAGGCGTCGGGTGTGGCTGGAGAACTTCACGGGCGAGGTGGGCAACCATCCGGTTGCGGACATTGGGATCACCGCGGGATTCGATCCTCGCGCGGGGCGGGTCCGGGTGTATCGCGTTGCGCCCGCGAGCCCGGCAGATAAGGCGGGCATCAAGGTCGGGGACGCCGTGCTCTCAATCGATGAAGTGAGCGAACTCAATGTCGGCTATCGAAGACTCGCCAAGATGATGGAGGGTCCGTTGGGTTCGAAGGTCAAGCTTGCATTGTCACGGGGCGGCAACCTCATGCGGCTCGAGGTCGAGCGCACCTACCTCGTCAACGGCTACTGAGACTTCGAGTCGGGCGATCAGGTTCAATGGGTCATGGAGTGGCGGGGAGCGTTTGTGGGCGGCGAAGAGATCGCTCAGCCCCCGAACGCTGAAGTTGTCGAGGTCCAGTCGCCTTGGGACCCCAAGTGGATCGGCCGCAGCTTCCTAGCTGGCCGGGAGCTGGTCGAAGACGCCGTCGAATCGAGCCTAAGGGCCTTTGAGGTGTGGCGGCGATCGAGCTCGGAGGAACGCTCTTCCCTGCTAACTCGAGTCGCCGACGAAATCGCCCATCGGAAGGAGAGGCTCGCGGAGCTTCTCGTTTTCGAGATCGGAAAGCCCATCGTGTGGGCAGAGGGCGAGATCGCGCGGCTCGAAATCACGTTTCGACTCGCGGCGCAACTGGCATCGATCGAGCGCCCGAAGACTCTCGATCTCAGCTACGATCCTCGCGGCAAGGACTTCGCCGGGTCCGTCCAACGGGAGCCAAGGGGGCCGGTCTTGGCTTTCGTCCCTTACAACTGGCCTTACAATCTCGCCGCGCACAAGCTCGCGCCCGCGCTGGCCACCGGCAACACGATCGTTCTCAAGCCCTCCCCGCTTGCTCCCATTTCCTCGCTTGAACTCGTTCGACTGATCCACGATGTCGGGTGCCCCGCAGGCGTCGTCAATGCGATGAACCTCTCGAACGACGACGCGCAATGGCTGGCTCAACATGACGGGGTGAAGCTGCTAAGTTTCACGGGTTCGCCTCGGGTCGGTTGGTTTCTGAAGTCCCTCGTCCCGAGGAAGCCGGTGGTGCTCGAGTTGGGAGGCGACGCGTCGTTGATCGTCTGGGAGGACGCCGACATCGAATGGGCCACCCAAAGGATCGTAGCCAGCGCGTACGGGTATGCGGGGCAGGTGTGCATTTCCGCTCAGCATGTGCTCGCGAGCGCGGGCGTGCTGGATCAGCTGAGGGTGAGGCTAACGGAGGCGACGCTGTCTTGCAAGATAGGCTCGCCGCTCGACCGCGACACGGTTTGCGGGCCGATGATCTCCGAGGGCGAGGCCGCGAGGGTCGAAGCCTGGGTCGAGGAGGCCCTCAAGGGCGGCGCGAACCTTTTGGCAGGCGGCGTTCGCAACGGCACGTGGTACCCGCCCACCTTAGTCGAAAACGCACCCCCCGAATCTAAGCTCGGCTGCGAAGAGGTGTTTGGTCCCGTGCTGACCCTCGTCGGAGTGGATTCGCTCGATGAGGCCCTCGCAAGGGTCAACTCCTCGAAGTACGGCATCCACGCCTCTCTCTTTACGCAAAGCGAAGAGGTGGTCCGCGCCTGCCACGACAACCTGGAGGTCGCGGGCTTGATCGTGAATTGCGCGCCGACGATTCGTTTCGACGGCATGCCCTATGGCGGGATCAAGGATAGCGGTTTCGGCCGCGAAGGCGTCGCGCACGCGATGGAAGCGATGACCGAGCCCAAGGTCTTGCTCCAGCGCTCCTGAATCCGTATCCTAAGGGTACAGACAGAGCCATGCGTCCTTGTTTTCGTGCCGTTATCTCCCTCCTGACCCTGCTTCCGGCAGCGTTCTCGATGGCGCAAACGGGCGAATCTCCCGACCTTTCGACCCCTCGAAGGACCTTCCGGGCGTTCTACGAGGCCGTCAAGAGCGCGAAACCCAGCGATCTCTCGCCTCTCGATGTCGCGGCATCGTGTCTCGACCTAAGCAACGTTCCTGAGTCGGCACGGGTCGAGTACGGCCACACGACGTCGCTCGCTCTCAAGGACGTGTTGGAGAGGGTTCGTCCCATCGACTACTCAGCCCTTCCGGATGCGCCAGCGGGCGAGCCGTTCGTTTACTTCACGGACGAGGCAGGCGATATTACGCTGGACCGGTTCCCATCGGGGGAGTGGAAGTTTACGGCGAGCACGGTCGCGGCGGTTCCGCGGTTGCAGATGCTGAACTTGCGTTCCGTTTCATTCCCGACGGTTCCGGGGACCGAGGAACTCGCATCGTTGTCCCAATGGATTCGAGCGTCGATGCCCCCCGCGCTGAAGGGCGAAGGCATTCTCATCGAGACCTGGCAATGGCTCGGGCTCTTGGTCATTCTGGTGCTGGGTCTCCTGATCGACAGGTTACTGCGCGCGGTCGGGGCGGCCGTAGCCGAACGGTTCTTGCGCTGGAGCGCCCTCACCGTCGACTCCAAACTCATCTTGGATCGCACGAGGCCCATCGGGCTTTTGGGTATGGCGCTTTGGTGGATGCTGACCGTCACGGCGCTGGGCCTTCCCCCGGATGTCATGGCGGTTGTCGCGGTCGCCATCAAGTTGGTCGCGACGAGCGCGGTCGTCTGGCAGGCCTACCGGCTCGTGGACGTGCTGAGCGCCGTAATGGAGCAACGCGCCGAGCGGACCGACACCCGTTTCGACGATCTGCTTGTGCCCTTGATTCGGAAGTCCCTCAAGGTCATTACCGTTGCATTTGGGGTCGTCTTCATCGCCGACAACCTCCAAGTGAACATCACGAGCCTGATCGCCGGTTTGGGGATAGGCGGGTTGGCTCTGGCGATCTCAGCCCAGGACCTGCTCAAGAACATGTTTGGCTCTCTCGCCGTCTTGATGGACCGCCCGTTCCAAGTCGGCGACTGGGTCAAGATTGGAGATCATGAAGGCAACGTGATCGAGGTGGGGTTCCGCACGACGCGCATTCGCACCTTCTACAACTCGGTCTTGACCCTCCCGAACTCGAGGCTTCTCGATTCTGCGGTGGACAACATGGGCGCAAGGGACTTTCGACGTTGGAAGACGACCCTTGGCGTCGAATACGGCACGGCTCCCGAGCAAATCGAAGCCTTTTGCGAAGGCGTTAGGGAGCTCATCCGACGGCACCCAAACACCCGAAAAGACTATTTTCAGGTGTACGCGAACGAGTTTGGAGGGTCGGCCATCGAGATTCTGCTCTGTGTCTTCTTCGAGGCCCCCGATTGGCCCGCGGAACTGAGCGATCGGCACCGGCTTCTCCTCGACATCTTCCGCCTTGCCGCTACGCTTGGCGTCTCGATCGCGTTTCCCAGCCAAACCGTTTACTTACGAAATGACGAGGCTTCGCACCGTCCGATGCCGCCTGTGCCTAAAGAGGTTGTCGAGAGGTCAGCGGCAAGGGGCGTTGAGGCCGCTTTGATGGTGCTCGAAAGCAGCGGGAACGCAAAGGCTCCCTCGACCGACAGTGACGACGCTTGAGTTTTCCATCAGTTCAGGGGCGATCGAACGCGCAATGCGGCCCGCTCCAGCACCTTCGAGGTTCGTCATTACGGCGACCGCAAGGCTGGCCTCGGGAACGATCAGGAGGAACGTGCTGACCCGCTGCTGCCCTCCGGAGTGCATGACGGCTCTTCGATTGGAGACTTCACCGACCACCCAGCCCAATCCATAACTCGTCTTCTTCCCGTCGGACGTGCTTTGGGGCGTCCACAGGAGCTCGCGAGTTTCGGGCTTCAGTATGCGCCCGCTTAGAAGCGCGCTTGCGAGGCGAACAAGGTCCTCAGCCGTGCCACAAAGCCCTCCGCCTGGAAGCTTGTAACTCGTGTCGGCCAAGGCCGAGTTAGAGATTCCCCCCAACGGGTTTCTGCGATAACCTTGGGCTCTGCCTTGGACAATCATCGCCACCTCGTCGATATAGGTGCTCGCCATTCCCGCGGGAGCGAGCACTTCCTCTCGAATCAACTCGCGGAAGCTCTTCCCTGCCGCGACTTCGAGCGCGCGACCCAACAATGTGAATCCATAGGTTGTGTAGGAATACCGTTCGCCTGGAGCAGCGATCAGCGGGTCGTCTTTGAAGATGGCGAGCGACGAGCTGAGGTCGGGATAGAACTTCGTGCTGTTCACCTCATCGCCCTTGTAGTGGCGAATGCCCCCAAGGTGGCCCAGGAGTTGCCGGCAAGTGAGAGGGGGGTGCTTTTCGGGCCATTCCTGGACATACTCCCGGATCGGCCTATCCAGATCGAGCACGCCCCTTTCGAAGAGCCTCCCGGCCAAGACTCCCGTCAACGCTTTACTGATTGACGCAAGCCGAAAGACCGTGCGGGGAGTCACAGGAACGTTGTTCTCGATGTCGGCAAGACCATATCCTGCGCTGTGGATGATCCGGTCGTTCTTCAGAACGGCCACGGAAACGCCGGGAATCCGCTCTTCCGACATAACGCTCGTCACGAGGGCGTCGATCTTGCCAGAAAGGTCTTGCGGAGTGGCGGATTGCGCGTATAGCGCGACGGCAAGAGAACTGCCTAAGAGGATGAGGGCGAGGCGAACCATGCCAGAAGGATTCGCCTTGTGGGTTCGGGCTTCCTCTCGATTCTCACGATAGAGCGATGGTGCCTTCGGGGAGACTCGAACTCCCAAGCCTTGCGGCACACGGACCTGAACCGTGCGTGTTTACCAATTTCACCACGAAGGCACGTGGATGCGAGCCCTATTATACGTTCTGCAGACGGCCGCTCACACCGGTTTCGGGACCTCGATCCTTCCTCCAGAACGCCCGCGCCCCAGCGCTCAATGCCGAGCGGCAGCGATGGCGGTTTCCTCGCGCCTGAGCCGCTGGGAGGTCTTCTCAGCTCCGCGCATGGCCCTCAGAACGTTCAGTCCGAGGATCTTGCCGATGTCTGAAGTGGAATAGCCTCTCCTCAGAAGTTCGGCTGTCAGCATTGGGTACTTCGACACGTCCTCGAGACCCTCGACTCCGCCACCCCCATCGTAATCGCCGCCGATCCCGATGTGGTCGATGCCGGCGACCTTGCGAACGTGGTCGATATGATCTGCCACCTGCGCGAGCGTGGCCTTGGGTTGCGGGTTCTTACGCTCCCACTCCCGCATCTGAGCTTCGATGGCCTCGACTCCGACAGCTTGAACGTCCAGGCTCCTGCGGTGCTCCTGCCGTGCTTCTTGCCATAGCCGCAGTTCTTCCGAGACGTAGGAATCGAGAATCACGACCATGACGACTCCGCCGTTGGACTTCAACCTCTTCAGAACGCCGTCCGGGACATTGCGCGCGTGCCCGCAAATCGCCCGCGCGCTGGAGTGTGAGAAGATCACCGGCGCCTCGGCCACGTCGAGCACGTCGTTCATGGTCTCTTCCGACACATGCGAAAGGTCCACGAGCATTCCCAACCGGTTCATCTCGCGCACGACTTCAACTCCAAACTCCGTGAGGCCGCCGTGCTGAGGGGTGTCGGTCGCTGAGTCCGCCCAAGGCGTGTTCTTGGAGTGCGTGAGGGTCATGTATCTTGCCCCAAGAAAGTACATATCGCGGAGCACGTCGAGCGAGGCGTTGATGGAGTGTCCCCCTTCCATCCCGATCAGCGAGGCGATCCGGCCCTTTTGGAAGGTTCGCTCCACTTGCTCGGCGGTCGTGCAGATTTCGAACACGTCGGGATACGTCCTCGCCAGCTTGTAGACGATCCCGATTTGCTCCTTCGTGGTTCGAACGGCCTCATCCCCTGTGAGCGTAGCGGGCACATACACCGACCAAAACTGCCCGCCCAGTCCACCTTCTCGCAGGCGCGGAATGTCGGTCTGCCCATCATCTAGCCTCTTGCTGATGTCGAGCGCCATGGGGTTTCTCTGATTGAGAGCCCGGAGGCGCCAGGGGAGGTCGTTGTGCCCGTCGATAAGGGGGTACTTGGCGTGAATGCCGATCGCTTGGGAAAGCAGGTCGAGGTCTTGGGACGGGGCTTCGGGAGTCTGCCCGATCGCCATGAGCACGGCAAGGATCGTTAGCGTCATGGGGGGAAAATTCGACGCGGGGGCGAAATGTCCTTTCCGGAGGTTGCGATCTTCGTGGTCAGGGACCCTAGCTCGCCTCCCGCGACAGATCTATCGTGCCCTGAACCCGAATCCTGTTTGTATGACGTCTATCATAGTAGCTCGAAGGCCCGGCGAATATGCTGGGTGTAGCGATCCCGGAAGTACCTCAAACTGGCACTACAGCGGAGATCACACGGCTTTCGGGACGCTCAAACCCCATAGGAGGTTAGGCGAATGTCGACACTGCAAACCCAATCCAACATTCAGCCTTTCGACCGCTGGTCGAGGCTGATCGACGAGTTGCTTCCTCCCCTCGACGAGCTAAGAACCGGGTGGCGTCCGCACGTGGATGTCAAGGAAACCGACGAGGCGTTCATCTTCTACGCCGACGTTCCCGGAATCGACCCCAAGGATATCGAAGTCGAAGTCTTGGGAGACACGCTCACCCTTTCAGGAAAGCGCGAGTTCTCCAACGAGGAACGCGCTGACGACTACATCCGACGAGAACGCTGCTATGGCTCGTTTCACAGGCGATACGCCTTGACGACGGCCGTGGCCGAGGACAAGGTCGTCGCCGAGGTTTCCAACGGCGTGCTGAAAGTCACAGCGCCGAAGGTTGCCCAGGCCGCGCCTCACAAAGTCACCGTTACCGTCGACTGACCCGTCTCCCGAGGAAAGGGGCCTCGTCATCGACCCCTTTCCTCCCCCATCCTTCCAAGGAGGTTTGCGATGACCATTCTAAGTTTCTCGCACCCTGAAGTCGTCGCCGTCGACCTGGGGACTCCCGTCGCCGAGGCGGCCAAGCTCATGGAGTCGAAGAACGTGGGTTGTGTGCTGGTCGTCCAGGAAGGCAAGGCGGAGGGCATTCTCACGGACCGCGACATCGTTCTGAGGCTCGTCAATCCGGGCCTCGACGCCAAGAAGGTCGGCGTGGAGGAGATTATGACTTCGGATGTCGTCACTCTCAACCACCGACTGGACCTCCACGAGGCGCTTGAACTCGTCCGCAAGCGCCCGTTCCGCCGCTACCCCGTCGTCGATGACTCGGGTCGCATTCGAGGACTATTCAGCCTCGATGACGTCATCCAATATCTCGGCGCGGGACTCGCGAATGTGGCATCGATCCTGAAGGCCGAGTCCGCGTACATCCTCGCCTGACACCAGGCGATGAGGAGTTGAAATGAACGCTTCCCTTCCCGTATTCGAAAGCACGTTGCAGAAGTCGAATCTCTGGCTGAAGGACCTTTCGACGAAGATGGGCTCTGCCAGTTCCCAGGAGGCCTATCAAGCCCTGCGAACCGTCCTTCATGCGCTCCGCGACCGCCTCACCGTCGACGAAAGCGCGGAGTTCGCCGCACAGATGCCCATGCTCATTCGAGGCATGTACTTCGAAGGTTGGAACCCGGGTTCGGAGGCCACTTTCGAACGCTCCCGCGAGGCGTTTCTGGACGACGTGGTCGATCGCTTCGACGGGCGTTGGAAGGACTCTCCCGAGCAGCTCGTCCGCACGGTATTTGGCTTCCTTTCAGAGCGGATTTCCGCTGGGGAGATGCGCGACGTGGCCCACCTCCTCCCGAAACCCGTTCGTAACCTTTGGCCCGAAGAGATCGCCCATCGGCGCTAAGGTCAGAGGCGCAAAGAACGCTGCCGTCCCCCTCCGGCAGAGGTTCGCTGCCGCATCCTTGCTTGTGGTGAGTACTAAAGTTGAGAGGAGTTCCCTTGAGGACGTCGAAAACCCTCAACGAATCGACTGAGGACTCATGAGCAACCGTCTCCGAACTAGCGCGGTCGTGTTGGCCGCTTTCGTCGTTTCGGCTCTTACTTGGGGCCAAGCCGAGCTACTTCGTGGGTTAGCGCCCCGGAATCTCGGTTCGACCGCGATGGCGGGCCGTGTGTCGGCGATCGCCGTCTATGAAAAGGAGCCGCGCATCTTCTATGTCGGGAGCGCGTCCGGGGGGCTGTTTAAGACCTTGAACGGGGGTCTGACGCTCACGCCGGTCTTTGAGCGAGAATCGTCCATCTCCATCGGCGCGGTGGCGGTTTGCCAAACGAACCCCGACATCGTCTGGGTGGGTACCGGCGAGCAGACGAGCCGAAACTCAGTCGCTTGGGGTGACGGCGTCTACAAGTCGGTCGACGGTGGCAAGACCTGGGCGCACATGGGCCTCAAGGATTCCAGGCACATCGGAGACATCTACATCAACCCGAGCAAGCCGGACGAAGTGTTCGTTGGGGCGCTCGGGCACCTTTGGGGGCCCAACGCTGAGCGGGGCCTCTATCGAACCAGCGACGGTGGAAAAACTTGGGAACGCGTCCTTTACGTCGACGACAAGACGGGAGTGATCGACATGGCCGTCGATCCCAAGAACCCTCGCAACATGCTGGTTGCCATGTGGCAGCGCGACCGAAAGCCGTGGACCTTCATCAGCGGCGGTCCCGGAAGCGGACTCTATCGTTCAACCGACGGCGGAAAGACCTTCAAGAAGGTCACCAAGGGGATGCCGGAAGGTCCCATCGGGAGGATGGGGATCGACTACTTTTATGCAGACCCGAAGGTTGTGATCGCGACGATCGAGAACAAGGAAGGCGGGTTCTTCCGCAGCACGGATGGAGGAGAATCTTGGACGAGAATGAGTCGGGAGAACCCCCGCCCGTTCTATTTCAGTATCCCTCGTCAGGACCCTCTCGACGCCAACCGGGTTTACGTGCCGGGCGTTCAGATGCGCTTTAGCGAAGACCAGGGCAAGACGTTCCGCAACTTCCGCACTACCGTCCACGTCGATCACCACGCCATGTGGATCGATCCCACGGACAACAATCACATGATCATCGGGCAGGACGGTGGGGTCGGTTTGAGCCGGGATCGTGGCGACACCTGGCAGCACCTCGACCACATCCCGGTCAGCCAGTTCTACGCGATCGCTTTCGATTTTCGCAGGCCCTATTACGTGTATGGGGGGCTTCAGGACAACGGAACCTGGGGTGCGCCCACACAAACGCCCCGCGGCGGAGTGGCCTTCTTCGATTGGTTCATGATAAGCGGCGGTGACGGTTTTCACGTCCAGGTGGATCCCACGGACTGGGCGACCGTTTATTCCGAGAGCCAAGGCGGGGCGATCGGCCGGTCGGACCTCTCCGATGGCTCACGGAGATCGATTCGCCCTCGCGCGCCACAGGGGGAGCGGTACCGGTTCAACTGGAGTTCGCCGATCGTGCTGTCTCCACACAACCCACGTACCGTTTACTTCGGCGGCAACAAGCTCTTCCGGTCGGTGAACCGCGGCGATACTTGGGACGTGATTAGCCCCGACCTCACCACGAACGACCCCGACAAGCAGAGGCCGGGCGAAGGAAGCGTGACGCCGGAGAACACGGGTGCCGAGCGCCATTGCACGATCATCACGATCAGTGAATCCCCGATGAAGCCGGGACTGATTTGGGTCGGCACGGACGACGGGCTCGTCCACGTCACCAAAGACGGCGGAGTGACCTGGGACAACGTCGTCAACAACGTACACGGCGTGCCGCAAAACACCTGGTGCTCGCGAGTTACCGCCTCCCGCTACGCCGAAGGCCGGGCCTACGCCACTTTCGACGGGCACAGAATGGACGACTACAACATGTACGTGTACGTCACCGAGGACTACGGCCAGACTTGGACCAAGATCACGAACGGACTGCCCCAGGTCGGAGACTGCGCCTACGTCATCAAGGAGGGCGTCAACAACCCGGACCTGCTGTACCTCGGGACGGAGATGGGCTTGCACATTTCGCTCGATAAGGGGACCAGTTGGACGAAGCTGACCGAAGGATTCCCCACCGTTGCGGTCCACGACCTGGATGTTCACCCGCGCGAACTGGATTTGGTGATCGGAACCCACGGACGCGGGATCTGGATTCTTGACGTGAACGGACTCGAAGCGCTGTCCCAAGAGAAGCTGAACGAAGACGTAACGCTCGCCAAGCCACAAGATATCGTGCTTATGGGCGGACTGACGGGAATGGGATTCGAGGGCGACGCGCTTTGGGTTTCGCGCAACTCGCAACCGGGGACTCGAATCTGGTTCTATTCCAAGGAAGCGAAGGAAGGCAACGCGAGGATCACGATCACCAACGCGGGCGGAGAGACCGTCGGGAGCCTTACGGCGAACGTCGAAAAGGGGATGAACGTAGCGGTTTGGACGCCTAGGGGGCGAACCCGGATCGTGCCTGGCGACTACCGCGTCACGCTTCAAATCGGCGAATCCTCATACACCACTTCCGTGAAGGTACACCTACCCGACAAGCCCTACTAGCGAATCGGCGCCCTCGGCAGAAGTACAATAGGGCCATCTTGGACAAAGCCGCGATTGACCCGGTCGGCTTGACGCAGGCTGTCGCTCGAAGTAGTCTTCTTGCCTCGCTCACGCAAGCGCAGAAGGAGACTCTCCTAGGGGCTTGCAGACTGAAGAGGGCGCAGAAAGGCGAGGTCATTTGGCTCGTCGGCTCGCACGTCGATTTCTTCGGCCTCGTCATCGAAGGCTTCGTAAAGATGGTCCGAGGTACGAGCAAGGGTGCCGAGGTCATTCTGGAAATCTTCGGCCCGGGCCAAATTTTCGGGCTTTTTGGCTCCATCGAAGGCTTGGGGTGTCCCCTGACCGCAATCGCGATCACGAACGCAACGTACGCCCAGGTTCCGAAGGAGACTTTCCGTCCGATCTACGAGGGCTCTCATACCATCAAAGACGAGTTGCTTCGGCGGGCTTTGACGCGGCTCCACTCGACCACCCACCTGATGACGGCCCTGACGAAAGGGCGGATCGAGCAGCGCGTGGCCGTTCTGCTGAAGGTCCTTGCGAGTTCGTATGGCGTGGAGGCGAACGGCCACATGACCATCGAAATCCCGCTGACCCGTCAAGACCTTGCCGACATGGCCGGGACGACGGTCGAAACTACGATTCGAGTCATGAGCCGGTGGCAGAAGAGCGGGGTCATTCGGACGGACCATCACCTGATCACTCTTCTGAAGCCCAGCCGAATCGATGAAGTGATCGACACTTAGCGCGGCAATACTCCTCACTTGGCCAAGGCAAGCTGAATCAGGTCACGCGGAGGAATGAACCGAACATCCTCCTCGATCGCTTCGTGGGTTAGGACGGGGACAGTGGGCTGTCCCACAAGGAGTTCTCCGACGACGTTTTCGACCAAGTGCTCGGGCGTCGAGGCGCCACTTGTGACCCCCACAACCGGGTAGTCCGACTTCCATTCTGGCCGGACTTCGTGGGGACCCATGATCAGATGAGCTTCGACTCCCAGCGACGCCGCTACTTCGCGTAGCCGGTTCGAGTTGCTCGACGTCTGCGACCCAATGACGAGTACCAAGTCGCAAAGGGGCGCGAGTTGCCGGACCGCGGCTTGCCGATTGGTCGTCGCATAACAGATGTCCTCTTTCTTGGGTGTTTCCAAGTGGGGAAACCTCCGGACGAGCACGGTAAGAATTCTCTGAACCTCTTCGACGCTGAGCGTGGTTTGCGTGAGGACGGCCAGCTTCTCATGGGGAGGAAGCTCCATCCGTTCTGCTTCTTCTACCGTGTCGACCAAGATCATTCGATCTGGCGCTTCCCCCATCGTCCCTTCCGCTTCGACGTGGCCGGCGTGTCCGATGTAGATCATAAAGTAGTCGCGTGAGGCGTATCGCCGGGCTTCGTTATGAACCTTGGTCACGAGCGGGCAGGTTGCGTCGATCACCCGAAGCTTGCGCCGCTCCGCCTCTTCGCGAACGGCGGGCGACACTCCATGCGCGGAAAAGACAACGGTCGACCCTAAAGGGATGTCCTTCACGTCTTCGACGAACGTCACCCCGCGGCTTTCAAAGCTCTTGACGACCCACTCGTTGTGTACGATGGCGTGCCGAACAAAGAGGGGCGAGCCGTGGGCCTTGAGCGCCAAGTCCACGACTTCGATCGCATAGGCCACCCCGGCGCAAAACCCTCGGGGCGCGGCCAGCAGGATTCGGTCCACGGCCTATTGTAGCGTAGGCCGCCACCTAAGGACTGGCCGAGGAACGGGACCGCCGGTAGCCTTCCCTTCCGATCTGGTAGATTCACACCAGATGCGAGCCGCGGATTGGTCGCGGGCTCTTGGAGAGCTCTTTCCGATCGCGCAGCCCGGTTCAGCTTCCCGCAGGACGGTCGCATGGGAATCGATCTGCGGCGAGGCCCGGCCTGTGCTGCTTGCGGGCGCGTACCTAGCCTCCCCTCGCAAGACGCTTGTCATCGTTCCGAACGTCGATCGGGCGCTCAAATGGCAGGCTAAACTGCTCCTTTGTGGAGTTTCCAGGGAGTCGGTTCGGACACTTCCGAACGGGCTGACCGCGCTTTTCGACGATGACCCGCCTGAGTTTGTGGCGCTCTCCGACCGCATAGCCGCCTTGCAGGCCTTGGCCGACGACGACCCTGTGATCGTGGTTGCCACCGCCTCCGCAGCCCTCGAACGCACGCTTCCCGCCCACGTGTTGCGCGAGGTGACGTTCAGTCTTAAGCCCGGAGTGCGGATCGAACCCCAGGCCCTCACGCGGCGACTCCTGAAACTCGGATATGAGCACCACGAACCCGTTCGCCTGCCAGGGCACTTCTCCCGGCGGGGAGGCATTATCGACGTGTTCGTCATGGGACTCGATTGTCCGGTTCGGATCGAGATGTTCGGCAACGAGGTTGAGAGCCTGCGCAGCTTCGATTCAGTCACCCAGCGGTCCATCGGCAAGGTCCCCGGGGTCTCGTTCGCCCCTTCGCGAGAGACTCTCCTCCCCAGCGATTCAGGCCAGTTCGTAGACATGTTGCGGAGGTCCCTCGAACTGGAAGCGGCGGCGCTCGAGGCGACGTACCGAGACAGCCTGATCGAGCACATCGAAGAGGACGTTCGGAGGTTCGAAAGTCGGGAGTACTTCGACCGCTTGGACCTCTACCGGCCGCTGATCCACCCTGATGCGTGCGGCGTCGTCGATCTCATCGGAGGCGACGGCCTCGTGGTCTTGGACGAGCCGCTTGAAGTCGAGATTGCCGCTCTCAAGGCTCAGGAGGAGATGGACCAAGCCCTCAAGTCGCGCTCATCGAGGGGCGAGATGCTGCAGGGTTATGTGAGCGACTTCCTCGCACCCGTCGAGCACCTTGCCGAAAACGTTCCGGTGCTTGCGATGGGCTCGATGAATGCGTACCCGGACTGGCTAACGCCGGACGAGCGGGTTGCCGTCGAAGCGAATTCGCTCTCTTCGCTCCATGGAAGCCCCACGGGTCTTACCAAGTCGCTCAAGCAGTGGAAGTCCTCGAACCACCGAATTGTGTTCGCGACAGATCAAGCGAACCGAAGCAAAGCCGTCCTGGCGAAAGTCGATTTCTTCCCCCAACCTGTCGAGTCGCTGGACGGGCTCGGAGAGCTGAAACCGGGCGTTTACCTCTCCCAAGGCAACCTCGCAGGTGGTTTCGCGCTGCCGCAACACCAGGTCACGGTTGTAACCGACGCAGAGCTTTTTGGCGTCGCGCGTCTCCGACTCCCCCAAAAGCGGTTCCTCGAAGGAAGTCCGGTTACGACCTTGCTCGACCTCAAAGCGGGCGACTTTGTCGTTCACATCCAGTTCGGTATCGGACGCTATCACGGTCTCGCCAAGAGGTCGGTGGACGGAGTCGAGAAGGAGTTTCTGTTCCTTGAATATGCGGCCGGTGACAAGCTCTTCGTCCCCACCGATCAGCTCGACCGGGTTCAGAAGTACCTCAATCCAGGAGACATCGAGCCGAAGGTCAACCGGCTGCGCGGGACCGAATGGCAGAAGACCATCTCCAAGGCCCGGGAAGACGCGCGAAAGGTCGCCGCGGAGCTCATCCGTCTCTACGCTCAAAGGACGCTCGTCCATCGCAGACAGTACGGGCCTGACACCCCGTGGCAGCAGGAAATGGAAGCCACCTTCCCCTGGGTCGAGACCCCCAGTCAACTCGCCGCCATCAAAGACGTCAAGCGCGACCTCGCGCAGGCATGGCCGATGGACCGGCTCATTTGCGGGGACGTTGGATATGGCAAGACGGAAGTGGCGCTGCGTGCCGCGTTCAAGGCGGTTCAAGACGGGCGTCAGGTCGCGGTCATGTGCCCCACGACGATCCTCTCGGAGCAGCACTTTCGGAACTTTCAGGAGCGTTTGGGACCGTTCGACGTGAAGATCGAACTCCTCAATCGCTTCCGAAAGGCTTCGGAAAGGCGCGAGACCCTGGCAATGTTGAAATCCGGCGATGCGGAGATCGTAATCGGAACTCATGCCCTGCTCAGCCAGGAGATCGTGTTCAAGAACCTTGGACTCCTGATCGTCGACGAAGAGCAGAAGTTTGGGGTCAAGCAAAAGGAAACGCTCAAGAAGCTGCGCGTCGAGGTCGATGTTCTTTCGATGTCTGCGACGCCGATCCCCCGCACGCTCAGCATGGCCCTGATGGACCTCCGGCAGATGTCGTTGATCAACGACCCTCCGCCTGGAAGGCTTCCGGTCCGCACGGTGGTCAGGCCGTATTCCGCCGAGTCGGTGCGTGAGGCGATCCTCCGCGAACTGAGCCGAGGCGGGCAAGTGTTTTATGTCTTCAACCGCGTACAGGGCATCTACCACGTCGCGGAAAAGCTCCGTAAGCTCGTTCCGACCGCGCGGATCGGCGTGGGCCACGGTCAAATGGCAGAATCCGAACTCGAACCCGTGATGATGGGCTTTCTCGAAGGGGAGATCGACGTGCTCCTTTCGACCACGATCATCGAGAACGGCCTGGACATCGCCAACGCCAACACGCTGATCGTCGAGAACGCAGATCGGTTTGGACTCTCCCAACTGTATCAGCTTCGAGGCCGCGTGGGAAGGTCCGACAGTCAAGCCTACGCTCTGTTCTTCTTTCATCCTGTGCGGGACATGGACGACGACGCGCTGGCTCGACTCCGGGCGATCCAAGAATTTGCCGACCTTGGGGCCGGCTATTCGCTGGCGTTCCGCGACTTGCAGATTCGAGGTGCGGGGGAGATATTAGGCACTCGGCAGCATGGTTCGATGGCGAGCGTGGGCTATGAGCTTTACACGCAACTCATTCAAGAGGCCGTAAGCGAAGAAAGGGCGAAGTTGCTCGATCCTTCGCATCAGGGCGGCGAAGGCGAACCGGAATCTGCGAAACTCGAGCCCTTACCCACGCTCGACATCCCAGTGGCGGCTTTGATCCCTGAAAGCTACATCCCCGTCGCCGCCCAGCGACTCCACTACTACCAGCGAATCGTCGTCTCGCCTTCGTCCGAGGTACTGGCCGAGGTGGGCGCCGAGATCGAGGATCGGTATGGACACCCTCCGGACACCGTTCGCGCAATGATGAGGGTCGTGCGGTGTCGGATCGCGATGCGGGATATTGGAATCAGCAAGGTCGAGGGTTCCGGCGGAAGGCTTGCCATCTCCTTCGCCGACCGAGCCGCGATCTCACCCATGGTTTGGAGCTTGCTTTCCAAGCGGGTGCGGGAGTGTTATTTCAGCCAAACTCAACTGATCTGGCCGTTTTCGGGAGATGCCCTTGCGGCCACCGAGCGCATGATCGCCGAGATGCAGGCTGTGATCGAGCAGGTCGAACTGGTCTCGGCCGCGGACTAACGACTCCGGGAAGGAATGCCGCGCGCGGCGTCGAATCCCCTCTTGACGATGGGCCTATCGCACCTCGTTTGCGACCTCAGAACGGCCCAGATCGTCGTATAGTGGTAGTGAGCATGGGTTCGTACGCATTCGAGCCGAGGCATCTTTGTCATCCGCCCAGTTGGGCGGACTCGATCATATGCGCCTCGATTCCGGCGGCTTTCGATAGGCCCATGCGTCTGCGCGTGGGTCTTTTTCGTTCGGAGGGTCGGGAAGTTGCCTGAAGTCTTGCTGCTCAACCACAACTTCGAGCCGCTCAACGTGTGCAACGTGCGGCGGGCCCTATCGCTGCTGATCCTCGGAAAGGCCGACGTTGTGCACGAACGTCCCGAGCCGATCCTGACGGCCGGCGGTCCCTTGCCCGCCCCTTCCGTAGTCAAGATGCGGTATCTCGTGCGTAGGCCGATGCCCGAGCTGAGGCTATCCCGGCATTCGATCCTCGCCCGCGACCAGTACACCTGCCAATACTGCGGCTCGAAAGCGCGCGATTTGACCATCGACCACGTCGTACCCCGGTGGGCAGGCGGACCTCACTCGTGGGACAACCTCGTGGCCTGTTGCCGTAGGTGCAACCTCCGCAAAGGCGACAAGACGCCCCAGCAGGCGAACATGAATCTCGCTCGAAGGCCGAAGCGACCGCACTTCATCCCGTACTTGGCGCTGCCGGTGTATCTCAAGGCGCGCTCGCGGGTGGAGTGGCTCGATTACCTCCCCGTTTTCGAAGAGTTCGAGCGGGCGTTCCATGTCGTCTGACCAGGGGTGGGGAATCCCTACCGCGTCGCCCAGTACCCGCTGAGTCCGTAGGTCCCGCGTTCGATCTTGGCTTCGGGGGGGCGAATCATTCCCAGGTGGCCATCCGCGAACAACACAAACAGCCCACCGTCGTGCCTGCCCTTCCCTTCCGCCTCAAATTTGCGGCCGGCCGTACCCGGAAAGGCGAGACGGGTGACCCATTGCGCGTCCTCGCCTGGCTCGATGACGCCCTGATCCCAACCGATCGCGAAGCCGTCCTGAGGGATCGCGCCGTCCCAAGGATCGGTAAAAGGAATCGGGTTGTAGGTGTCCCTCGCCCCGTGGTTGCTGGTCTCAGAGAGCAGCACCGCCCGGCTCGGAGCGTCGATCTTCCCTTGCTCGTAGGACGACCACGCCATGTACATTCCGTAGGCCGTGAGCAGCGTGGCGTTCGAGTCTTCAAAGAACACATTGCGAGCGCGCTCGTCCTCATGGCTCGAAGGGCAAACAAGCGAACGGCGGGCGCTCATGCCGCCCTGGATCAACGTGGCCCAAGTGAAGGCCTTCCCGTCGAGGAGCAGAGGCGCGCCATTCGGCAGTTGGTGAGCGACCGGAGGGTAGCGGTCGTCGTTCTGCGAGAGGTAGAGGCCCATCGCCGTGAAGGCGTCTTTGAGGTTACGGCGGCAAAGCGCCTTATCCGATTGCCCCTTCATAATGACGTACCACAAAGCAAACAGCAAGAGGAAGATGCTCGCGCCCACTATCAAGGCATAAAGCTGCTTTCGGGTGAGATACGAACTGGAAGGACCCTCGGGCCGGTCGTTTGCGACCGAACCTCCCAAGCTCATCGCTGGCTGACGCGGCCCTCCACCGCGTAGCCGCTAAGGAAGTTCTCCAAAAGTACTTCAGACAACTTGCCCGCGTCCAGGTTGAGGTTCGTGCCTCGGCCCTCGACGACCGGCAACGAGGACATTCGAATGTTGTCGTTCGAGACCCCTCGCAAAAAGAGCGCGAGCGAAGCCAATTCGTCCGGCGAAAACTCGTCCCCGATCACCTCGGAACCCTTGTTGACGATCGTCGGAAGCAAGCTCGAGTTCTTCATCACTCGATCCTTCAGGGCGAACAAGAAGTCCCGCTGACGCTCCATCCGCTTGAAGTCGCTGTCGGAGTGTCGGAAGCGAACGAAGCCCATCGCCTGATACCCATCGAGCCATTGCCTGCCCTTCTTGAGATCAATGTAGAGGTCGCCCGGCCGGTCGGTGTACTTCATGTTCTTGGGGACGTACACCTCGACCCCTCCCACCACATCGACCAGTTCTTGAAACGCCTTGTAGTTGAGCACGATCACGCGGTCGATCGGGACTCCCAGCACGCTCTCGGCGGCCCGCTTGGCGAGGTCCTTTCCGCCGATGGAGTGGTACGCGTTGATCTTCTGGGCACGGTATCCAGGCAACCCAACTTCGAGGTCGCGCGGAATGGAAATCCCACCGACTCGCTTGTTGGCGAAGTCGATCTTCGTGACCAACATCATGTCGCTTCGGGCGTTTTCGCGAACGACCTTCGCCCCTCCCCGACTCCGATCCTCGTCGCATCCCAGCACCAGCACCGTCAGGGCATCGTCGTCGAACACGTCGGATGCGTTCTTGTTGGTGAGGAACTGGGCGCTCATGGCCGAGAGGACGGGGCTCGACTTGAGCCATCCCGCAGCAGTGCCCCCCAACAGCGCAACCGCGCACACGATCGCGTAGGCGAACCATGAGAGGGCGGAGAGCCACCTCCTCGAACGAGGAGGGGTACGTCGGATGACGGTTGTGTGGGAATTCTTCAAAGCTCCGAACCTAAATTATGACACCGCAGACCCGCGCCTAAAGTTCCCTTAGGACCTACGGACAGCCCGCTTCCGGGTCCACATGCGGGAACGAAAGCCGAAATGTCGCGCCTTTGCCAGGTTCGCTTTCGACGTCCACCTTCCCCTCATGGGTCGCCGCCAATTCAAGGACGATTCGGATGCCCCATCCGGAGCCGCTCGATTTCGACCAGTAGCTCCGTCCTGCGCCCGAAAGCACCGCCCGAACCTGTTCGCGGGTCATGCCTGGCCCGTTATCGGCCACGGTCAGGATGTGCTGCCCCCTCTTGAACCGATACTCGACGCGAACGATGCCCTTGGCCTTCTTTCCGCTCGCGCCGGGGTGGAGTGGGGCCTCGCCGATCGCCTTGATCGAGTTCCCCAAGAGGTTCTGGACGATCCTCGCCATATACTGAGAGTCGATGCACGTTTCCGGCGCGCCCTCTTGAAGGTCGAGGCTGAGGCAAGCGCCACTCTGCTCGCAGTCGCCTTCAACCTCGCGCGCGGCCGCTTCGATGATCGCGGAAAGCGATCCGCGGGTGCGGATGGGGCGCAGGGGCCGTCCCGCCGAAAGGTCGCTGATGAGCCGGGCGTAGCCTACGATCCGGTCAGCGACGCCCTTCAGGTCATCGAGCGACCCACCGAGGTTTGCGGAAAGGTCGGCGAGCCGCTGCCCGTCGAGTTCGCTTTCTTGAGAGGACAGGCTCGTTTGGATCGCCTCCACCGCCATGCCGGCGTACGAGATATTGGCAAAGAGGGCCGCCGCCAGATTCCCGATATCGTGGCTCACCTTGCCCATTCCGAGAAGCGTCGAAGCGCGAGAGGCCTCGTCGGCGAGCTGCGAGTTGATTACCGCCATTGTGCAGACCGCTGCGACGGTCTCGAGCACCGCGACGTCGGTGTCCGTAAACGATCCTTCCTTCTTGTTGATGAGTTGAACCACGCCGATCGGAATCTCTCCCTCCATCATCAGCGGGCTCGTCAGCATTGTCTTGAGGTACACCCCCGTGGCCGATTCGAAGTCCGTTCGGCTGGCGGTGGGCACTTCCGGGAACTCGCTAATCTCCGATCGCCTCGTATGAAACACCTTCCCTGCGACGCCGTAATCGTCGGGGATGTCTTGCACGGGGAGCTTCGTTCGGACCTCGGCGGGGCGAACGCTATGGAACACGAGCCTGCGGCTGCGGTCGTCGTGAAGGTAGATCGTGCCTCCGCTGGCGCCGACCGCCTCGACGCAGATCGCAAGCACCTCGTCGAGCAACTGATCGATGTCGGCGTTACTGACCAACTTGGCTGCGGCAAGCTGGACGGCCCGTATGAGTCGCTCGTTGGTATCCACAGAAGCCTGATTCTACAATACGCCGCGCACGGCCTCAGTTCGTTGGGCGCGCCATCGATCGAAGGATCGACGGCCCGACGAGGGCAAACGCAGCCGCGAACCCAAGGCTGAGAGCCAAGATGACGAGCCTGCCTTCGCCGGGGAAATGCTCCCCCATCAGCCCAACTTCAAGGAGAGCCCATAGCTCCGTCCGGGCGAGGCCGATCGCGCTCCCGAAGAGCAGGCCTGAGAGCGTATAGAGAGGTCGGGGCAAAAGAGCAACGACCGTGCTCACCAACCCGAACGCTGACATCCCTAACATAATGTTGTCGAGAAGCCAGTTGGACTCCTCCGCCGCCCCGTACACGTCCGCCGGCACATGATTCGAGCCGTAAATCGCTCCCATCAACGCCCCCGCCACCGCGCCGAGCAATAGGCCCGTCATCGAGCGAAGAGATCGGCTCTGAAACACGGTTCTCAGATCGCTCAATTCAACTCCAAACTCTCCCTGCCTCTCGAAATACTGGACAGGTATGGATACAATGAACGCGCCATGGCCAAACACACAACCTCGATCCCAACGTTCGACTCTCCTTACAACGTTACCGCAGAGGATCGGGGCGAATACCAACGGAACGGGCACATCCGCCTCAGGTCTCTGTGCTCCGAGGAGGAGATTCAGGCCGTGCGTCCCAGAATCCTCAGCGCGGTGGCTTCGCAGAATCAGGAAAGGCGTCCTCTCGTCGAACGGGATACGTACGGCAGGGCCTTCTTGCAGACGACCAACCTGTGGGAGTTCGATGATGCCGTGAGGCTGTTTACGCTGGGAAGGAGGTTCGCGCAAGTCGCCGCCGACTTGATGGGCGTCGATTCGGTTCGGCTCTACCATGACCAAGCCCTCTTCAAGGAGCCGGGCGGCGGACCGACCCCTTGGCATCAAGACCAATACTACTGGCCGCTCGACACGGACCGCACGATCACGATGTGGATGCCTCTGGTCCCCGCGGGGCTGGAGATGGGAACGATGCGCTTCGCTTCTGGCTCCCACCAATTGGGTTCGATTCGGCCGATTTCGATTTCGGACGAATCGGAAACGTTCTTTGAGGAGTTCATCGCCGCGAACGGCTACGAGGTCTCAGAGCCGCCGATCCTCCAAGCGGGGGACGCGACGTTTCACTCAGGGTGGGTTCTTCATGCGGCAGGCGCAAATCGAAGCTCGATCACGCGCGAAGCGATGACGATCATTTACTTTGAGGACGGCGCCCGGCTCTTGGAGCCCGATCACGCCGACCGGCAGCGGGACCTCGAACGGTGGCACCCAGGCCAGCAGCCAGGCGAGCTCGCAGCCAGCCGGTTGAACCCCATCGTGTTCGCTCGGGGTGCCGTGCCTTAGGGCGAGAACAACGAATCGGAAAGTCCGCGATTGATCGCCACCGAACGGTACTCGGTTACGCCCGCCAACTTGCCATCGACGTTCCGTACCGTTACCTTCGTGGGCAGCGTGGCGCCGCCTTGCGTGACGGGGAGCTCATAAAGGAAGGTCGCCATCAACTCGCCCACGCGGTTGTACCATTCGCGCCGCTTGGTATATCGGAGCTTCGGATCGATCCACAGGCGAAAACGCGTCGTATCAACATACCTTGGCTTTTGGAAGGTCAGGTCGAACACGTAGTCGCCGGTAGCTCGGTCCACACGGACGAACTTAGCGGAAAACAGTTCGTCGAACAGAGACGGCGTAAGAACGCCGAAGTCCATCATCGTTTGACGTTTGCCGGGTGACTTGGCAAGTTCGTTTTTTTGGCTGATGTTCGCGCGCGGCACTCGAATCCACTGGGTAGTTCCGTTGACGATGAAGAGAATCTCCGTGTCGTCCACCTTGCCCGAGAGCCTCAGCTTGAACGGCTCTTTGATGGTGGCTTCGCTCGTTTTGAACCGGTACGACGCGCCGAAGTCTTTGTTGATCTTGGCAAGCTCGCGCTGGTCGGCCTGCACCACGACGATCGAGAACTGGGCGTCCTTGAAGCCCTTCTGCAAGACGTCGTCCAACGTCGGATCGGCGTCCGTCCAAGCGGGGATCAGCGCCAACAGTCCTACTAAAGCGGTCATTCGTTCTCCTTGCGTGTTCGCGTTTGAGCCTTTGCGCGAGGCACTTTCGCGATTCCCATCCATTCCTTGTGAGTTCCGAGGTTGTACCTCGGATACACTCTTGTCTGATGACGTCCGAACCCCTGAGACGTTTCTTGGCCAATAGGTCGGGCCGTTCGGCCCGGACGGCTCGGTTGCGAATGATTCCTCAAGGGACGGCGCTCGATGCTGCGCTGCAAGCCTATCAGGGCGTCGGCAGGCTCATTCTGCGAACCACCGTCTTCCCGAGTCTCCTGATTCTTGCAAGCGTGGCTTTCGTGTTGTTCTACGTGATGCCGGCGTTCGGCGTCACCGATGCGCCGGGAGACACCCGCGCCCAGGTGGGCGAGGCCATCTTGCTGCTCACAATGGCCTTTGCGGTGGGCGGCCCCCTCATGGTTTTCGGCTTTGCCTATTCGAACGCGGTGTCAGTCAAGCTTACGGCGGATTACTTGCTGGGCCGCGTCCCCGAACCGAAAGCAGCGGTCGATGCCGCCCGGCGAATTCAGTGGCGGCTCTTTTGGCTCACGCTGCTCCAGTTGGTCTACGGGTGGGCTGGGATCGTAGTGGCCACGATTTCGATGATGCTCGCGGCGGTCTTGGGCGAAGTGGTTAGGGACGACGCTCTCTGGTCCGGCCTTTTCGCTCTGTTTGGAATCGTCGGCTATTTGATCGGCGCAGTCATGCTTCCTGTCGTCACGATCTACTATGGCCTCGCGCCGTCGGTGATGGTGATCGAAGACGTTCGGAGCCCATTCGCCGCCCTCCGCCGCGCGAGGGAATTACTCAAGGAGCAGGGCCACGCTTCATCGGGAGTCGGCGTCCTCTTCGGCGGCGCGGTAATGGTGTCTCTCATCGCGCTCCTTGCGATTCTGGGGATTCTGGCGAGTTTCGGCATCGTGAACAGCCTCTTGACGATCGAATCGCTTTCGGCGTTTGGGCACGTCGGCCCTCTGGTCGCCGAGGCGATCCGACTTTCGCCTTGGTTCCTCGCGATCTGGGCGGTGATGCCCGCTTGGTCCATCTTCTGCACTCTCGTCTATTTCGACCGCCGTATTCGATTGGAGGGGTATGACATCCAGTTGCTCAAGCAAGAGGTTTTGCGGGCAGATCGTCACAACCGTTTTGAGGTGTAGCCTCCTCCTTCTCGCTTCCTCGGCTTGGGGGTTCGACTATGGGAACGCGCTCGAACAAATCGAAAGCGCGACCTCGGACGATGCGAAGAGGGCCGTGCTCTCCAAAATGAGGGCCGACCCCGGCATCGATGCGCTCCTCCGGGAAACGATCGACTACGATCAGTACGACCCTAACCCTGAGTACCTTGAAGACGCGATCGAGGCCGTTCGAGTCCGCGCCGCCCTTGAAACGGAAGCGGTCCCCACGCCTTCGAATAGCGAGCAGACTCGCGAAAAGGCCGCCCAAATCAAGAAGAACCCGTTCTATAAAGATCGTGGGACGCAGTCGTCCTCCTGGTTCGCCAGCGCGATGGACCAACTCGGGGAGCTGTTGCGAAGGCTGTTCTCTGGGCGCCGTGAGCCAAGAGAGTTCAACCCTCCGGCTTCTGTGTCCGGGATCGGGGACCTGGTGCGAGTGATCGCTTGGGTGATCATCGGCATCGTCTTGGTCACCTTCGCTTACTTCGCGATCCGGTACTTCGCATGGAAGCAGAAGCTTAGGCGTCGCGCGTCGGCGCTTCTGGACGAAGACGAGCCGGAACGAACGCTGGATGAATGGCTCGAACTTGCGGATCAGTTCATGAGCGAGGGCCGGCATCGGGAAGCCATCCGGTGCCTCTACATCGCATGTCTCTTGCGGTTCGACCAGAGCGGCATCGCGAGGTTCTATCGCGGTCAGACCAACTGGGAGCACCTGAGAAGGATCGAGGCCAGTCCCCAGCTGCCTCGGGACATCGAGTTTCGGCGCGCGACCCGCTTGTTCGACAACTTCTGGTATGGCCACGCGCCATGCTCCGAGGCCGACTCAGCGTGGTTTCGCGCGGAGTATCAGCGGCTTACCTACCGGCTTGAGGAGGTGGCGGCGTGATGCGTTCGGTCCCCCGTACGATCTGGGCGCTGCTCGGCTTGTTGGTTGTCGCGGGCTTTGTGCTCTCCCTCGGGAAGTCGGAAGACCGGAGCCATCCGGATTCGCTGTCGTACGGACCCAGCGGGACCCGGGCGCTCAACGAACTCCTTCGAGCGTCCGGCTATCGCGTGACCTCGGCGCAAACGAGCTCCACGGCACTGAAGCCCGAACAGACGCTTATCGTCTTTGAATTGACTGCGGAGGTGTGGAGCTCCGATCTTCCCCTACTGGCCTACGCCGAGGATCATCCGTCGGTCGTGAGCCACCTCGAAGCGGGGGGCAACGTCGTGATCGTCCACTTGCGCCAGACCTTCGACCGCATGAGCCGAAGCGCGTCCTCGGGCGCAACACGGCGAATCGCCTACGCGTCCGACGCCTCGGAGTTCACCTGGACCGTTCATTACGGCACTTCACCTGCGGAATGGCAGTACGACATGGGCTACGGACCGGCTGCCGCGCCTCTCATGCTCCTTAGCGACAATGAGTTCGTCACCCTCGAATCGCTTTACGGAGGTCGAATCTTTAGGGTCGCGGACGGGCTCTCGTCGACCAATCGTTTCCTGGACTTGGCGGACAACGCCAGTTTCTGGCTTCACGTGATCGAAACGGCCGGTGGGGGCGCCCGCGATGTGGTGTTCCTCGACAGCGCGCTCAGGTCCGAAGGGGCGCCTGGCGTGCTCTCCTTGTTCGGAGACTGGGCGAGATACGCGTGGTGGCAGTTGGTGATTCTGTTTGCGGTGATTATCTATACTCTCGGAAAACCGTTCGGCTTGCCTGAGCCCCCGCTCGTGCGCGAAGGGGGCCGCAGGGAGTTAGTGGACGCCGTCGCCACGCTTTACAAGCGCTCTGCCGCGACTGACGTTGCCCTGAGGGAGGTCTTGAAGAACGCGGATCACCTGGTTCGCAAACGGCTCAACATCTCCATCGACGCCCCGCCCCATCTTCGGAACGACAGCATCCCGGAATCGCTCGCCGAGGCCTTTCAGATCGCCGAGAACGCAGCGACGGCGAAAGCGCCGCCTAGTATCGCGCGTCACGTCGCGAACCGGCTGCTCAGCGAAACGGAGGCGTTCCTTGGCCACAAAGCGGCCGACCGAGCTCGACGGCGGAGGCGTTAGGCCCCGAAGTACTCCTTGATTCGAGGCTTCATCCAAAGAACGACCGTTGGAACCGCTGCAAGGGTGGGGATGCAAAGGAACGCTGCACCGATCGCGTTGGCGAGGTGAATGCCGTAGGCCCAGGGCCGACGGGGCAGCAAGAGAAGCGCTGCCTGCGAGAGGGCGAACAAGAGGCCGATTCCGATGAGCGTTGTCCCCATGCCTTCCCAGAACCCGATATCGTATCGCGGGTCTAGGTCGGCCAGTTCCGCCGCCGACGCTCGCAACCGATAACCTCCGAGCGCGACCAGCGCCTGGAGGGCGATTACCAGCCCGCAAGTGAGCTGATAGAGCCGGATCGCGCGGGCCACTTCGGGGTCCACTATCGCCTTAACCTCCCGATCTCAAGACCCTCCAGCGCGGCTTCGAGCGGAGCCAACAGCGATTCGACTCGGAGATGGGGACGGTGGACGGGCCACTTGGCGGCTTGAGCGATTCTCTTCGTTGCGGCCTCGCGCGTATGTCGCATTGCCCCAGCTCCCATCGGGACCCAGTCCCAAGGTAGGGCCAGCACCTCATCCAAGGGAAGGACGGGTCCCAACTCGGCGATTCTTGGTAATAACTCATCGAGGCCCTCGAAGAGCGCCTCTCGTTCGGCTTGGGGCCTCTCCTCGGGAAGAGGGATTTCCCCGGTTGGGTTGAGTCCGCCGTAATAAGCGGCGTCCCAGAACGCGCGATGGACATACCTCGTCGGGTGCCCGAGGAACACGCCCACCCACCCCAGCTTGCTTGAGCACAAGGCGCGGATTCGATCAAGCGCCGTCGCGCGAGATTCCGGCGAGGCGTAGTCGTCTTCGCTGATCGCCCCATGCTGCGGGAATCCGCAGAGCCCGTTGACGCGGTGCGGCTCGCCCCCAGGCGGGGTAAGAAGCGAATACGCCCACGCCTTGATCGGAGTCGTGGCCAGCCATCCAAGCACGTGGGGAGCCCAGGTGTTCCCCGCTCCGGCCCAACAGCAGGGCATGCGGCCGAAGACTTCCTCGAAGCTCGCCAATCCCGGCTCCTCCGACTTCCGAATCGCTTCGACGCCTTGCTCCCAACTCAAGTCCTTGACCGCCTCCATCGTTGTGGGATGGACGGAATGAGTGTTCGTGTGCAGGCCGAGCGAATGCGACTTCAGCGCCTCGATCACGTCCCGCCGAGCCCGCTCGCGTAGCTTCCGCGCCTTCTCGCCGGTCACGCACATCGTTGCCGTCAGCCCCTCGGCAGCGAGCAACTGGCAGACCCGCAACGCGGCATCGTCGGAGTCTGGCGCGAGCGGGTCTTCCACGTCGAAAAAGAGGGTCACGATCGGCATCTGCGCTCACAGTGTACGGGAATGCCACACCGTTGGGTACGTTCGAGGAACGATGAGCCCGTCACGGATCCCGTTTGACAGCCTATGCCTTGCCGCCGCGCTTGCCGAGGTCCAGGCGCTCGTCGGAGGTCGGGTTCAAAAGGTGGTGCAGCCCGATCCTCTTAGCTTCGCGCTCGAAGTCTATGGAGCGGGCCAGGCCCAGTGGCTGCATGTCTCGTGCGATCCTGAGTTCGCTCGGATATGGATCGGGACCGGCAAACCCAAAGGGCTGATTCCGCTCCCTCAACTGGGGGAGGCCCTCAAGGCCCGGATCGTGGGGGGCGGCTGACCCGCGCCTGGCAGCGGGGGTTCGACCGAATCGCCGAATTCGAGTTTGAATCCTCGGCGGGCAGACACACCCTTGTCGCAGAGTTGATGGGGAAGCACGCCAACGCCATGCTGCTGAGCAGTGAGAATAGGGTTATCGCGGCGGCCAAGTGGATCGGACCCAACAAGAGCAAGAGGCCGATCACTCCGGGAGCAAGCTACGTGTCGCCTCCGTTTCCGCCGAAGACTTCGATCCTCGAAGCCAAGACCTGGGAGCAGTGGGCGGATTCGGAAGGAGGCTCCCCCTTTCTGAAGCGCCTCCTGCTTTCTCGATCGAACCTGGAAGCCGGGTCCGACTCTCAGGGAGACCTAGCTCCCGCGCTTCTCGATGAACTCGAACGACTCGCTGAAGTAGTTCGGACCGGGAGATACGCGCCGGTGTATGTCGCGGGACACGGGGCGTACCCCATCGACATCTCCGCTCTCGACCTCAAGGGTGTCCGGCACACCAGCTATTGCCAGGCCCTCGAGAGGTTTCTCTGGATCGATCTCCCTGCGCGAGAGTTGCAGCTTCGCAAGGCGCACTTGGAGGGTCGGTTGAACCGCGTTCTCTTGGCGAGGGAGACGGCGCTCAGTGATCTCCGCGAGCAGGCCCGCGCCGGAGAGCGAGCCTCGGAATTCCAAGCCCTCGGCCAACTTGTCCTAGCCTATGCCTCCCAGATTCCTCCAGGGTCGGACGGCGTCGACCTCGTTGGGTTCGATGGGGAAACTGTTCGGGT